>NZ_JBHXSK010000063.1:0-64136 GCF_042716195.1 Streptomyces sp. NPDC058683
GGCTGAGTTGGTCAGCCCGTCCGGCGTTTGCATGGTCACTTCCTCCGCAGCGTCACCCCCGCCCCCACCGCCGCCAGCACCAGCAGCACCGCCCCCGCGATCGCCGCCCCCTGCATCCCGCTGGTGAACGCCTCCCGTGCGGTCCGCAGCAGGGTCTCTCCCGCGGGCCCCGGCAGCCGGCTCGCCGTGGCCAGCGCGCCGCCCAGCGTCCCGCGGGCCTCCGCCGGGGCCGTGACCGGCATCTGGTGGCGGTAGACGGCCGTGCCGATCGACCCCAGGACGGCCATGCCGAGCGCCCCGCCGAACTCCGTGCCGGTCTCCAGCAGTGCGGAGGCGGTGCCCGCCCGTTCCACCGGTGCGCCGGTCATCGCGAGGTCGGTCAGCTGGGACATGATCGCGACCATCCCGCAGGCGAGGACACCGGCCCCGGCCAGCACCAGCCACTGCGAGTCGGTGCCGACGAGGGCGAGCAGGACGAACCCGCCCGCCATGGCCGTGAAGCCGCCGGCGACGACATGGCCCCGGCCGACGCCCCGCTGGACCAGCTGTGCCGTGAGCGGACCGGCGGCCCCGATGAAGACCGAGGGCAGCAGGCTCCACAGCGCGGCCTCCAGGGGGCTCTTGCCGAGCACCGCCTGCAGATACTGCGTGGTGAAGATCGCCGAGCCCATCATGGCGAGCGAGGCGACCAGGCTCAGGACCAGCGCCGGGGTGAAGCCGTGCCCCTTCAGCAGGGCCGGCGGGATCAGCGGCGAGGTGCTGGTGCGCTGGCGGCGGACGAAGAGCGCGGCGAAGAGCAGGCCGACGGTGATCGAGACGACGTACAGCGGGTGCCAGCCCTCGGAGGGGATCTCCTTCACGCCGTAGATCACGGGGAGCACGGCGGCCATCGACAGCGGGACGCTCAGCCAGTCGAAGCGGCCGGGGGAGGGGTTCCTGGACTCGGGGAGCAGGACCGGGCCGAGCACCAGCAGCATCACCATCGCGGGCAGGTTGACCAGGAAGACCGAGCCCCACCAGAAGTGCTCCACGAGGATCCCGCTCATCACCGAGCCGAGTGCGATGCCGCCGGTCATGACGCCGGACCACAGGCCGATCGCCTTCGCGCGCTGGCCGGGGTCGGTGAACATCGTGCGCAGCAGGGCCATCGTGGACGGCATCAGGGTCGCGCCGCCGATGCCGAGGATCGCGCGGGCGGCGATCAGGGTTCCGGCGCTGTCGGCGTACGCGGCGAGCAGCGAGGCGCCGCCGAAGGCCGCGGCGCCGATCAGCAGCAGCCGTCGGCGGCCGATGCGGTCGCCCAGCGCGCCCATCGTCATCAGCAGACCGGCCAGGACGAAGCCGTAGATGTCCAGGATCCACAGCTGCTGGGTGCCGCTCGGGCGGAGGTCGGCGCCGATCGCCGGGAGGGCGAAGTACAGGACCGAGACGTCCATGGAAACCAGGAGCAGCGGCAGCATCAGCACGCCGAGTGCGGTCCTCCCCCAGAGGGGGGACCCCCAGCGGCGCCCCGCACGGGAGTTGGTCTCGGGTGTGCTCGTGGTCGTGCTCGTCGGGTTCGTCATGCCAAGGAATGTACGGGCGTCTTAAACGCCTGTCTAGAACGTTTGTATATGACATGCGTGTAGGACGGTTGTATGGATCCCGGGGTAGGCTGGCCGGCATGGGACACCGTGAGGATCTGCTGGAAGGCGCCAAGCGCTGCCTGCTGGAGAAGGGGTTCGCGCGGACGACGGCGCGCGACATCGTCAAGGAGTCGGGGACCAACCTCGCCTCGATCGGCTACCACTACGGCTCCAAGGACGCGCTGCTCGCGCAGGCCTACATCGCGCTGGTGGAGGAGATGTCCTTCGAGGGCGGCGACGAGGGGCTGACTGGAGCGCCCGGCTCCCTTGAACGGTTCCGCGAGGTGTGGTCGAACATCGCCGACAGCATGCGCGAGCCCGGTTCGATGTGGCGCCTCGGCATGGAGATCATGGCGATGGGCGACCAACTGCCGGAAGTCCGCGACCAGTTGTCCCGCGCCCAGCGCGAGGGCGGCCGGGGTCTCATCGCGCTGCTCATGGGCGTACCGGAGGAGGGCGTCTCCGACGAGACCGCCGACACCCTCGGCCGCTTCTACATGACCCTGATGTCGGGCCTCATCGCGCAGTGGACCTTCGACCCGAAGACCGCACCCGACGGCGACGCCCTCGCCGAGGGCCTGCGCCAGATCGTCGAGGCCGTGACGCGGAGCTGACCGGGCGTCAGTCGAAGGTGTACGTGACCACCGCGCGGGCCGGGAAGCGGAGATGGTCGCCGAACAGCGGCGAGCGCTCGACGGTCACGCTGACGCCGTCGACGGGGCCGTAGTACCAGACGGGGGTCCGCAGGCCGGGACCGCACAGGCCGTCCGGAAGCCGGTACGGCTCGCCGGCGACGCCGACACTGCCGTGGCTCTTGTCGAACAGGTCCGTGCCCTCCGGCACGATGCCCGCGCTGTGCAGGTAGTCCGACAGGCGCCCGCTCCGGAAGGACACCCCGGCGCTGCCGTTCCGGGTGAAGTAGCGGACGTCGGAGGCATCGGAAGGGAGTGGCGTGCCCCGGACGCCGATCGTCTCCGGCAGTCGCTGGTCGCTGCCCGCACAGGCCCGGTCGTCGCCGAACGGATGAAACAGCTCGCCCCGCAGCAGCCAGACGGCCCCGCCGGCCGGCACCGCGAGGGCGAGCAGTACGGCTGCGAGGCAACCCAGCCGACGGCGTGATCCGGGACGTCCGCTCATCTCCGCCATGCCCTCCATGTTCGCCGCGCTGCCTGATCGGGCACCCCGTGCTGCCCTGCGGGATCTGGTGTCCGCCCGCGCCGACGGCTATCGACGTAAGGAGAACCGTTTCTGATCCCGGCGGAAGGTACCCCATGCACGCTCACGGCGACACCGGTGCGCGAGAGATCCGGAAGGAGCGCTCGCCGGTCCGGCCGTCCGTCCGTCAGGACCGGTCGCCGTCACCCGGCCTGATGGACTTTCGGCACACGGCGGGCAACGCCGCCGTCGTGGAGATGCTCCGCCGCACCGGGCGGTCTCCCGGCCAGGACGGGCCGTCCGTGCAGCGCCAGACGGACGGGAAGCAACTGGTCATCCAGGGCGACGACGGTGCCACGACCCTCCGCTCCGCCTCCGATCTGCTGGTGTGGCTGATGAGTCACCCGACGCGTCCGGCGCCGAAGAACTACGCCGAACCCGACATCCTGCGCCGGGTGCTGGCCCGGCTGGAGACGTCCGGAGGGGCCGTCGACCACGGCACGGTCTGGGCCGCGGTCCGCGCGGTCGTCGCACGGACCGCGACGACCGCCAGCAGTAGCAGCAGCGACAGCGACAGCGACGGCGAAGGCGGGTTCTTCCGCTCCGGCCCGACCCGGCGGGACAGCGACAGCGACAGCGACAGCAGTGACGAGGAGTCGGAGACGGCGTCCCAGACGGGCGAGGACTGGGACGCGGGGCACTGGGACACGGACGAGTACGGCATGGCGGAGCCCGCGGAGTTCCGGCGCGAGATGCCCGGGGACGACGTCGCCGAGCAGCAGCGGGCGCTGAGCCGGACGCTGTCCGGCTACCGGCTGGTGGGTTTCCACGGCACCAACGCGGAGAACGTCGGCGGCCTGATCATCGACGGCCCCGACGTGGCCCGGATCGCCACCGGCCACGGCATCGGCAAGGGCCGCGGCTTCTACGTCGCCCCGGTCGTCGGGCCGCCCGGCGGGAAGTCCCCCGGCACCTCCGGAGCGAAGAAGGAGGCCAGGATGTGGGGGAAGTTCCTGCTCGCGGTCTATGTCGCCGACGATGTCTCGGTCGGGGAGCACCACGACGAATCGGAGGACGGGTTCGCCTTCGAGGGCGGTGGCTCGGCCGGCGGCGAGGCGGTGATGACCTTCCACGGTTCCGACGAACTCGTGGTCCCCGAGGAGCTGTTCGGCAAGATCAAGCTGGTCCGCAACGTGGACGACGTGGCGATGCCGACGGCCCCCCGGCAGGCCGGGGCGGTCGCCTACGCGGACGGTGTCAGCGGCTACAGCAAGGCCCCGGGCAAGGGCAAGGGCCGCAAGTAGGCGGGCGGTTACAGCCGCGCCCCCTTCAGCGCCATGTGCAGCAGCAGCCGGTCCTCCCCGTCGTCCAGGTCGAGGCCGGTGAGCTGCTCCACGCGGGACAGGCGGTAGTACAGGGTCTGCCGGTGGATGCCGAGGGCCGCCGCCGTGCGGCCCGCCTGGCCCGCGCAGTCCAGGTACGCCTCGGCGGTACGGGCCAGTTCCCGGTGGGCCGGGGTGAACAGCACGGCCACCGCCGGGTCGTGGGAGGCCTCCGGCGGCAGCGCGGTCAGCAGCCGGTACGGGCCGATCCGCGCCCACTCGGCGACCGGCCCGAACCGCGGCTCGGCCAGCGCGGCGCGGGTGGCCGCGGCGGCCTCCTGCCAGACCGTGCCCAGTTCGGCGAGGCCGGCCCGGGCCTCGCCCACCCCCGCGGCGCAGCCCTGTGCCGCCGCGGCCGCGCCGGTGAACCCCGCGGCTACGGCGGCGGCCGTGCGCGCCCCGGCCCCGCGCGCCGACGCCGACCTGGCCGACCTGGCCTCCTCCGCCTCCTTGAGCAGCCGCGCGGCCGCCGTCAGGGCGGGGGTGGCCGTGTCCGTGCTGCGCAGCCGGACCAGGACGGCCAGGCTGTGGCCGCTGGTCCCCCACGGCAGCGTGCACAGCGCGGTGGCGTGCGGGACCGTGCGCGGGGACGGGGCGTCGTCCGGGTCGGCGGACGGCCAGGGGGCGACGCAGACCATCGTGTGCGGACCGTCCGCACGGGCGCCGAGAGCGGTGCGGAACTCGGCCACCGCCATGTCCCGCTGCCAGCCGCGCTCCGCCACCAGCACCGCCCGCAGCTCCCGGCCCAGCCCCGCCCCCGCCTGCGCCTCGTCCGCGAGCAGTGCGCCGATCCGCCCCGCCACGCTCATGGCGGCGGCCAGCTGGGCGTCCGTCGGACCCGGATCGTCGTCGAGGAGCCAGACGTAGCCGAGGACGACACCCCGATGGCGTACCGGCAGACAGATCCTTCCCCGGTACACCCCCGCCTCCGGGGTCGGCGGGATACGGACCGGTCCGGTGGCCCGGGTGATGCCGAAGCCCTCGAACCAGGTGCGGACCGCCGCCGTGGAGCGCCGGGTCAGGATCGAGCGGGTCCGGACCGGGTCCAGCGCCGACGGATCGAGGTCGCCCTCACTGTCGTACGCCCCGAAGGCGAGCAGCTCGAAGTCGCGGTTCTCCAGGGTCGCCGGGACGCCCAGCAGCTCGGAGATCTCGTCGACCAGCTCCTGGTAGTCACCCTTGAATTCCGACGTCACCCGGGCATTCTCCCGCAATTCACGGACGCCTTCATACATCTGTCTGAGATCTGCGGCACGGATGCGTGACAGCTGTCGATGGCTCACGATCGGAGAGATCCCTAACTTTCACGGTGGTTCTCCGTGCCGTATCCACACCGTCGGATCGCGGCCGTTCTGGCATGTGTTGTGGAGGTGCCCCGTGCTGGGTCCCGTGATTCTCGCCGCGTCGCGCAGCGACCGGATGCGACGCCTTATCTCGGCGGCCCCGGTGACGAAGCAGGTCGTCGACCGCTTCATCCCCGGTGAGTCGGTCGACGACATCGTCCCGATCGTCGAGGAGCTCACCGGCCGCGGCCTGGAGCTGACCATGGACGTCGTCGGCGAGGACATCACCACCCCGGAGCAGGCCACCGCCGCCCGGGACGCCTACCTGGCGCTCATCGACCGCCTGCGCGGGCTGGGCCTCGGCGAGCGCGTCGAGATGTCGGTCAAACTGTCCATGTTCGGACAGGCGCTGGACGGCGGTCACGAACTGGCCCTCGCCAACGTCCGCCCGGTCGTCGAGGCCGCCGCCGCCATCGGTACGACCGTCACCCTCGACGCCGAGGACCACACCACCCTCGACTCGATGTTCGCCATCCACGAGGAGCTGCGGAAGGACTTCCCGGCGACCGGCTGCGTCATCCAGGCCTACCTCTTCCGCACCGAGGCCGACGCCCGGCGCCTCGCCGAGGCCGGCAGCCGGGTCCGGCTGGTCAAGGGCGCCTACAAGGAGCCCGCAGAGGTCGCCTACCAGCAGAAGCACGAGATCGACAAGGCGTACGTGCGGGTCCTCAGGACTCTCATGGAGGGCGAGGGGTACCCGATGGTCGGCTCCCACGACCCGCGCCTCATCTCCATAGCCCAGGAGCTCGCCCGGCGCGCCGGGCGCAAGCCCGACGAGTACGAGTTCCAGATGCTGTACGGCATCCGGAGCGACGAGCACCTGCGCCTTGCCGCCGAGGGCCACCGGATGCGGGTCTACACGGCCTACGGCACCGACTGGTACGGCTACTTCATGCGCCGTCTCGCGGAGAAGCCGGCGAACCTGCGCTTCTTCGTCCGCTCCATGCTCAGCAAGGGCTGAAGCGTCATCCCTCCCGCCCGCCTCCCCGCACCACCCGCTCACGTACAAGGAGTTACGGATCCCATGGACGCTGTGACCCAGGTCCCCACCCCCGTCAACGAGCCGGTGCACGGCTACGCCCCCGGTTCGCCCGAGCGCGCCCGCCTGGAGGCCAGGCTCAAGGAGCTGGCCGACAACCCCATCGAGCTGCCGATGACCATCGGCGGCGAGAAGCGGCTCGGCGGCGGCGAGCCCTTCCAGGTCGTCCAGCCGCACCACCACAAGTCCGTCATCGGCACCGGCCGGCACGCCACCCAGCAGGACGCCAAGGACGCCGTCGACGCGGCCCTCGCCGCCGCGCCCGCCTGGCGCGCGATGTCCTTCGATGACCGCGCGGCCATCATCCTGCGCGCCGCCGAGCTGCTCTCCGGCCCCTGGCGCGAGACCATCGCCGCCTCCACCATGCTCGGCCAGTCCAAGACCGCCCAGCAGGCCGAGATCGACAGCCCCTGCGAACTGGTCGACTTCTGGCGGTTCAACGTCCACTACGCGCGGCAGATCCTCGCCGAGCAGCCCCCGGCCAACTCCCCGGGCGTCTGGAACCGGATGGACCACCGCCCGCTGGAGGGCTTCGTCTACGCGATCACGCCGTTCAACTTCAGCGCGATCGCGGCCAACCTGCCCACCGCGCCGGCGCTGATGGGCAACGTGGTCGTGTGGAAGCCGTCGCCGACCCAGACCCACGCGGCCGTCCTGCTGATGCAGCTGCTGGAGGAGGCGGGGCTCCCCAAGGGCGTCATCAACCTCGTCACCGGTGACGGCATCGAGGTCTCCAAGGTCGCCCTCGAGCACCGCGACCTCGCCGGCATCCACTTCACCGGCTCCACCAAGACCTTCCAGCACCTGTGGAAGACGGTCGGCAACAACATCGAGAAGTACCGCACCTACCCGCGTCTGGTCGGCGAGACCGGCGGCAAGGACTTCGTGGTCGCCCACCCGTCGGCCGACCGCGCGGTGCTCAAGACCGCGCTGACCCGCGGCGCCTTCGAGTACCAGGGCCAGAAGTGCTCGGCGACCTCCCGCGCCTACGTCCCGGCGTCCATCTGGAACTCCGGCTTCAAGGAGGAGTTCGCCGCCGAGGTCGACCACCTCACCATGGGTGACGTCACCGACCTGTCGAACTTCATCGGCGCCGTGATCGACGACCGCGCGTTCGCCAAGAACAAGGCCGCGATCGACCGCGCCAAGGAGGACCCGACCTGCACGATCGTCGCGGGCGGCAGCTACGACGACTCGGTCGGCTACTTCGTCCGCCCGACCGTCGTCGAGTGCGCCGACCCGGAGAACGAGGTCTTCCGCACCGAGTACTTCGGCCCGTTCCTCGCCGTGCACGTCTACGAGGACGACCGGTACGACGAGATGCTGACCCAGATGGAGTCGGTGTCCGAGTACGCGCTCACCGGCTCGGTCATCGCCGGCGACCGCGCGGCGGCGGCGTACACGATGGAGAAGCTGCGGTACGCGGCCGGCAACTTCTACATCAACGACAAGTCGACCGGCGCCGTCGTCGGCCAGCAGCCCTTCGGCGGCGGCCGTGCCTCCGGCACCAACGACAAGGCCGGCGCCCCGCAGAACCTGCTGCGCTGGACGCTGACCCGCGCGATCAAGGAGACCCTGGTCGCGCCGACCGACTACTCCTACCCGCACATGGGCTGACCCACGGCCCACCCGAGCACGGGCCGGGAAGCCTGACCCACGAGCAGGCTTCCCGGCCCGTTCCCATGAGCCGGCGGGAACCCGGGGAAAGCCCGGAGAAACCTCGGGGAAGCGGTCACTCCCGCGGCGCGCCGCGGCTTTCGAGTTCCTCCACCGTCAGGGCCTCCCGGAACCTGGCCCCGGCCTCGGTACCGGGCGCCGCCGACAGGATCACGATCTTCAGCTCCGAGTCGCCGTCCGTCAGGACGTCGCAGTCGATCTCCACCGGCCCCACCCGCGGATGCTCGACCGTCTTGCGGTCCTCGCGGTGGGCCGCCACCGTGCCGCTCGCCCACAGCCGGGCGAACCGCGGGCTGCCCTCGGTCAGTTCGCGGACCAGCTCGGCCAGGCGGGCGTCGTGCGGGAAGCGGCCGGTGGCGCGGCGCAGGTCGGATGCGATGGCGAGGTCGGAGTCGTCGTGGTTCGCCACGAGCACCGGCCAGGACGAGACGCGTGCTCCCCCGGAGCCGACCGGGAACCTCGATCGGGCGAGGTTGCGCAGCTTCGGCGGTGTGGCCGCGGGATCGCCGAGCAGCGCGGCCCAGCCGGGGTTCCACCAGAGCAGCTGCCAGTGCGCGGTGAACACGGCGACCGCCACGTCCCCGAGCCGGTTCAGCACGCGGTGCACACCCGGCGGGAGGTGGTCGGGGACCGGACCGTCGTCCGGGGGCGCGAGCCCGGCCATCCGGTGGAGGTGTTCGCGCTCGGTGCCGGTCAGCCGCAGGGCCCGGGCGAGGGCGGCGACCACCTGTCCGGACGGTGCCGTCGCCCGCCCCTGCTCCAGGCGCACCACGTAGTCGACGGACACCCCGGCGCGCTCGGCGAGCTCCTCGCGGCGCAGTCCGGCGGCCCGGCGGGTCCGGCCGACCGGCAGCCCCACGTCCGACGGTGACAGCCGTTCCCGCCAGACCCGGATGGTCGTACCCAGGTCGGTCGCCTCTTTCCCGGTCATGCTCTCCATCCTCCCCCCTCGGCGATCGTGGTACCGCCCTTCCTACGGTCGAAGCGTCTCTGGAAGCGGACCGGCGCCGGACGGACGATCGACCCATGACCATCACCTTCATCACCGGCGCGAACAAGGGCCTCGGCCGAGAGACCGCCCGCCGCCTCGTCGAACTCGGCCACACCGTGATCGTCGGCGCCCGCGACCCGGAGCAGGGCGCCTCGGTCGCCGAGGCGCTCGGCGCGCGGTTCGTGCGGATCGACGTCACCGACGACGCCTCCGTCACCGCCGCGGCCGCCGACGTCGCCGCCCACGAGAGCAGGATCGACGTACTGATCAACAACGCCGGAATCTCCGGCCCGCACGACGACCCCGCCGGGCTGACGGCGGCCGGCGCCCGGGCCGTCTTCGACGTCAACCTCTTCGGCGTCATCCGCACGACCACCGCGTTCCTGCCCCTGCTGCGCAGGTCGGCGGAGCCCGTCATCGTCAACGTCAGCAGCGGAATGGGGTCCTTTGCGGTCACCCACGATCCCGCGCGCGTCGAGTCCTCCGTCGTCTCGCCCCTCTACACCGCCTCCAAGGCCGCCCTGACCATGCTCACCACCCAGTACGCCAAGGCCCTGAAGGACATCCGCGTCAACGCCGCCGATCCCGGCTATACCGCCACCGACCTCAACGCCCACAGCGGCCCGCAGACCGTCACCGAGGGCACCGACGCGATCGTCCGCCTCGCCACCGAGCCGTCCGACGCGGGAACGGGCCGCTTCATCGACCGCCACGGCCCCGTCGACTGGTGATCCCGTACGACACTTGGGTCATGTCTCTCCGTGTCGCCCACACCGCCGATCTCGCTCCCGCCGACCTCCGGGCCGCCCGCGGCCTGCTCCACGAGGCGTTCGGCGGGGACTTCGCCGACAGCGACTGGGAGCACGGTCTGGGCGGTCTGCACGCCCTCGTCCACGACGACGAGGGGCTCGCCGCCCACGGCTCGGTCGTCATGCGCCGGGCCAGGCACCGCGGCCGCTGGCTGCGGGTCGGCTATGTCGAGGCCGTCGGCGTCCGGCCCGACGCCCGCCGCCGGGGTCTGGGCGGGCAGGTGCTGGCGGCCCTTGAGGGGATCGTCGAGCGGGCGTACGACTTCGGTGCGCTGTCCGCCAGCGAGGACGGTGCCCGGCTCTACACCGTCCGGGGCTGGGAGCGTTGGGCCGGTCAGGTCTGCGCCGCCTCCCCGGAGGAGGGGATCGTGCGCCTGGCGGACGAGGAGGGGGACGTGTACGTGTGGCCCGGCCTCGCCGGGGACGTCCTCGACCCCGCCCACGAGCTGGTCTTCGACTGGCGGGACGGCGATGTCATGTAACCCGTCTGCCTCCGGGGTGACGTCCGTCCCGGCGGTCCCATCCGCCCCACCTGTCAAAAGCCCAGCTCACAGCCGTCTGCCCCGGTGCGCCGTCTCAGATAGTAGGAAGCCCAAGTAATTGTGCAGACAGAAGCGAGCCGCTCCCTTACTTTTGTAGGAGCCGAACGTCTCGCTCGATCAAGCGAATGGCGGTCGTGAGCCGGGCCCCGTGCAGGCAACCCCTGCGGCACCGCTCTCCGCCCCTTCCGGCGTCTCGTAACCCCCCATTGCCGTACTCCATGTATGTCGAAGGAGTCGATTCCCATGGCCGAGACGACCGTCCGCCGCCGCGTCCGCCACGTGTCCCGGACCAGCGAGTCCGAGCGCAAGAACGCCGCCGCCGCCCTCCAGCGTGCCCTCGACCGCCGTGACAACGGCGGCGAGACCGGCCACTGAGCCGAGCCCACCTTGACCGGGAGCCGCACCCGCACGGAGTACGGCGCGGCCGGGACAGCCGCGCCGTACTCCGGGACGTGCTCCGGGATGTGCTCCCGCCTCAGCCGCCCCGCCGTATCTCGAAGTGGTCGATCCGCGCCCCGCTCTGCGCCAGCGCCGACACCCTCAGCCTCGGGGTGGTACCCGCCTCCGCCTCGACCTTGAGGAAGGAGAAGCCGGTGTACCGCACCCGCGACCACTCCACCGTCTCCGCCACGTTGTGCTGCCCCTTTGTCCAGTGGAAGCTGCGCACCGCCCCGTGCCGGGTGACGTGCCCCTCGTAACTGTCCTTGACCCCGGACGGGAACGAGTAGAGGTCCCGCCCGCCGCCGCCCGCCGTGACGTACACGATCCCGTCCCGGGTCGGGTCGGTCGAGCCGCCGACCGGGACCGCGCGGCCGACCCTGCCGCCCTTCACCGCGTCCGTGCGCTCGTAGACGTGGTTGTGCCCGTTGACGACCAGGTCCACCTGGTACCTGGTGAACAGCGGCAGCCAGGCCGCCCGGATCCCGCCGTCGGAGGCGTGCGCGGACGTCGAGTACGCGCAGTGATGGAAGAAGACGACCACGAAGTCCACGCCCGGCGCCGCCCGCAGCTCCTTCAGCTTCTTCTCCAGCCACGTCGTCTGCCGGCCGCCGCTGTAGCCGAGGTTGGCGGGGATCTCGTACGACACGTCGTTGGCGTCCAGTGCCACGAAGCCGACGTTGCCGTAGGTGAACGCGTACACGCCCGGCGCGCCGTGCGGGTCGAAGCCGTTGTCGGGGAGGGCGAAGCGGGCGTACTGGCCGCCGTAGCCGTCGGGGCCGTCGGGGGAGTACCAGGCCTCCATGTCGTGGTTGCCGGTCGTCACCATCCACGGGATCGAGCGCGCCACCGGGTCGTTCTGGCGCAGGAACCGGTCCCACTCCCGTGCGTCGTAGCCGTCCGAGGTGCGGCCGGAGCCGTTGCCGTCCGCGTAGCAGATGTCGCCGGCGTGCAGGTGGAAGGCCGGGTTCTGCTTGAGCAGCGCGTTGTCGCCGGCCTTGCCCGCCTGGCTGACGCCCTGGTCGCCGAAGGCCGTGAACACGAACTTCTCCGGACTCGCGGGCGCGGTGCGGAAGGAGGTGATGGTCGCGCGGTGGTTGGGGGCGGCCGGGTCCCAGCCGTCGTGCCCGACGCCGTAGTAGTACGTCGTCCCGGGGGTGAGGCCGTCCAGGGCCGCGTGCACGTAGTACTGCTCGACCACCGGGCGCACCCCCTGCACCCCGGGCGTGTGCAGGTGCCGGATCTCCGCGGCGACCCGCCGGCCCAGGTCGTCCGGGCGCGTCCCGACCCGCACGAACGGCTTCTTCACCGCGAACGGCACCTGCCAGGAGATCCGCATCCGCGTCCTCGGGTCGGCGCCGAAGGCGAGATGGCGGCCGAACGGCACCACGGCCGCGCCGCGGACCGCGGAGGTCGCCGGCGCCGGACTCGCCGACTTCTTCGCACAGCCGGCGACCAGGCCGCTGCCCGCCATCGCGCCCGCCATCGCGCCCGCCGTCACCAGGGTGCGGCGGCTCACCAGCCGGCCGCGCAGGTACTCGTACTGCTCGGCCATGCTCATCCGGGCGGCGAGCCGTGGTGGAATGCCGAAGTCGGGGACGGGGGGTCCGGGGGGTACCCCCCTGGAAGGCGCAGTCATGGGGGAAACGTGCCCAGCGCAGGCCAACAGCGGCCCCACGTACGGGTGAACGCCGGTTGACGGAACCATCCGTGCTGTCCGCATGGCGGACAACGCGTGTCATCCCATGGGACGAGGAGTAGGGTGCCGACATGTCTCGCAGCATCGATCTCGCAGTGATCCCCGGTGACGGCATCGGGCAGGAAGTCGTGGCCGAAGGCCTCAAGGTCCTCTCCGCCGTCCTCCCGGAGGACGTGAAGCTGGAGACCAAGGAGTACGACTTCGGCGCCCAGCGTTACCACGCCACCGGTGAGACCCTCACCGAGGCCGACCTCGACGCGCTGAAGAACCACGACGTCATCCTGCTGGGTGCGATCGGCGACCCCAGCGTCCCCTCCGGGGTCCTGGAGCGCGGCTTCCTGCTGAAGCTCCGCTTCGCCTTCGACCACCACGTCAACCTGCGTCCGTCGAAGCTCCTCCCGGGGGTCGCCACCCCGCTGGCCGGCGAGCCGCACATCGACTTCGTCGTGGTCCGCGAGGGCACCGAGGGCCCGTACACCGGCAACGGCGGCAGCATCCGCAAGGGCACCGAGCACGAGGTCGCCACCGAGGTGTCCGTCAACACGGCCTACGGCGTGGAGCGTGTCGTCCGGGACGCCTTCGCCCGCGCCCAGGCCCGCCCGCGCAAGAAGCTCACGCTGGTCCACAAGAACAACGTGCTGACCTTCGCCGGGCACCTGTGGACGAACGTCTTCAACCAGGTGGCCGAGGAGTTCCCCGAGGTCACCACGGACTACATCCACGTGGACGCGGCCACCATCTACCTGGTGACCGACCCCGGCCGGTTCGATGTCATCGTCACCGACAACCTCTTCGGTGACATCATCACCGACCTCGCCGCGGCCATCTCCGGAGGCATCGGCGTCGCGGCGAGCGGCAACATCAACCCCTCCCGTGACTTCCCCTCGATGTTCGAGCCGGTCCACGGTTCCGCGCCTGACATCGCCGGCCAGGGCAAGGCCGACCCCACCGCCACGGTCCTGTCCGTCGCCCTGCTCCTGCGCCACCTCGGCTACGAGGCGGAGGCCGCCCGGATCGAGGAGGCCGTCACCGCGGACCTCGCCGAGCGCCAGGGCAAGCCCGCCCGCTCCACCTCGACGCTCGGCGACGCCATCGCCGGCCGAGTCCCCGGCAGCCCCGCCGCCCACCCGATCGACTTCGAAGCCGCCGGGTCGCACACGCGCCCGGCGGCTTCCCCATGCCTGCCGCCGGGTGCCACCATCAACCCCGGGTCAGCATTCACCCCGATTCCGTTCATCCCGGCCCCCGCGCGATAATCGAACGCGGAGCCGCGCTATGAGGGAATGCTCGGACGTCCTACCAGGGGACACCGGCGTACGGGCGTGAGCGCGGCCCATCACTACAACCGGTGAAGGACTAACCACTCATGACGACGCCCACGATCGAGCTCAAGCCGTCCGCACACCCGCTCGCCGCCGCCGAGCGCGAGGCGATCCTGGCCAGCCCCGGATTCGGCCGCCACTTCACCGACCACATGGTGACGATCAAGTGGACCGAAGGCCGCGGCTGGCACGACGGCCAGCTCGTTCCGTACGCGCCGATCCCCCTCGACCCGGCGACCAACGTCCTGCACTACGCCCAGGAGATCTTCGAGGGCCTGAAGGCCTACCGCCGCCCCGACGGCTCGGTCGCCACCTTCCGCCCCGACCAGAACGCCAAGCGCTTCCAGCGCTCCGCCCGCCGGCTCGCCATGCCGGAGCTGCCGGTGGAGACCTTCATCGAGGCCTGTGACCTGCTCGTCCAGCAGGACAGGGACTGGGTCCCGGCCCACGGCGGCGAGGAATCCCTCTACCTGCGCCCCTTCATGATCGCCACCGAGGTCGGCCTGGGCGTCAAGCCGGCCAACGAGTACCTCTTCCTGGTCATCGCCTCCCCGGCCGGCGCCTACTTCCCCGGCGGGGTCAAGCCGGTCTCCATCTGGGCCTCCGAGGACCGGGTCCGCGCCGTCCCCGGCGGCATGGGCGACGCCAAGACCGGCGGCAACTACGCGGCCTCCCTGCTCGCCCAGGCCGAGGCCGCCGCCCAGGGCTGCGACCAGGTCTGCTACCTCGACGCGGTCGAGCACAAGTGGGTCGAGGAACTCGGCGGCATGAACCTGTACTTCGTGTACGGCGACAAGATCGTCACGCCGACCCTCAGCGGCTCGATCCTCGAAGGCGTCACGCGTGACTCCCTCCTCACCGTCGCCCGTGACCTCGGCTACGAGTCCGAGGAGGCCCGGGTCTCCATCGAGCAGTGGCAGCGCGACTCCGAGAACGGCACCCTCACCGAGGTCTTCGCCTGCGGCACGGCGGCCGTGATCACCCCGGTCGGCACGGTCAAGCGGACCGGCGCCGAGTGGCGGCAGTCGGACGGCGAGCCGGGCGAGGTGACCATGAAGCTCCGCGAGGCGCTCCTCGACATCCAGCGCGGCAAGGTCGCGGACAAGCACGGCTGGATGCACGAGCTCGGCTGACCGGTCTCCGGCCGTCCGTTCGACGCGTATCGCCTCCCCCGTACGGGTATCACCTCAGTCCACCCGGGGGAGGGAACACGCGTGAGCGGACGGTCGCCGATGCCACGGCTGCGCTGGCTGATGCGGACCCTACGGACACCCCGCCGCCCGCAGAGCCTCACCGTGCTCGGACTGCTCACCGCCGTCGCGGCCGTGCTGCTGTGGCGGGCCTCGACGATGGACAACTACGGGCAGAACTTCGCCCTCAACCTCGGCACCGACATCGTCGGCGTGGTCGTCACCGTGTTCGTCATCGGCCCGCTGATATCCCGGGCCCAGGAGGGCCGCGTCCGCGAGCACACCCGGCTCGACTACGAGTGGTTCGCCGCCCAGGTGTACGGCTCGACGTCCAACGTGAAGGTCCTCGACACCTTCTCCAACCTGTTCGGCCCGCAGTTCTCCGAGCGTCTCTTCCGCGGCGTCAGATCCGCCACCGCGAGCGGCGCCCGGGTGCAGATCCTGCTGCTCGACCCCGACTCCCTCGCCGTCATCCTGCGCGGCCGCGAACTGGGCGAGCAGAGCGCCGACATCCGCCGCGACATCATGCGCAACCTGCGCACCCTGGACGGGTTCGCCCGCCGCCTGGACACCGCCTCCCGGCATCTGCTGGAGGTACGGCTGTGCTCGACCTCCCCCGGTGTCACCCTCTACCGCTGGGACGAGCGCTGCCTGGTCTCCTTCCTGACCGTCGGCCGGCTCTCCGGCGAGGGCGTCCAGCTGGAGGTCGCGGTCCGCTCCCCGCTCGGCACCTTCGTGGAGCAGCGCTTCGACGAACTGTGGCAGCAGGGCAAGCCGATGGAACGGTTCACCCGGCTCCCCGTCACCCTGGTCGACGCCACCGACGGGAGACGGGAGTTCGTCTGCCGCTTCGTCTTCCTCGACGACCGCCTGTACGTCGCCGCGCCCGACCTCGTCACCTATCTGGCCCGCCGCCGGCTGGACCAGCTCAGCGCGTACAGCGAGGCGCTGACCGGGGCCGGGGCGCACGAGGTGATCGTCGTGGACGACGAGAGCGAGCTGCACCGGCGGCTCATCCACCACTTCGGGGAGAAGTACGATGCGCACGCGGCCGCCTTCGTGGAGTTGCGGCCGTCCACGGTCCTGGTCACGGAATAGAGGGCCCCGCCACACATGTGTTCAGCGCACCACCCCCGTTTCCGCGCCTTCACGCCCCGCGACCTGGACGGTCTGCTGCGGCGGGTCTCCCTGACGGACGATCAGCGGCTGGCGCTGCGGGCGGTCTCCTCGGTCCTGCCGTTCCGCACCAACGCCTATGTCGTCGACGAGCTGATCGACTGGTCGGCGGTGCCCGAGGACCCGGTCTTCCGGCTGACCTTCCCGCAGTCCGGGATGCTGCCCGGGGCCGACGTCCGCCGGATGGCCGGCCTGCTGGCCCGTGAGGCGCCCCGGGCCGAGGTCCAGCGTGCCGCCCACGAGATCCGGATGCGGCTCAACCCGCACCCCTCGGGCCAGCTCGACGCCAACGTCCCCGTGCACGAGGGCCGCCGCCTCACCGGCCTCCAGCACAAGTACCCGGAGACCGTGCTGGTCTTCCCGCGCCAGGGACAGACCTGCCACGCCTACTGCACCTACTGCTTCCGCTGGCCCCAGTTCGTCGGCGAGGCCGACCTGCGCATCGCCACCGACGACATCGGGGCCACGACCGCCTATCTGCGCGCCCACCCCGAGGTGAGCAGCGCCCTGATCACGGGCGGCGACCCCCTGGTCATGAGCACCGACGTGCTGCGCCGCTACGTCGAACCCCTGCTGGAGACCGACACGGTCCGCTCGGTGCGCATCGGCACCAAGTCGCTCGCCTTCTGGCCGTACCGCTTCACCACCGACCGCGACGCCGACGACCTGCTCCGCCTCTTCGAGCAGGTGGTGGCGAGCGGCCGGCACCTCGCGCTGATGGCCCACTTCACGCATCCGCAGGAGCTGCGCCCGACCGTCGTACGGGAGGCCATGCGCCGGGTCCGGGACACCGGCGCCGTGATCCGCTGCCAGGGGCCGCTGGTGGCCGGGATCAACGACAGCGCCGAGGCCTGGGCCGAGCTGTGGGAGGAGACGACCACGCTGGGCGCGGTCCCGTACTACCAGTTCGTGGAGCGGGACACCGGCCCCCAGGGCTACTTCGCCGTCCCCCTGGCCCGCGGCCACGCGGTCTTCCGGGACGCCTACGCCCGCGTCTCCGGTCTCGCCCGTACCGTCCGCGGCCCGGTCATGTCGGCGATGCCCGGCAAGGTCTGCGTGGACGGGGTCGCCGAGGTGGCCGGCGAGAAGGTCTTCGTCCTGCACCTGATCCAGGCCCGCGACCCCGCGCTGGTGAACCGGCCGTTCTTCGCCGCCTACGACGAGGGCGCCACCTGGTTCACCGACCTCAAACCGGCGTTCGGGGCGAGTGAGTTCCTGCCGGGGCTGGGGCCGGGCTGACCGGCACGACCGGCCGGCCGGGTGCGAGCGCCAGGTAGACCAGGCCGCCCACCAGGCCCGACAGCAGGAAGGAACAGTCCACCCCGCCCGTCAGCGACAGCAGCGGTCCCTCGTACGACGGGAGTGAGACCGCCAGCAGGCCCACTCCGGCGCCCAGGGTCCAGGAGACCACGGCCCGGATGTTCCAGCCGGCCCGGTACCAGTAGATCCCGCCGTGCGAGCGGCGGTTGAAGACCTGGAGGGCGTCCGCGTCGTACCTGCCCCGGCAGCGGACGAAGCCGATGAGCGTGATGACCGCCCAGGGGGTGCCGATCGCCGTCAGCAGGAGCACGAAGGACGTCATCGCGGACTGCGCGTTCCAGGTGTAGTGGCCGACGAAGACGCAGGCCGTGGCGACGATCGCGACCGTGTAGGTGGCGCGGGCGCGGGACGCGCGGGGCAGGATCGCGTCCAGGTCCAGGCCCATCGAGTACAGCATCAGGCCCGCGTTGCCGACCGAGCCAGCGGAGGCGGAGAGCAGCAGCGGGACCAGGTACCAGGCGGGGGAGGCCGACACCAGCGGGCCCGCGTAGTCCGTCGCCGCCCGCGCCGCGTACGCGGTGAACGTGCCGAACAGCTGCGGCACCAGCAGGCCCAGGATCAGGCCCAGCCAGGTCGCGTGCAGGACCCGGCGGGAGGAGTGGCGGGCGGGGGAGATGTAGCGCGTGTAGTCGCCGAGGAGGGTGATGAAGGCGACCGGGCCCGACAGCCCCGCCGCGACCGCCGCCAGACACCAGGTCGGCCAGAAGCCGCCCAGCAGATAGCCGCCCGCCGCCGGCAGGGGAGAGGTGGTGAAGTGCGGGGCGTAGGCGAAGATCCCGAGGACCAGCAGGGCGGTCATGCCGACGGCGAGCACCCGGGACATGGCGAGCAGGACGCGGTAGCCGTAGACCGCGCCCGCCACCGTCGCCGCCGCGAGCACCCCGTAGACCACGGCGTACGACACCCCGTCCGCGGGCAGTCCGAACAGCCGGTTCAGCACGCCCACCATCACGTCGCCGCCGATCCACACGGTCAGCGCGGTGTAGCCGAGGGCAAGGAGCAGGCCCACCACCGAGCCGACCAGCCGCCCGCGCACCCCGAACTGCGCGCCGGAGGAGGTGGAGAGGTTGGTGCCGGTGCGCAGCGAGACCAGGGCCAGCGGGGCCGTGAACACCGTGCCGACCAGCGTGCCCGCGACGATCGCGCTCACCGACGCCCACCAGCCGAGCCCGAAGGACGGCGGCAGCCAGCCGAAGATGATCACGCCGAGGCAGAGGTTGGAGCCGAGCAGGATCGAGACCAGGTCCTTGGGCCCGCTGGTGCGTTCCTCGTCCGGGATGGTGTCGACTCCGCGCTGTTCTATCGGCATGGCTGGTCCCCTTCGACGGCCATCTGAGACGTATGGCTGAGAGTTAGAGCGACGTTCAATGTGGGTGACCAGGCGGTTGATGTCAATGGTTCCCTTCTCGTAATCCGGCATTTAGAGTGGTGCTCTAAGTGCAGGAAGCGAAGGAGGTACCGGGACGTGCGACTGACCCCCACGGAACGTGACCGGCTGCTGCTCTTCGGAGCCGCCGAGCTGGCCCGCGCCCGCCGCGCCCGGGGCCTCAGGCTCAACGTGCCGGAGGCCACCGCACTGATCGCGGACACCGTCTGCGAGGCCGCCCGGGACGGCAGGCGGCTCGCCGAGGCCGTCGAGGCGGCCCGCTCCGTCCTCGGCCCGGCCGACGTGCTGCCCGGTGTCGCCGACATCGTCACCGAGGTGCATGTCGAGGCCGTCTTCGACGACGGCTCACGGCTCGCGGTGGTCACCGACCCGATCGGGGGCGGCGGGCTGGGCGAGAAGGGGCCGGGCGCGCTGCTGCCCGGACCCGAGCACGCCGACCCGGAGGCGGTCGTACGGCTGCCCGTGACCAACACCGCGACCGTCCCCGTCTCCGTCACCTCCCATTTCCACTTCTTCGAGGCCAACCCGCGCCTCGACTTCGACCGCGCCGCCGCCTACGGCCTGCGGCTCGCCGTGCCCGCCGGGTCCTCCGTGCGGTTCGGGCCGGGGGAGTCGCTCGAGGTCGGCCTGGTGCCGATCGGCGGCGCCCGGGTCGCCATCGGCTTCGCCGGCCTTGTCGACGGGCCGCTGGACGCGCCCGGGGCCCGCGAGGAGGCGCTGCGCCGCGCGGCCGCCTGCGGCTACCTGGGCGTTCACGACATCCGCGACCAGGAGGCAGACCGATGAGCCGTCCCGGAGGCCACCCGGCCGAGGCCCGCCGCCTCACCCCGTACGAGTACGCGGCCGCCCACGGCCCCCGGGCCGGCGACCGGGTCCGCCTCGGGGACTCGGGGCTGGTGATCCGCGTCGAGGACGACGCGCAGCGCTATGGCGACGAGTTCCTGGCCGGCTTCGGCAAGACCGCCCGCGACGGACTGCACCTGAAGGCCGCCGCCGTCCGGGACACCTGTGACGTCGTGATCAGCAACGTCGTCGTGATCGACGCGGTGCTGGGCATCCGGAAGGTGTCCATCGGCATCCGCGAGGGGCGGATCTGCGCGATCGGGCGGGCCGGGAACCCCGACACCCTGGACGGTGTCGACGTCGTGGTCGGCACCGGTACCTCGATCGTGTCCGGCGAGGGGCTGATCGCCACCGCCGGGGCCGTCGACACCCACGTGCATCTGCTGTCGCCGCGCATCATGGAGGCCTCGCTGGCCTCCGGCGTCACCACGATCATCGGGCAGGAGTTCGGCCCGGTGTGGGGCGTCGGCGTGAACTCGCCCTGGGCGCTCAAGCACGCGTTCAACGCCTTCGACGCCTGGCCGGTCAACATCGGCTTCCTCGGGCGCGGTTCGTCCTCGCACGCGGCTCCGCTCGTCGAGGCCCTCGCCGAGGGCGGCGCCTCCGGCTTCAAGGTGCACGAGGACATGGGCGCCCACACCCGGGCGCTGGACACGGCCCTGCGGGTCGCCGAGGAACACGACGTCCAGGTCGCCCTGCACAGCGACGGGCTGAACGAGTGCCTGTCGGTCGAGGACACCCTCAGGGTGCTGGAGGGCCGCACCATCCACGCCTTCCACATCGAGGGCTGCGGCGGCGGACACGTACCCAACGTCCTGAAGATGGCCGGTGTCCCCAACGTCATCGGCTCCTCCACCAACCCCACCCTGCCGTTCGGCCGGGACGCGGTCGCCGAGCACTACGGGATGATCGTCTCCGTCCACGACCTGAAGACCGACCTGCCCGGCGACGCGGCGATGGCCCGGGACCGCATCCGCGCCGGGACCATGGGCGCCGAGGACGTGCTGCACGACCTGGGCGCGATCGGCATCACCTCGTCCGACGCACAGGGCATGGGCCGGGCCGGGGAGACCGTCCGCCGTACCTTCGCCATGGCCGGCAAGATGAAGGCCGAGCTCGGCGCCCCGGACGACGGCCACGACAACGAGCGCGTGCTGCGGTACATGGCCAAGCTGACCATCAACCCGGCGATCGCCCACGGGCTCGCGCACGAGGTCGGCTCGATCGAGGTCGGCAAGCTGGCCGACATCGTGCTGTGGTCGCCCGAGTACTTCGGGGCCAAGCCGCAGCTCGTCCTCAAGTCCGGCTTCCCGGCGTACGGCGTGACCGGCGACCCGAACGCGGCCACCGACACCTGCGAACCCCTGGTCCTCGGACCGCAGTTCGGGGCGCACGGGGCGACTCCCGCCGACATCTCGGTGGCCTTCGTCGCCCAGGCCGCGCTGGACCAGGGCAACGACACGATGCCCACCCGGCGCCGCCGGGTGGCGGTCCGCGGCACTCGCGGCATCGGCCCCGCCGACCTGCGGCTCAACTCCCGTACCGGAGCGGTCGACGTGGATGGGCGAACCGGCCTGGTCACTCTCGACGGCGAGCCGCTGCGCTCGGAGCCCGCCGACTCCGTCTCCCTCAACCGCCTGTATTTCCTCTGAATGCCACAGCTGTAAGGATCACCGATGTCTGCTGCCTCCGACGGCTTCCGGATGCCCGCCGAGTGGACCCCGCACGAGCGCACCTGGATGGCGTGGCCGGGTCCCAACCCCACCTTCGACGACCCGGACGACCTCCTCGCCTCCCGGATGGCCTGGGCCTCGGTGGCCCGCGCGATCCTGCGCTTCGAACCGGTGACGGTGGTCTGCGGTCCCGGTCAGTCGGCGGACGCCCAGGCGCTGCTCGGCCCGGGCGTCGACACCGTCGAGCGCGAACTGGACGACGCCTGGATGCGGGACATCGGGCCCACGTTCCTCACCGACGGACGTGAACTGGCCGCCGTGGACTGGACGTTCAACGGCTGGGGCGCCCAGCACTGGGCCCGCTGGGAGCACGACGCGAAGGTCGCCGGGTATGTCGCGGACCTCGCGGGCGCGAAGACGTACGCCTCGAAGCTGGTGAACGAGGGCGGTGCGATCCACGTCGACGGTGAGGGGACCGTCCTACTGACCGAGACCGTGCAGCTCGGGCCCGAGCGCAACCCCGGGTGGAGCCGTGCGGAGGTCGAGGCGGAGATCCACGGGATGCTCGGCACCCGCAAGGCCGTCTGGCTGCCCCGCGGCCTCACCGGCGACTACCCTCCGTACGGATTCGGGACCCTCGGGCACGTCGACATCGTCGCCGCCTTCGCCCGCCCGGGAGTGGTGGTCGCGCACTCCCAGCCCGACCCCGCGCACCCGGACCACGAGGTGACCCGGGAGGTCATCGGCCTCCTGCGGTCCCAGACGGACGCGCGCGGCCGCACCCTGGAGGTCGTCGAGGTCCCGGCCCCGACCGTCCTGGAGGCCGACGGCCACTGGGCCGACTACTCCTACATCAACCACTACCTCTGCAACGGCGGGGTCGTGCTCTGCGGCTTCGACGACCCGCGCGACGAGACGGCCGCCGGGATCTTCCGCCGTCTCTTCCCCGAGCGGACGGTGACGCTGGTGGACGCCCGTACGATCTTCTCCGGCGGTGGCGGCATCCACTGCATCACGCAGCAGCAGCCGAAGATCTAGCGGTACGAGGATATGGGGAGCAGCACATGGCCGGTGGGCGCAGACAGGCCCCGCCCCGCGAGGACGTGCTCGCCGCCGCCATGGACATGATCGCCGACCGCGGTCTGGAGAAACTGACC
Source organism: Streptomyces sp. NPDC058683 (assembly GCF_042716195.1). Lineage (NCBI taxonomy): Bacteria > Bacillati > Actinomycetota > Actinomycetes > Kitasatosporales > Streptomycetaceae > Streptomyces > Streptomyces sp. NPDC058683. Next base: position 22,769 of record NZ_JBHXSK010000063.1, read on the forward strand.
ATGGCCGCGCTCGGCCACGAGGTCGGCATGAGCAGCGGCCACCTCCTCTACTACTTCCGCTCCAAGGACGAACTGCTGCTGCGGACCCTGGAGTGGAGCGAGGGCCGGCTGGGCGCCGAGCGCGGCCGGCTGCTCACCCACCGCGGCACCGCCCGCGAGCGCCTCGACGCCTATGTCGACCTGTACGTCCCCGTCGGTCACCGTGACCCGCACTGGACGCTCTGGCTGGAGGTCTGGAACCGCTCGCAGAACGCCGACGAGGCGGCCCGCGACCGCCAGGCCGCCATCGAGGGCGCCTGGCACCGCGACCTGGTGGCCCTGCTCGCGGAGGGCATCTCGCAGGGCGAGTTCCGGCCCGTCGACGCCGACCGCTTCGCCGCGCGGCTGCGCGCCCTGCTCGACGGCTTCTCCATCCATGTGGCGATCGGACTGCGCGGCACGGACCGGGCACAGGTTCTCGGCCACGTACGCGAGTTCCTGGAAGCGGATCTTCTCGCGGACGCGTGACCTTCCGGCCCGGTTGTACGCCATATGGGCGATTGACCCGGGTTGTGTGGTGCGGTTGCATCCCGTTGAGCCCTCGGCACAGGGCCGGGGGCACGGGGAACGACACGATTCCGGGGGTAATCATGTCCACAGTCACACGCGGACACTTAGTCACCGCCACCGCGCTGGGCGGTGCCGCACTGCTCGTGCTCACGGGAGCCGCGGTCCCGACCGCCGCCGCGGCCGCCCACGCGCCGCGCACCGAACGGGTCAGCGAGGCCACCGACGGCACCCAGGCCGACGCCGCCTCCGCCGCACCCGCGCTCAGCGCCGACGGCCGCTACGTGGCCTTCGCCTCGGCCGCCGGCAACCTGGTCCGCGGCGACCGCAACGGCGTGGCCGACGTCTTCGTACGCGACCTGCGCACCGGCCGCACCGAGCGGATCGCGAAGGGCCCGGCGAGCGCCCCGGCCCTCAGCGGCGACGGCCGCTATGTCGTCTTCGCGACCTCGGCCGCGCTCGCCAAGGGCGACGACAACGGTGTCGCCGACATCTACCTCTACGACCGCCGCACCCACCGCACGGAACGCATCAGCAAGGGCCACCCCACCGACTGGCTGGCCAACTCCTACCCTGCGATCAGCGCGAACGGCCGGGTCGTCGCCTATGCCACCTCGGCCCCGGACGCCGCGCCCGGCGACACCAACGAACGCGCCGACGTGATCGTCCACGACCGCCGCACGGGCCGCAACCAGCTGGTGCAGTACACCACTTCGGGCGTGCTCGCCGACGCCGACGCGATCTTCCCGTCCCTCAGCGCCGACGGCCGCTACGTCACCTTCGACACCCCGGCCCAGCTGGACCCGACCCAGGTACAGACCTCCAAGACCAGGACGGTCTACGTCCGGGACCTGCGTACGCAGACCACCGAGCAGATCAGCCGCCCCACCCGGTACGCCTACAAGAACTACGCCGACGACTCCTCGATCAGCGGGAACGGCCGCCTGGTCGCCTTCGAGTCCAGCCTCTACTACCTGGTCCCCGAAGACACCAACAGGCAGCCCGACATCTTCGTCTACGACCGGACCCGGGAGGCCACCGTCCGCGTCAGCACCGCCGCCGACGGCACCGAGGCCAACGGCCCCAGCTGGGACCCGAGCCTGAGCGCCGACGGCCGCCACGTGGCGTTCACCTCGACCGCCACCAACCTGGTCCCTGGCGACACGAACGGCGTCGCCGACATCTTCGTCAAGGACCTGAGGACCGGCGCGATCACCCGCGTCAGCCTCGGCGCCGGACAGGCCGACGGCGCCTCGTCCGCCGCCGCCCTGAGCGCCGACGGCAAGGCGGCCGCCTACGCCTCGACGGCCACGAACCTCGTCCGGGGCGACACGAACGGTGTCGCCGACGTCTTCGTACGCAAGACGAGGTGACAGGACGGCGAGCCGGCGCCGGGCCGTGTCCGCCGGCCCCGCCGGCCCGTTCGTCCTGCCGAGGACAGCTCCTCGTCCACCACCGACCAGCACACCACGGGGGATCACTGCTTTGAACGTCCGTACCCGCACCGCCCTCGCCGCCGCCCTGGCCGCCGCCGTCCTGGCCGCGACCGGGGCGGCGGCCACCGCCGCACCTACCGCGGCCCCGCGCACCGAACCGGTCAGTGTCACGCCCTCCGGGGCGGCGGGCGACGGCCGGTCGACCGGTGCCGTGATCAGCCGGAACGGCCGCTACGTCGCCTTCTCCTCGACCGCCACCGACCTGCTCCCCGGCGCCCCGCACGGCGGGGTCTTCGTCCGTGACCTGACGACCGGCAGGCTCACGCACGCGGCCGACGGCACCGACCCGTCGCTCAGCGCCGACGGCCGCCGCCTCGCCTACACCACGGGCACCGGCCTGCGCCTCCTCGACCGCCGCACCGGCCGCACCGAGCGCCTGGACTCAGGCCTCCCGGCGGGCTTCGGCCCGGGCTCCCACGCCCGTCTGAGCGGCACCGCCCGCTATGCCGTCTTCACCGCCACCAGCGACGCCGACGGCCCGGTCGTCTTCCTTCGCGACCGCGACCAGCACACCACCGAGCGGATCAGCCCGCCGAAGCCGACCTGGGAGCCGCGCAGCGCCGGCGCCCCGGCCGTCAGCGACGACGGCCGCCGGATCGTGTACCAGTACACGTACTCCAACGGCCCGCGCGGCGACGACTGGAGCGACATCTGGCTCCACGACCGCGCCACCGGCAGGCGCACCCAGATCGACCGCTCCACCGACGGCTCGCCCACCACCCGGGAGTCCCTGAACCCGGCCCTCAGCGCGGACGGCCGTACCGTCGTCTTCGAATCGGCCGACACCCATCTGGTTCCGGCCGACACCGACAACAGCTGGAACGTGTTCGTCCACCACATCGCCACGGGCGTCAACGACCGTATCCAGGGCTACGGACGGGAAGCGGCGGTCAGCGCGGACGGCCGCTACGTCACCCTCACCACCCACGAGGGTTCCGCATACCCGCTGTATGTGAGCGACTTGAGGAACCACAGCCGCACCCTGGTCGCCCAGGAAGGGCAGGCGGGTCCCGGCGGGGTCACGGGCGGCCGGGTCGCCTTCACGTCCTACGACGGCGCCCTCAACCCGCACGGGGACACCAACAACGAACAGGACGTCTTCGTCCGGCATTTGCAGTAAAGGAATCTCATGTTCCCCCGCCGGGCAGGAACGGCCCATGGGACGACAACACTGGAAGAAGATCTGGGTCGGTTCGGCGGGCAACATGGTCGAGTGGTTCGACTGGTTCGTGTACGCGAGCTTCGCCACCTACTTCGCCGGGGCGTTCTTCCCGAGCGGAAATCCCACCGCGCAGCTGATGAACACCGCCGGCATCTTCGCCGTCGGGTTCTTCATGCGCCCGGTGGGCGGCTGGCTGCTCGGCCGGGTCGGTGACCGCAAGGGCCGCAAAGCCGCCCTGACCCTCACCGTCACCCTCATGTCGGTGTCCGCGCTCCTCATCGCCGTCGCCCCGACCTACGACGTGGCCGGCTACGGCGGAGCCTTCGTGCTGCTCGTCGCCCGCCTGCTGCAAGGGCTGTCGGTGGGCGGCGAGTACGCGGCCAGCGCCACCTACCTCACCGAGGCCTCCGACCCGCGCCGGCGCGGCTTCGCCTCCAGCTTCCAGTACGTGTCGATGACCGCGGGCCAGATCGCCGGCCTCGGCCTGCTGATCGTCCTCCAGCACACCCTCTCCGACACCGCGCTGCACGACTACGGCTGGCGCATCCCGTTCGTCGTCGGCGCGCTCGGTGCCGCCGTGGTCTTCTATCTGCGCCGGACGATGCTGGAGACCGAGGTCTACGCGGAGGACACCTCGGACGCCGCAGACCGCGGCACCCTGCGCGCCCTGTGGCAGCACCGGCGGGCGGCGTTCCTGGTCGTCGCGCTGACGATGGGCGGCACGGTCGCCTACTACACGTACACGACGTACCTCACGAAGTACCTCTCCAACTCCGCGGGCCTGTCCAAGGAGACCGCGACCCTGGTCTCCTTCACCGCGCTCACCGTCTTCGCCTGCCTCCAGCCGCTCGCCGGCGCCCTCTCCGACCGCATCGGCCGCCGCCCGCTGCTGATCACCTTCGCGGTCGGCTGTTCCGTCCTCACCGTGCCGATCCTGACCCTCCTCAAACACGTGAACGGTTACTGGCCCGCCCTCGGCCTCTCCCTGCTCGCCCTCGTCGTGGTCACCGGCTACACCTCGATCAACGCCTGCGTGAAGGCCGAGCTCTTCCCGACCGGCGTCCGCGCCCTGGGCGTGGCCCTGCCCTACGCCCTCGCCAACGCCCTGTTCGGCGGGACGGCGGAGTACATCGCCCTGTGGTTCAAGAACGCCGGGATCGAGTCCGGCTTCTACTGGTACGTGGCGGGCTGTGCCGCCGTCTCGCTTGTGGTGTACGTCACCATGCGGGAGACGAAGGACCTGGATCTGGCGCGGATGAGGTCTCAGGATCCATCCACCGTGACGACCGCATCCTGAGACGGTCGGTGAGCCGGGGGCGGATTGTGCCAGACTTCCCCCGTGCTCTCGTTCGCCATGATTATTGGCAGCAGGCGCGCCGGTCCGCAGTGACCACCACGTACGACCAGGTACGGGTGGCCATCGTCGTCCTCGACCCGCGCGCAGACCTCTCGCACCCGCGAGGGGTTTTTTCGTTTTCCGGCCCACCTTCAGCCGGAAGGCCAGCGCGAGGGACCATGGAGGGACGGTGGAGCCGGTCATTCCGGTACGACCGAGATTCGACATCAGGAGCCTAGTGACCATGACCGAGACGGCAACCAACGAGCTGGACGACTCGTTCCACGTCTTCGACACCACGCTGCGCGACGGTGCGCAGCGCGAGGGCATCAACCTCACCGTCGCGGACAAGCTGGCCATCGCACGGCACCTGGACGACTTCGGCGTGGGCTTCATCGAGGGCGGCTGGCCGGGCGCCAACCCCCGGGACACCGAGTTCTTCGCCCGCGCCCAGCAGGAGATCGACTTCAGCCACGCCCAGCTGGTCGCCTTCGGCGCCACCCGCCGGGCCGGTGCCAAGGCGGCGGAGGACCCGCAGGTCAAGGCACTGCTGGAGTCCGGCGCCCCGGTGATCACCCTGGTCGCCAAGTCCCACGACCGCCATGTCGAACTGGCGCTGCGCACCACCCTCGACGAGAACCTGGAGATGGTCCGCGACACGGTGTCCTTCCTGAAGGACCAGGGCCGCCGCGTCTTCGTCGACTGCGAGCACTTCTTCGACGGCTACCGCGCCAACCCCGAGTACGCGAAGGCGGTCGTCCGGGCCGCCTCGGAGGCGGGCGCCGACGTGGTCATCCTCTGCGACACGAACGGCGGCATGCTCCCCGCCCAGGTCAACGCCGTGGTCTCCACCGTCCTCGCCGACACGGGCGCCCGGCTCGGCATCCACGCCCAGGACGACACCGGCTGCGCGGTCGCCAACACCCTGGCCGCCGTCGACGCCGGCGCCACCCACGTCCAGTGCACGGCCAACGGCTACGGCGAGCGCGTCGGCAACGCCAACCTCTTCCCGGTGGTCGCCGCGCTGGAGCTGAAGTACGGCAAGAAGGTCCTCCCCGACGGCCGGCTGCGCGAGATGACCCGCATCTCCCACGCCATCGCCGAGGTCGTCAACCTCACGCCCTCCACCCACCAGCCCTACGTCGGCGTCTCCGCCTTCGCCCACAAGGCCGGCCTGCACGCCTCCGCGATCAAGGTCGACCCGGACCTCTACCAGCACATCGCCCCCGAACTGGTCGGCAACACCATGCGCATGCTGGTCTCCGACATGGCCGGCCGCGCCTCGGTCGAGCTCAAGGGCAAGGAACTCGGCATCGACCTCGGCGGCGACCGCGAACTGGTCGGCCGGGTGGTGGAGCGGGTGAAGGAGTACGAGCTCAAGGGCTACACCTTCGAGGCCGCCGACGCCTCCTTCGAACTCCTCCTGCGCGCCGAGGTGGAGGGCAAGCGGCGCAGCTACTTCCGCGTCGAGTCCTGGCGGGCCATCGTCGAGGACCGCCCCGACGGTATCCACGCCAACGAGGCCACGGTCAAGCTCTGGGCCAAGAGCGAGCGCATCGTCGCCACGGCGGAGGGCAACGGCCCGGTCAACGCCCTCGACCGGGCCCTGCGCGTCGCCCTCGAAAAGATCTACCCCCAGCTGGCCAAGCTCGACCTGGTCGACTACAAGGTCCGCATCCTGGAGGGCAAGCACGGCACCGAGTCCATCACCCGCGTGCTGATCTCCACGTCCGACGGCAGCGGCGAATGGTCCACGGTCGGCGTCGGGGAGAACGTGATCGCCGCCTCCTGGCAGGCCCTGGAGGACGCGTACACGTACGGCCTGCTGCGGGCGGGCGTGGAGCCGGCGGAGTAGGCAGCGGTGAAGCCGGGGGCTGGGCTCACAGCCCCCGGCTCGTTCCGCCTTGTCGCTTTACCGACTGTTGTGCCGACTGCTCTATTGCAGGTGCCACTTCTGGTTGGCGGATCCCGTGCATGTCCAGATCTGGCCGCGCGCTCCGTTCGCCGACGAGTTGTCCGTGACGTCGAGGCACTTGTTCGCCGCCGCGTTCACCACGTCACCCGTAGACGCGTTGTACGACCACTGCTGCGCCCCGGTGCCGTTGCAGTCGTACAACTGCACCTTCGCCCCGTTCGCCGTGGAGGCCGACGTCACGTCGAGGCACTTGCCGAGCGCGCGGACCGTGCCGTCGGACTGCACGGTCCACTGCTGGGCGGTGGAGCCGTTGCAGTCGTAGAGCTGCACGGCCGTACCGTTCGTGGTGGAACCGCCCGCCACGTCGAGGCACTTGCTCGCGAGTCCGACGAAGGCGCCCGTCTGGCTGCCGCCGCCCGACTGGGTGCCGGACCAGGTGAAGGTCGCCGAGGTCTTGCCGGGGAGCGAGTAAGTGGCGTGCTGGCCGCCCCAGTTGATGGTGACGGTCTTCGCGGCGGACGAGTCGTTGTAGGCGATCAGTGCCTTGGACCCGTCCGGGTTGCGCCAGGCCACGTTCGGTACGGCGGTGGACGCGGTGGAGGCGATCCGCTGCGCGCCGGGCCGTACGAACTTGGTCAGGTGCCCCATCGTGTAGTACTCGACCGTGTAGTCGACGGTCCCGCTCGCGCCGTCCCCGTTGTGCACGGTGATCAGCCCGGTGCAGGTGCCGCAACCGCCGTTGTGCGGGCCCATGTTCTGGTCCACGGCCAGCGACCACTTCGTCACCGACTTCGCCCAGTTGCGGGTGTAGTCGATGATGTTGTTCATGTCCTCGCGCTGCTGGTTGGCGATCCAGGTGCCCCCGGAGTGCTCGGTGCCGAAGGCGTCCAGCGTGGGGTACTGGTTGTGCACGGTGGTCTGCTTGGCGATGTCACCGCCGTAGCCGTGCCAGGCGATCCCGCCGAAGTTGGGGTGGTTGCGGATCGCCGAGTCGTCGACGCTCGCGGCCGCGTAGGAGTCGTATACGTCCCAGTTCCAGTCGTGCGCCAGGACCTTGGTGGAGAGCCCGGCGGCCTGGAGCTTCGGCAGCAGTTCGCTCTTGAGGAAGTACTGCAGGCCCGAGGCGTTCCAGCTCATCGAGGGGTAACCGGAGCAGCAGGTCGGCTCGTTCTGCGGGGTGACGTACGAGACGTTGACGCCCTGGGCCTGGTACGCCTGGAGGTACTTCACGAAGTACGAGGCGTAGGCCCCGTAGTCCTCCGACTTCAGCCAGCCCCCGTTGAGCGAGCCGCTGTCCTTCATCCAGGCCGGCGCGGTCCACGGCGAGGCCATCACCGTCAGGGACGGGTTCAGCTGGAGCGCCTGCTTGGTGAGCGGGACGACGTCCGCGAGGTCGTGGGAGATGGTGAAGCTGTTGAGGTTCGGGTCGGTCTGTCCGGCGGGTATGTCGTCGTACGTGTACCCGTACCGTGCCAGGTCCGAGGCGCCCATCGGATTGCGCAGGAACGACAGTCCGATGCCGTCCGTCGGCGAGAACAGCTTCTGCATGGTCGCGTTCCGGGTCGCCGTCGACAGCGCCCCGCTGCTGTTCATCAGCCAGGCCGCGGTGTCGGTGAAGGACGCGCCGCCGCCGGTGAAGGTCTGGTAGCGGGTGTTCTCGTCGACGGTGATGTTCTCGCCGCTGCCGCCGCTCCCGGACTGGAAGGCGAACGGCGTCTGCGCCTGGAGCCCGCGGGTGACATGGCGCCCGCCGGAGTCGTCGGTGGTGGTGAGGTATGCGGTGACCTGCTCGCCGGCCGCGTGCGCGGACGGCACGACCGCGCTGAGGCCGGCCACGGTGAGCAGTCCGGCCAAGAACAGCCGGACCGTGTGGGGGGTGGATCTCATGGACACATCGCCCTTCCTGACGGATGTCTTGACGGGGGTGCGAGCCGTTAGTTAACTCACGTCGTGATCTAAGCCATGAGTGAACTGTGAGAGCCCTGAGTGAACCAGAGAGTCGAGGGAAGGTCCATGCCAAGAGCCGCCCTGCTCGTGTCCACCGCCCTACTCGCAGCCCTGATGCCCCTGTCCGCGGCCCGCGCGGCCGACGACCCCGCACCGACTCCCGTCGACCGCTTCGAGGGTGAGGTCCCCTTCGCCTCCCAGCCCGCCGAGGGCATCTTCACCTGGGGAGGCGACAGCGACGACCCGCCCACCCTCCAGCTCGCCGACCGGGCGGACGCCCCCGAGGGCGCCAAGGTCCTCTCCGGGACCTACGACATCAGCGGCTACGGCGGCTTCACCCACGACTTCGCCGCCACCGAACCCGCCCACGACTGGTCCGCCCACAAGGGCATCCGCTTCTGGTGGGACGGCCAGGACAACGGCAAGAAGATCGCCTTCGAGATCAAGGACGGCGGCGCGGGCGGCGAGGCCTCCGAGCTGTGGACCACCTCCTTCACCGACGACTTCACCGGCTGGAAGCAGATCGAGATCCCCTTCGCCGACTTCGTCTACCGCACGGACTACCAGCCCGTCGGCGGCATCGACCACGTCCTCGGCCTGACCCAGATGTGGGGCTACGCACTCACCCTCCCGGTCGGTGTCCAGGGGCATTTCGCCGTGGACGACGTCGAGTTGTACGGCAAGGCGGACCAGGCCCTGCGCGCTTCCGTCACCACGGACGCGGCCGTCTACCCCGTCCAGGAGGGCCGCACGGCCGCCGTGAAGGTCTCCGTGGGCACCACCGGCTCCGCCCCCCTCGACGAGCCCGTGACCGTCGCCTACGAGACGGCCACGACCGGGACCGCCGCCTCCGGCGAGGACTACACCCCGGTCTCCGGCACCCTCACCTTCCCGGCCGGTACGGTCTCCGGGGCCACGCAGACCATCAAGGTGCGCACGCTGAAGGACCGGTCCGGCGAGTCGGCCGAGACCATCCCGCTGAAGCTCACCGTCACCGGCGCCAAGGCCCCCGCCGAGACCCCGCAGGTCGTCGTCGACGCGCACGGGCTGCCGTACCTGGACAGCGGGCTGCCCGTGAAGAAGCGGGTCGCCGACCTCCTCTCCCGGCTGTCCCTGGCGGAGAAGGTGGGTCAGATGACCCAGGCTGAGCGCGGTGCCGTGGGCAACGGCGGTGACGTCGCCGCCTACGACCTCGGCTCGCTGCTCTCCGGCGGCGGCTCGACGCCCACGCCCAACACGGCCGCGGCCTGGGCGAAGATGATCGACGGCTTCCAGCTCCGGGCGCAGGCCACGCGGTTCCAGATCCCGCTGATCTACGGCGTCGACGCGGTGCACGGCCACAACAACCTGGCCGGCGCCACGATCATGCCGCACAACATCGGCATCGGCGCGACCCGGGACCCCGGGCTCGCCGAGGAGACCGGCGCGGTGACGGCCGCCGAGGTCCGCGCCACCGGCATCCCGTGGGACTTCGCCCCCTGCCTCTGCGTCACCCGTGACGAACGCTGGGGCCGCTCCTACGAGTCCTTCGGCGAGGACCCCGCCCTGGTCAAGTCCATGGAGACCATGATCCAGGGCCTCCAGGGCCGGGCCGACGGGCGTGACCTCAAGGACGACGACAAGGTCCTGGCCACCGCCAAGCACTTCGTCGGCGACGGCGGCACCGAGTACGGCTCCTCCACGACCGGGTCGTACACGATCGACCAGGGCGTCACCAAGGTCACCCGGCAGCAGTTGGAGGCGGTCCACCTGGCGCCGTACCAGACCGCGGTCGACCGGGGCATCGGCACGGTCATGCCCTCGTACTCCTCGCTCGACATCCTCGGCGACGGCCAGGGCCCGGTGAAGATGCACGCCCGCGCCGACATGATCAACGGGGTGCTCAAGGGCCGGATGGGCTTCGACGGCTTCGTGATCAGCGACTGGAACGCCATCGACCAGCTCCCCGGCGACTACGCGGCCCACGTCAGCACGTCGGTCAACGCGGGCGTCGACATGATGATGGTCCCCTACAGCTACCAGGACTTCACCAAGACCCTGACCGACGAGGTGAACGCCGGCCGGGTCAGCGAGCAGCGCATCGACGACGCGGTCTCCCGCGTCCTCACCCAGAAGTTCAGGCTGGGCCTGTTCGAGCACCCGTACGCCGACACCTCGGGCGCCTCGAAGATCGGCTCCGCCAAGCACCGGGCGGTGGCCCGCCAGGCGGCCGCCGAGTCGCAGGTCCTGCTGAAGAACTCCGACAGCGTCCTGCCCCTGAAGAAGTCGCAGAAGGTGTACGTCGCCGGGTCCAACGCCGACGACCTCGGCAACCAGACCGGCGGCTGGACCATCACCTGGCAGGGCCAGTCCGGCACCCACACCACCGGCACCACCATCCTCCAGGGCATGAAGAACGCCGGGGGAGACGTCACCTACTCCAAGGACGCCTCGGCGCCGACGAGCGGCTACGACGTGGGTGTGGTCGTCGTCGGCGAGACCCCGTACGCCGAGGGCATCGGAGACGTCGGCAACGGCAACGACCTGGCGCTGACCCCCGCCGACCAGGCCGCCGTGGACAAGGTGTGCGCGGCCATGAAGTGCGCGGTGCTGATCGTCTCCGGACGCCCGCAGCTGATCGGCGACCGGCTCGGCGAGATCGACGCCCTGGTGGCGTCCTGGCTGCCGGGCACGGAGGGCGACGGCGTGGCCGATGTGCTCTACGGCAGGGAGGCCTTCACCGGCCAGCTCCCGGTCACCTGGCCGAAGTCCGAGGCCCAGCTGCCGATCAACGTGGGCGACGCCTCGTACGACCCGCAGTACCCGTACGGCTGGGGTCTGACGACCCTGACCAAGTCCTCCAAGGGCGGTGAGGCCACCCTGCGGGCGCTCGGCGTCGCGGCGAAGGCCGCGGAGCGGGCGGGTGCCGCCTCGGCAGGCCGGAAACTGGTGACCAAGGCGCGGTTGCTGGTGCAGGCTGAGATCGGACAGTCGATCACGGCAGCCGTGTCGAAGCCCTTCGCCGACGCCGACCATCTGCTGCTGACCGGCGAGTACGCGGCGGCGGTGGAGAAGCTGACGGAGGCGTACAAAGCAGCATAAGAAATGACTGGTTATGGGAGGCTTCGGGTAAATTGCGAAATATGAAGGCCGTGCTACGGACCCGGACCCGAAGCCTCCCAGGCCTGCTGCTGGCCCTGCTGGTGATCGCCCTCACGGCGTTCGCTCCGCAGGCCACGGCGGCCACCGGTGTCTCGACGATCGCCGACGCCCTGCGCAAGAGCCCGGTGTACGTCGACCCGGCGGCCGCCGCCCAGCTGTCCACGGCCGAGGCCGACACCCTGGCCCGGGGGATCAAAGACGCGAACAAGCCCTTGTTCATCGCGGTCCTGCCGGCCGGCTACCCCACCAAGGACCTCTTCACGGACCTGCGCACCGCCACCGGCATCACCGGCCTGTACGCCGTCCGGCTCGGCGACCGCTTCGACGCCCGCGCCGACGCCTCGGTGCTGCCCCGGACGGCCGTGCAGAACCTGGTCACCAGCGTGCAGGGCGAGACCGCGAACACCCAGCTGACCGACTTCACCGACCGCGCGCTGGCCAACCTGGGCGGCAAGGCGCCCTCGAGCTGGGGCGGCGGCAGTGCGGACGGCTCCGGCGTCTCCAGTGCGGCGCTGATCACGATCGGCGCGGTGGTCGTGGTCGGCGGAGCCGGCGCCTACGCCCTGGTCCGCCGCAACCGCCGGCGCCACCAGGAGGAGCAGCGGGCCGCCCTCGACCGGCTCCGGGTGGTCGTGGACGAGGACATCACCGCCTTCGGCGAGGAACTGGACCGGCTCGACTTCCACCCGGCCGAGCCGGGCGCCGACGACGCCATGCGCGCGGACTACGAGCGCGCGCTGAACGCCTACGACCAGGCGAAGCAGTACATGGCCGACGCCCGGGGACCGGAGGACGTGCGCGGGGTCACCCAGGCCCTGGAGGACGGCCGTTTCTCGCTGGCCCAGCTGGCCGCCCGCCGCGAGAGCCGCCCGCTCCCGGAACGCCGGCCGCCGTGCTTCTTCGACCCCCGGCACGGTCCCTCGGTCACGGACGCCACCTGGACCCCGGCCGGCGGCTCGCCCCGCGAGGTCCCGGTCTGCGCGGCCGACGCCGCCCGGCTGGCCGACGGCCGCGACCCGGCGATCCGCGAGGTCGACACCGAGTACGGCCGCCGCCCCTACTGGGACGCGGGCCCGGCCTACGGCCCCTGGGCGGGCGGCTACTTCGGCGGCGGCATCCTCCCCGGCCTCCTCATCGGCACGGCCCTGGGCGGCTGGATGTCCGCCCCCGCCTACGCGGCCGACTACGGCAGCGGTTACGGCGACTTCACCACCGGCGGCTACCAGGGCGGCGACCTGTCGGGCGCGGACTTCGACCCGGGCGACTTCGGGGACTTCGGCGGGGGAGGGGACTTCGGCGGCGGCGGCGGCGGGGACAGCGGCGACTTCGGCGGCGGTTTCTGACGTACGGGGCACGGGCCCGGCGCGCGGCGGCGCCGGACCCGTGCCCGCGGCTGTTCTACAAGGCGTACGAGGTGTACGAGGCGTACGAGGTGTACGAGCCGTGCTTCAGAGCGTTGCCGCCGCCGCGGCGATCGCGGAGGCGAAGGTCGAGACCTCGGAGTAGACACCGGGGGCGTTGGCCCGGGCGCAGCCGATGCCCCAGCTGACTATGCCGACCTGGATCCACGCGCCGGCGCTGTCCCTGCGGAACATGGGTCCGCCGGAGTCGCCCTGGCAGGTGTCGACGCCGCCTGACGCGTAGCCGGCGCAGATCTCGTCGCTCGCGACCAGGCCGCTGTAGCCGCTGTAGGAGCGGCAGGTGGCGTCGCTGACGAACGGCACGGTCGCCTTGAGGAGGTAGCGCTGCTGGGCGCCGCCCTCGCTGGCCGAGCCCCAGCCGGCGATGTTGAAGGTGCCGGTGTTGTACGTCGTGGTGGTGGCGATGGGCAGCGTCGTCAGGTTGATGGGCGAGGCGAGCTTGATGAGCGCCCAGTCCTTGCCGTTGCCGTTGTAGCCGGGGGCCCGGTAGACGTAGGTGGACCTGACCTGGACCCGGCCGGTGGTCGACTGGAGGTCCACGACACCGGCGGTGGCCGTGATGCTGGTGTTGGCGCCGGTGCCGCTCACACAGTGCGCGGCGGTGAGCACGATCTGCGGGGTGTAGAGCGCGCCGCCGCAGCCCATGGAGAGCCGGACCATGAACGGGAACTCGCCCTGCGTGGCCCGGGTTCCGCCGACGACGGGCTGCGGGGCGGCCTGCGCGGAGGAGACGGGCTGAAGGCTGACGACCGCGAGGGCGGCCGCACCGGCGACCGCGCATCTCTTGAGCGCCTTGAGGAGCTTCTTCAACGTGATGCCTTCCGTGGGGGGTGTGTATGACATGCGCATGCCAATGAAGGGGTTCACGAGGGCCGTAAAGGAATAGCCATGTGATGGCATGGGCTCGTCAAATTCTGTTGCTGGATTATGGGAACGCTGTGAGCGGTCACACAAGGGGTGCGATCCGGCCATACCTACGAGGACGGCGCCCCGAGCCGCGTGAGCGGCCACCGAACCTCCCCCACCAGTGCCCCCAACACCCCCACACCTGCGAGGCGTTCCGCCGCCGGGACCGCAGATCCGTCGGCGTGGCCCGCGACTTCACCCGCACGGCACTGACTGACCGGGAGGTCGGGCCGCGCGCGGGCGACGTACTGCTCTGCGTGAGCGAACTGACCACCAACGCCGTGCTCCACGGCGTACGGCCGGGCCGCGGCTTCCGCCTCCGGCCGGCCTCACCGGAGCCGGAACACGGCCGGGGCCCGCACCACTGTGGGCGTTCCGCGCGCGACTGGCCTGAATCGTCGCGGTCTTCTCGGCTCAGAGGTGAGGCTTGGCGGGTGTTCCGCGGCTCGGCCATGCGATGTCGTCAACGGCGAGAAACGGCTCGCCGGCCACGGTCGCGGGGGTCGCCCCGGTGAACGCCTTGACCTCCCGGTGCAGGTGGGACTGGTCGGCGTAGCCGGTTTCGGCCGCGACGCGGGCCGCGCCCTCACCCGCGACCAGGCGGTGGGCGGCGTGATCGAAGCGGACCAGCTTCACGGCGCGCTTGGGCGGCAGGCCGAGCTGCGACCGGAACCGCGACCACAGCCTCTTACGGCTCCATCCGACCTCGGCGGCGAGTCCGTCGACCCGGACCAGACCACGGCTGCTGACGATCCGGCGCCAGGCCCAGGCCACCTCCGGGTCCACCGGCGGGCCCGCCTCATACCGGCGGGCGAGCAGCGCGTCCGCCAACGCGAAGCGATCCTGCCACGACGGGAGATCGCCGAGTCGCTCGCGGATCCGGGACGCCTCCCGGCCCCACAGGTCACCCAAGGGCACGACGCCGCCGTCGAGGTCGGCGGGGGAGGCACCCAGGACAGCGCGTGCGATCACCGGGGACAGACGTACCTGCACACACTCGACGTTCTCGCCTCGCGCCCGGACCGCGCCACCGGACCCGAGCCCGGGCCCGGCGACGATGCTTCCCCGCTGCTGCTGCCCGGAGGCACAGTCGACGACGGGCGAGCCGGCGCCGAACTCCAGGAGCAGGGTCACGGCCGGGTGCGGGACCATCCGGAGCGCGTCCAGGTCACGGACACGGAACCCGGCCATGGTGAGACCGGCCACCCGGCTGGGCCGCCGCGGGCATGCGACATCCCACACAGCCGCACCGTGCACGAAAGTCCGCACGATCCCATGCTAGTTGAGCCGACCGAGGGGAACATTTGTCCAATCCGTCGGCGGGCACCCGCGGCGACAGTGGGCTCATGACTGTTTCTGACGGCGAGCCGCACATGAAGGGCGGCGCCGAGGCCACCGAGAGTTCGACCCTGTCGCTGGACGACGGCGACATCCACGTGTGCCAGGACGGCCCCCGCGACGCCCCCGCACTCCTCCTCGTCCACGGGTCCGCATCCTCGACCCGCTCGTGGAACCCGATGGTTCCGCTGCTGACCGGATCTCACCGCGTCATCCGGATCGACCTGCTCGGGCACGGCCGGTCGGCCAAACCGGCCGACCGCAGCTACGCCCTCCCGGACCAGGCACGCCGGGCCGGCGTGGCACTGGACCGGCTCGGCGTCGAGCACGCCGTGGTCATAGGTCATTCCAGCGGCGGCGTCGTCGCCACCGCCCTCGCCGAACGGCGACCCGACCTGGTGACCGCGCTCGCGCTCATCAACACCGGCCCCAGCCTGGACGCCTTCATCGCACCGCCGTCCGCCGCAACCGGACTCGCGCAGTGGCCGCCGACCGACGAGCAGCTCCGTCTGTTCGCGAGCACCGGTTTCAGCCGCGCGGGCTACCGGATCCCACCCGAACTCCTGGACGACGTGCGCCGCATGACCCATCACACGCTCACCGCAACGATGCAGGCCACCCGCGAATACCTGGTGCAGCAGGCGCTCCCGGACCGGCTCATGGCCCTCGGCAAGCCGCTGCTGGTGATCTTCGGCGAGGACGACCGCAGGTGGCGATCCTCGTCCGCCGCCGACTACCGGGCCGTTCCGGGCGCGAAAGTCGAGTTGCTGCCCGGTCTCGGACACTCACCCATCCTCGAGGATCCCCCGCGGACCGCCACCCCCCTGCTGGCCTTCACCACGATCCACTCCGTACGGGTGGACTGAATGACAAAGAGGGGTGCCATGCGGATTCTCGTCTCCGGCGCCGGCGTCGCCGGTCCCGTGCTGGCGTACTGGCTCACCCGGCACGGCTTCTCTGTCACCGTCGTCGAGCGCGCGCCGACTCCACGCAAGACCGGCGGCCACGCGGTCGACCTGTTCCGGCCGGCGATGAACATCTCGGAGAAGATGGGCGTGCTCCCGCGCGTCGAGGAGCGGGCCACCGGCACCAACCGGATGACTGTCCACCAGGAGGGCGCGCGGCGTCCCGTCCGGGTGGACCTCTCCAAGATCTTCAGTGCCACCTCCGACCGGCACGTGGAGATCATGCGCGACGACCTGAGCGAGATCTACTACGACGCCGCGCGCGACGACGTCGAGTATCTCTTCGGCGATTCGATCACCGCGATCTCGCCCGACGGCGGGGTGCGGTTCGAAAACGCCGCGCCGCGCCGCTTCGACCTGGTCGTCGGCGCGGACGGGTTGCACTCCACCGTGCGCCGACTCGTCTTCGGCGACGAGTCCCGCTTCAGCGCCTTCATCGGGGCCCATCTCGCGGTGCTGACCCTGCCGAACGTCTCCGCGCTCGACGGCGAGCTCCTCATCCACGTCGGCGTCGGCCGCACTGCCGGCATGTACGGCGCGCGGCACCTCGCAGACGCGCGGGTGTTGTTCCTGTTCCGGAGCGAGCGCGAACTCGACCACCACCGCGACGTGCCCCGGCAGAAGGAGCTGCTGCGCGGTGCGTTCGACGACCTGATCCCCACCTCACGCCTCGCTGTGCGTGGACTGGCCCAGGGCGCCCGCCTGATCTCCACCCTGCCCGCGGGGCCCAGCCGCGCTCTCCTCCGCCTCACCACCAAGAGCGCACGTCTCCACAACTCCATGACCGTCGACGATTACTCGCCGTCGCCCACCGCATCACGTGGCCGGGTCGGCCTCGCGGGCGACCCCGGAGGCGGGCTCGGGGCGGAGTGAACGCCACACCGTTGTTCCCCGGGCCCCGACGAAGCTCCACTGAGGCCGGCTCGACCGGGGCGCCCTAGGGCATCAACCGCGGTCCCGAAACACCGGGCGGTGGAAACGCCGACGGATTCCTGACGTCCACACCCATCGCACCTGCACGGATGGAACACCGCGCGAGGACCGCCTGTCGCGGCCTCACGCAGTACTGGTGCGGCCGCGCAGGTCGGTGCGTGCGCTGTCGAGGATTTCGTCGGCGAGGGCGGGGTCGGCATCGGCGACGGCGCGTGACAGAAGCAGGGCCCCGGCCATCTCGCTGAACAGTGCGATGGCGCGTGCTCGCCGCTCGCCTTCGTCGAGTCCGGGCGCCTGGACGATCTGCGTGAAACGGTCGAGGTTGGCCGCCAGGCCCTTCGCGTAGTGCGCCCGGGCGGCCGGCTCCAGTCGGCGGGCGTCGCCGGCGAAGCCCGTGTTGGGGCAGCCGTGTTCGACGTCGGCACGGTGTTCAGGCGACAGGTACCAGTCGATCCGTTCTGCGAGCGGGTCGCTGCCGCGGGCCTCGGATGCCGTGACGGCTTCGTCGAGGTTGCCGAACCCGTCCGCCATCGCCTTGGTGACGACCGCGTCGACGAGCGCGTCCTTCGAGGCGAAGTGGTTGTAGAAGCCACCGCGCGTCATTCCGGCCGCGCCCATCAGCTCGACGAGGCCGACGGCATCGACGCCGCGCTCACGGAACAGGCCGTCCGCGGCGGCGATGATCGCCTCTCGGTTCTCTGCCGCCTGCTGCTTCGAGACGCCCACTGTCTCCTCCCAATCCCAGCTCTTCGGAGGACTGTAGCGAGCCGGACCCAAGATCTCAATGTCGATCGTCATTGACATCGCCGTGCGGCAGGCGTAAAAACAATGTCGATCGACATTGTGATGCGTGATGGAGCCCATCGGCTATCTCCTGGAGGCCGGCATGACGACACCCGAACAGAACAAGAAACTGGTCCTGAACGCGTTCGAGACGCTGTTCAACCACCGTGACTACGACGCCGCCGAAGACTTCTGGTCGGAGCGCTACATCCAGCACAGCGCGCACATCGCACCGGGGCGCGCGGGGCTGTTCGACCTGATCCGCTCCCTGCCCGACACGCTGCGCTACGAACACCAGCTCGTGCTCGCCGAAGGCGACCACGTCATGCTCTACGGCCGCTTCACCGGCACCGGCAGCCCCGCCGCCTCGGTGGCGGCCGACGTGGTGCGCATCGAGAACGGCAGGCTCGCCGAGCACTGGGACGTCCTGCAGGACGAGGCGACCCGCACCGAGTCCGTCAGCGGTCTGCCGATGTTCGGCGACCGCTTCCCGCCCGGCAGCTGACCGGACTGCCGCATACCGGCAGCCCGTCCACGGCATCCGGAGCGGACCTCTGCCGTTGAGACAGCCATGTTTTCCAATATCGGGAGCAGTGACCATGGGCAAGTTGCAGGGAAAAGTAGCGGTCGTCACCGGCGGCACGACGGGGATCGGACTGGCCACCGCGAAGCTCTTCGCCGAAGAAGGCGCCTATGTCTTCATCACGGGCCGCCGCCGGAAAGAACTCGATGAAGCCGTGAAGGCGATCGGGGGCAACGTGTCCGGCGTTCAGGGAGACGTCACCGACATGGCCGACCTTGACCGCCTCTACGAGAGCGTCAAGGCGAAGGGGCGCATCGATGTCGTGTTCGCCAATGCCGGCCTGGGCGAGCTGGTTTCACTGGAAGATGTCACGGAAGACAATTTCGACAAAATTTTCAACATAAACGTGAAGGGGGCGCTCTTTACGGTACAAAAGGCCCTGCCGCTCTTGAATGACGGCGCCTCCATCATCCTCACGGGCTCCGTCGCGAGCATCAAGGGAACACCCGCGTTCTGGATCTACGGAGCAAGCAAGGCCGCCATCCGGAATTTCGTTCGAGGATGGACGGTGGAGCTGCAACATCGCCGCATCCGGTCCAACGTCCTCAGTCCTGGACCGATCGAGACACCCCTGCTTGCGGCGACTCGGTCTCACGACGCCATCGCGCAGATTACGTCCACCATTCCCATGGGCCGCCTGGGCGAGCCCGACGAAGTCGCCAAGGCGGCACTTTTTCTGGCCTCGGACGATTCCAGCTTCGTCACGGGAATCGAGCTGTTCGTCGATGGCGGCCGAGCGCAGATCTGATGCCGCGACGCCGCGTCTGCCCTCCGTCCTGCCCTAGGAGCCCGACCGATGGACATCTCCTGCCAGTTCGCCACATCCCTGCACTCGCCCGAGCACATCGCCGTCGCCGAGCAGTTGGGCTACCACCGCGCCTGGCTCCATGACACCCCCGCCCAGAGCCCCGACGTCTGGGCGATGCTGGCGCTGGCCGCCGCACGCACCCACCGCATCGGCCTCGCGCCCGGCGTCCTCGTCCCGACACTGCGCCATCCGATGGTCAACGCCTCCGGTGCCGCCACGCTCGCCGCCCTCGCACCCGGCCGTGTGGCCCTCGCCTTCGGCACCGGGTTCAACGGCACGCGGGCCCTCGGAGCATCCCCGGCCACCTGGTCCTACCTCGGAGCGTACGTCCGAACCGTACGAGGCCTGCTGCGCGGTGACACCGTGGAATGGGACGGCGCCCCCATCCGCATGATGCATCCCGGTACGAACGCACCCCGGCGCCCCGTCGACATCCCGGTGCTGGTGTCCGCTCTCGGCCCCAAAGGTCTCGCCGTCACCCACGAGATCGCCGACGGTCTCTTCACCGTCAACGGCGAAACCGCCCACGCCCACGAGTTCATCTGGTCCGCCCTGGGCATCCACGGCACCGTCCTGAGCGAGGACGAACCACTCGACTCCCCTCGCGTCCGTGCCGCCGCCGGCCCCGGCAACGCTCTGGCCTACCACGCCGCCCACGAATTCGGCGGCGACCCCACCTCCCTGCCCGGCGGACAGGCCTGGCTCGACAGCATCACCGCGCACCCCCACCGCGAACGCCACCTCGCCGTCCACGATCAGCACCTCACCGACCTCAACGCGGCCGACAGCGCCGCCTGGAACGCCGGGAGCTGGCAGGCGGTCACCTCCACCACCGTCACCGGAACCCCCGACCGCATCCGCGACCAGCTCGGCACCTACGCCCGGGACGGCATCACCGAAATCGTCTACCAGCCCACCGGCCCCGACATCCCCGGCGAACTCGAACGCTTCATCGCCGTCGCCGGCGACGTACATCCTGATGTGCGCCATGCCCGGCGCACGAGCTGAGGCAGCGGGCGATTCCGTCGCCGACGGCGTGCGCTCCGTCATCGTCCGTGCGGTCTCCGAGGGGAGCGATCGAGGGCGCCGTCCTAGACTCGAAGGACCGCCACGGGGGACCCCACCCCAGGAGGACGCGATGGTGCGGCAGACGAGGCTGGTCGGGGAGTCCGGGGAGTATCTCGGCGCCCGAGAGGAGCTGAGGCTGGCCGAGATCGAGCTGATGCGGCGCCGGGAGGAGGTCGCGGCGCTGCGCCGGGCGCTCCCGCCGGGGCCGGCCGTCGACGACTACGTCTTCCTCGAAGGGCCCGGCGACCTCGGCGCCGGTGACACCCCGGTCCGTGAGGTCGGGCTGAGCGAGCTGTTCTCCGGCCCCGAACGCCCGCTGATCGTCTATCACTTCATGTACGGCAAGCTCCAGACCAGCGCCTGCCCGATGTGCACGATGTGGATCGACGGCTACGACGGCATCGCCCACCACGTGGCCCGGAACGCGGACTTCGTCATCGCCGCGGCCGCCGACCCGCCCACCCTCCGCCAGTACGCCCGCGACCGCGGCTGGCACCGGCTGCGGCTGCTCAGCTGTGGTGACAGCACGTTCAAGTACGACCTCGGCAGTGAGGACAAGGACGGCGCGCAGGACTCCACGGTCACCGTCTTCACCCGCGACGGCGACGGCACCGTCCGGCACACCTACTCCGCCCATCCGCGCATGGCCGACGACATCCAGGAGCGCGGCATCGACCTGCTGACGCCCGTCTGGCACCTCCTCGACCTCACCCCGCGAGGGCGTGGCGACTGGTACCCGGCCATCGACTACTAGGACACCCGCGGGACGTCCGGACACGGCCGAGCGCCCGCCCTCAGGGGAGTCGAGGGCGGGCGCTCAGCGGGCGTGATCGGGGCCGGTGGTCCGGCGCCGCGGGCTCACGCGTTCTTGATGGCGGAGATGTCGAAGTTCAGCTTGATCTTGTCGGAGACGAGCACGCCACCGGTCTCCAGCGAGGCATTCCAGGTCACGCCCCAGTCGGAGCGCTTGATCTCGGCCTTGCCCTCGAAACCGACGCGCTCGTTGCCGAACGGGTCCTTGGCCACGCCGTTGAACTCCAGGTCGATGGTGACCGGCTTGGTGACACCGAGGATCGTGAGGTCGCCGGTGATGCGGTAGTCGTCGCCGCCGACGGCCTCGGCCTTGGTGGAACGGAAGGTCATGGTCGGGAACTCGTCCGTCTTGAAGAAGTCCGCCGACTTCAGGTGACCGTCACGGTCCGGGCTGCCCGTGGTGATGCTCTCCATCTTGATGTCGAGCGAGGCCGTGGACTTCGCCGGGTCCGCGCCGTCCAGGTGCAGCGAGCCCTCGAACTCCTGGAAGCTGCCCTTGACGTTGGTGACCATCGCGTGCCGGGCCACGAAGCCGAGCGTGGTGTGCGCCGGGTCGATCGTGTAGTCGCCGGTCAGCGTGGCCGTGTCGGCGCCGGGGACGGCGGCGGTGGCGGTGTCGTCGTTCTTGCGGCCGAAGATGCCCATGACGTGCTCCTTGAGGGGACGGGTCGCGGCCTGGGAGCGGTGGATGCCGAAGGCGCGGACCGTTGATGTTTAACGTTCAACGAACTGAACGGCGCCTACCGTAGCCCTATTCCGTACAACCTTCAACATCATGCGTTCCCGTGTCGCGCTTATTACGCAGCGTAACGTCGTGTGTGCTGGATCGCGACGTGACGGGAGGGTGTGGCGGGCGTGCGGGTTAGGCTCGGTGGAGAGTGGGCCGCGCCGCGGACGGAGCGGGCGGCGGACCCGCCGTCCGGGGGCCCCTTCACTCCGGGGGTGGTATGGGCCACCCACGAATGTGAGGCGCGTCTCAGGCGTCGCCTTTGTGGCACCCCTACAACGCCACAGCCCTCTGAGCAGTCGGAACGGCTGCATGTCGTTCTGGTTCTGTTCAGTGGTTCCAGGAAAACGGGTCGGAGACTGTACGGAGTCGACGTCTCGTAATCCTTGGTGTCCTTCGTAAGGTCGCTACATGACCGTTTTGGAAGAGACGACGGGTGAGCCCACCGGCGAGCCGACGGACGCGCGCGGGCGGGTCGCCGAGCTGCACGAGATCCGTGCGGTGGCCGTGGCGGGGCCCAGCGAGAAGGCGACCGAGGCGCAGCATGCCAAGGGCAAGCTGACGGCCCGGGAGCGTATCGAGCTGCTCCTGGACCCGGACTCCTTCCAGGAGGTCGAGCAGCTGCGCCGGCACCGCGCGGTCGGCTTCGGCCTGGAGGCCAAGAAGCCCTACACCGACGGCGTCATCACCGGCTGGGGCACGGTCGAGGGCCGTACGGTCTTCGTGTACGCCCATGACTTCCGGATCTTCGGCGGCGCGCTGGGTGAGGCCCACGCCACCAAGATCCACAAAATCATGGACATGGCCATCGCGGCCGGCGCCCCGCTGGTGTCCCTGAACGACGGCGCCGGCGCCCGTATCCAGGAGGGCGTCTCCGCCCTCGCCGGCTACGGCGGCATCTTCCAGCGCAACACCAAGGCGTCCGGTGTCATCCCGCAGATCTCCGTGATGCTCGGCCCCTGCGCCGGCGGCGCGGCCTACAGCCCCGCCCTGACCGACTTCGTCTTCATGGTCCGCGAGACCTCGCAGATGTTCATCACCGGCCCGGACGTCGTCAAGGCGGTCACCGGCGAGGAGATCACCCAGAACGGCCTCGGCGGCGCCGACGTGCACGCCGAGACCTCCGGCGTCTGCCACTTCGCGTACGACGACGAGGAGACCTGCATCGCGGAGGTCCGCTACCTCCTCTCGCTGCTCCCGCAGAACAACCGCGAGAACCCCCCGCGCGTCGAGTCCACGGACCCCGTCGACCGCCGCAGCGACGTCCTCCTCGACCTCGTCCCGGCCGACGGCAACCGGCCGTACGACATGACCAAGGTCATCGAGGAGATCGTCGACGACGGCGAGTACCTGGAGGTCCACGAGCGCTGGGCGCGGAACATCATCTGCGCGCTCGCCCGCATCGACGGCCAGGTGGTCGGCATCATCGCCAACCAGCCGCAGGTCCTCGCGGGCGTCCTGGACATCGAGGCGAGTGAAAAAGCTGCGCGCTTTGTTCAGATGTGTGACGCTTTCAATGTTCCGATCGTCACATTCCTGGACGTACCGGGCTTCCTCCCCGGTGTCGACCAGGAGCACGGCGGGATCATCCGTCACGGCGCGAAGCTCCTCTACGCCTACTGCAACGCGACCGTGCCCCGGATCTCCCTGATCCTGCGCAAGGCGTACGGAGGTGCCTACATCGTCATGGACTCCCAGTCGATCGGTGCCGACCTGACGTACGCCTGGCCGACGAACGAGATCGCGGTCATGGGCGCCGAGGGTGCGGCCAACGTGATCTTCCGCCGGCAGATCGCCTCCGCCGAGGACCCCGAGGCCATGCGGCAGAAGATGGTCAAGGAGTACAAGGCCGAGCTCATGCACCCCTACTACGCGGCCGAGCGCGGCCTGGTCGACGACGTCATCGACCCGGCCGAGACCCGCGAGGTGCTCGCCAAGTCGCTGGCGATGCTGCACACCAAGCACGCCGACCTGCCGTCGCGTAAGCACGGCAACCCCCCGCAGTAATCCTGCGGAAACCTCTCTCACGGAGACTGAATCCATGAACGTCCCTGACATTCGCGTGGAGAAGGGCAACGCAGACCCGGAGGAAGTCGCCGCCATAACGGCGGTCCTCCTGGCCCGCGCGGCCGCCCGGCCGACCGCCGACACCGAGCAGACCCACCGAGGCCGCGCGAAGGCGGGCTGGCGCCGCCTGGAACGCGAAAACGGCTTCCGAGCACCGCACAGCTGGCACTGAGCTTCAGCGCGACGTGACTGCGACCCCGCTTTCCCTTCGGGAGGGCGGGGTCGCGGCGTTCCTCAGGTGACAACGACAGTGACACCGGGGAAGTCGAGGGCGCCCGGGTCGTCGGGGAGGACGCAGTTGTGGAGAGTGAGATGCTCCACCGTCGGGGGGACGAAATCCGGGGCCCGCAACCATGAGGTGACGTCGATGTTGTGGAGGCCCAGATTCAGCAGCCCCGTCCGGGTCGAGATCGTCGACAGCCCTTTGGGAATGCCGTATGAGCTGCCGTAGACGTCCATAACCGTGATGTCGGGATGCCGCTTCACAACGGACAGATCCGTCTCCGGACCCGCTGTCAGGAAGGCGAGGTGGCGCATTTTCGGCCCCAGGCGCAGCCTGCCCAGATCCGGCCCGCCCCGGACGTCGAGAGCCAGGTATGCCAGCCGTGTCAGTTCGTGCAGCGCATCCAGGTGGCTCAGCGAGATGTCTCCGTACAGGATGAGCCCGCCCAGGTTGGGGTGAGCCCGCAGCACCGACAGATCCACGCGGCCTTTCAGCGACCATGCGATGAGAGTGGCCAGCGGTGGAAGCTCGGCGACGGAGGTGAAGTCGTGGATCTGATGCTGGATGGTCACCGACTGCAGACCGGGGAGGCGGGGCAGGAGGCGCCACTGGTCGGAGCGGGTGAGTTCGACGTCGTGATGTTCCAGCGGCAGCCGCGACAGGACCCGTTCGGCGTAGGCCTCGGCGTCGAAGTAGGCCCAGCCGAGGATCAGTTCGTCGATTACCGGGTCGCGTTCCTCGCTGACGTAGCCCGCCAGCAGTGCAAGAGCATCCGGTCCGCCGATCAGTGTCACCGCCCGCACCGTGTGGACAGCCGCCTTCTCTGTCAATGAGCCGAGTGACGGAGGCAGCTTGCGCAGCAGGCTCGTCCCCACCGCCGCGAGCCCGATGGCCTCTGTCGCCCGGCGGGGCGGAAGCAAGGTGTCCACCGCCGTGTCCAGCCGCTCCGCGAGGCTTTCCGAAAGCTCCGGTACCGTCTCCTGGCAAGCCGCCGCCAGCAGCCGCAGCTTTCGCCCGTACCGGGGTTCGGAGTCGGCCCGGTCCAGAATGCCGCCCAGGAGTTCCTCGCGCTGGGGGCGGTTCGCGTGGCCCGCGGCCATGATGACCGTCTCCCGCCACAGGTCCTGGTGGGCCCGGCCCACCAGGTTGCCGATGCGGTCCTCCTCCGTGGCCTCCTCGGCGGCCAGGTACTCCTGGAACGTGCGGTGGACGAAGTCCAGCCGGCCCTCGGCGGGGGAGCGCAGCACCCCCGAGCGGCCCCGCAACTGCGCCAGCACCTTGTCGCCGTCCTGTTCCTCCAGGTGCCGCATGCCCGCGAGCTTCCGCCTGACGTACAGAGCAGCCTGATCAAGCGGAACGTCGCTGCGGTTGTTGTCCGACAGCCGCCACGCCAGGTCGCGCAGCAGCACCAGCTTGTCGCCGAGGCTCAGGCGGCTGTCCAGCGCACTGGGGACGTTCCGGTTGGCGTCCCGGTCGTGGACCAGGGTGTGGAGCGCGTTGCGGTACAGCTCCATCCGGTCGCGGGGGAGCTGGCTGCCCCGGTTCAGGTGCATCGCGCACAGCATCGCCGCCAGCAGGGGGGTGCCCGCCAGGGACTGGAGATGCGGCCGGTCCTTGAGGCTGGTGAGCAGCGACTGCTCGTAGCGCGGCAGTTCCTCCGCCGGACACGGCAACTCGTCGCCCAGCTCCTGTACCGCCCGGTGCCACTGCCGTACGAAGGCCGCCAGGTCGGGCGGTGTCATCCGGTCCAGGTGGAGGGCCGTGAACTCCTCTCGCCGCAGCCAGTCCGCCCCGGCCGCCGCCGGACGCGAGGTGACCACGACGCGTACCTCCCCGTACGCCGCCAGCAGCCTGCGCAGCCACTCCCGGACGCCCCGCCGCTCGGCGTCCAGCAGCTCGTCCACGCCGTCGATGAGCAGCAGCGCCTTCCCGTCCGCCAGCTGCCGCTCCACCCACGCCTTCGGCATGACCCCGGTGATCTGCCCGGCCACCGAGTCCAGCATCGCCTCCGGCACCGGCAGCGCCCGCCCGCTGAACTCCCGCAGTTTCACGAACACCGGAGTCAGGCCGTTCCAGTCGGCCAGCTCGCCGGTGAACGCCCCGCGGGCCGCCGTGACCGCCAGCCAGCGCAGCAGCGTCGTCTTGCCGGAGCCCGCCTCACCGCGCAGCAGCACCCGCCTGGAGCCGCCCAGAGCCGCCTCTACGCGCATCCCGGCCGCCTCGCCCCCGCCCTCCTCCCAGAGGCTCATGTCGGGCCGCAGGAGCGGCAGGGAGCGGCGGGCGAGCCGGGTCCCGCTCTCGTCGCCGGTGGCCCGCAGGCTCACGTACGCCACGGACAGCCGCACCTGGGCCGCCGCCCGGTCCGAGGCCCGCCGGAACAGCTCCACCTCGTCCAGGGTCGTGCTCACCAGCTCCAGGTACCGGCGCCGGAAGTCCCCGTCCCGGTTCGTGCCCTCGGGGGCGAACAGCGATCTGTCCGGCAGCTTCTCCAGGACCCGGGCGATCTCCGTGCCCAGGGACGTCGTGCGCGCCAGCAGCTCCGTCAGCGCCCGCTCCTCGTACACCGGCAGACCCCGCACGATCCGGACGTAGTACTCGACGCACTCCGCGAACAGCAGCTCGTACAGGCGGCCTTCCGCCTCGCCGAGGCCGACCGGTGGCCGTACCGACCGGGTGACCCGGCGGACCACCTCAGCCGGGTTCGCGTCCGTCGCCAGGATCGCCTCGTCGGACAGGTCGGCGGCGGCGAACGTGTCGCACACGCCGTTGACCACGGCCAGGCGGCCGGACTCCGTCAGGCCCGCGAACTCCCGGTCCAGGAACGGCGCGAGGCGGTCGAACACCGCGTCCGCCATCTCCCCGAACTGCCGCTCCACGCTGCGCTGCAGACGCAGGCCCGGCACCCGCAGCCGTATCAACTCGGCCATGTCCATGCGGCGTTCCTGCTCCCGCCGCTTCCCGCCCAGCCAGGTCTGGGCCGCCGAGCGGGCCACGGTCGTCCCCAGCCGTAACGCCGCTGCCTCAGCACTCATCCCGCAGTCCCCCTCCGTCCCGGCCAGTGTGCCAGCGGGGTATGACAAAGGGGCCCCTTCCGGTGGGAAAGAGCCCCTCGTGCGGCTGACCGCTAGCGCAGGCGGGCCATGAGTGCGTGTTCGACCAGGGTGATCAGGGCCGACTTGGCGTCCGCGCGGTGGCGGGCGTCCGTCGTGATGATCGGGGTGTCGGGGCCGATCTGGAGCGCCTCGCGGACCTCTTCGGGGTTGTACGGCTGGCTGCCGTCGAAGCCGTTGAGGGCGACGACGAACGGGAGACCCGAGTTCTCGAAGTAGTCGACCGCCGGGAAGCAGTCGGCCAGGCGCCGGGTGTCCACGAGGACGATCGCGCCGATCGCACCTCGCACCAGGTCGTCCCACATGAACCAGAAGCGGTCCTGACCCGGCGTACCGAAGAGGTACAGGATCAGGTCCTGGTCCAGGGTGATGCGGCCGAAGTCCATGGCGACCGTGGTGGTCGTCTTGTCCCCGGTGTGGGTGAGGTCGTCGATGCCGGCAGACGCGGACGTCATCACGGCCTCTGTGCGCAGCGGGTTGATCTCCGAGACGGCACCGACGAACGTGGTCTTGCCCACGCCGAAGCCGCCCGCCACCACGATCTTCGCGGACGTGGTGGAGCGGGAAGGCCCTCCGCTAGAGCTTGCGAAGTCCACTGAGCACCCTTTCGAGCAGTGTCACGTCTGGCTGGCCACCGGCGTTCTCGTCGCCGCCGGGCTGATGGATGGCGACCAGGCCCGCCTCCGCCAAGTCGGCGACGAGGATCCTGGCCACGCCGAGAGGGATCGACAGGAGGGCCGAGACTTCGGCCACCGACTTGATCTCCCGGCAGAGGTTGCAGATCCGCTGATGCTCGGGCAGCTGGCCCTGCATCTGGTGCGGCTGCGCGGTGGTGTGCACCAGTGCCTCGATGGCGAGCTGGTACCGCGGGCGGGTCCGGCCACCGGTCATGGCGTACGGACGCACCAAGGGGTTGTGCGACCCCGAGGCCGGCGCCGGCTCGGGACGGCGCTGCGGCTGCACCGGCTGGATGCGCGGCGCCGGCGGCTGGTCGTACGGCGAAGGGCCGGGGCCCTGCGGTGCGTACGGCTGCCGGTGGCTCGGCGCGGAGGGGAAGTTGTACCGGTTCGCGGAACCGTCGCCCTGGCCCTGCGCAGGACCGTACGACCAGTTGCCGTTATTCGAACCGTTTGGGGGTGTTGCCACTTTCTCTCCTCCTCCGACCGTGCCGGGCACCCATCACTGTGGAGCCGCGTCCCGAAACCTTACGGCCCCGGGACGCGAAAACGCACCGTCTGCTTGTTAGTTGAGAAGGCTTCCCTGGAGTTCCGCACGCAGATCCGGGGTAAGAACCGTGCCCGCTCGGTCCACCAAAAGGGCCATCTCGTACCCAACCAGGCCGATATCGGCCTCGGGGTGGGCCAGGACGGCCAAGGAGGACCCATCGGAAATGGACATGATGAACAGGAACCCCCGCTCCATCTCCACAACCGTCTGGTTCACGCTGCCGCCCTCGAAAATCCGGGACGCGCCCGCCGTCAGGGACGTCAGTCCGGAGGCGACGGCCGCGAGCTGGTCGGCGCGGTCGCGGGGGAAGCCGTCGGACATCGCCAGAAGGAGTCCGTCGGCGGAGACCACCACCGTGTGGGACACCCCCGGGGTGTTGTCCACGAAGTTGGTGATCAACCAGTTCAGGTTCTGTGCCGCCTGGCTCATCGGGCTCACACTAACGCTCCTGGTTGTAGGTGCTGTCAGGACCGAAGCCCTGGCCGTTCGTTTCACTGCCTGCGTTGCGTCCGCGCTGGACGCCCCTGCGCAGGTTGCTCAGCCTGCCCCGGACGTCCTCCGGGGCGCGGGAGACCTGTGGGCCGCCCTGAGGGGTGTTCTCGGCGGCTCCCTCGACCAGGTTGGCCTTGGGTACCCGCCTCGGCAGACCGGAGGAGGTGACCCCGCCCGCCTTGGGCTTGCGCAGCTGCGAGGCCTGCTGCCAGCGCTCGTCGTTCGCCGAACGCCAGCTGCTGTCACCGTTGGACTCCGGAGCCGAGGCCGCCGGAGCCGAAGCCGCGGCCGGAGCCTGCTGCGCGGGACCCGCGCCGTTCGGGCCGGCCGGACCGCCGGATCCCCGGCGGGGCAGCCCCGCGTTGGTCAGCTGGTGGCCGGCCGAGGGGGCCGCTCCCGGACGGTCGAAGCCTACGCGGTTCCGCTCGTCCACGTCACCGGCCTGCGCCGACTCCGCTTCCGGAGCGTACTGGGCCGGGTAACCGTTCTGGTAGCTGTCCTGCTGCTGCCCCTGCTGCGGCCAGTCGTCCTGGTAGGGCTGCTGGTCCCCGAACGCCGGGAACGGCTCGGGGGCGGCGGCCTGGGCGGCCGCGGGCTCCTCCTGGACCGGTTCCGGATACGTGGGCTCCGGGTAGCCGCCGTTGGTGGCGAAGGCGTCCGGCGAGAACGTGTCGTTCTGCGGCAGGCCGCCGTTCGGCGCGTAGTACTGCTCGTCGTACGCGCTCTGCGACCGCTCCTGGTACTGCTGCCCGGCGTCGAAGCCCGTGGGCTGCTCCTGGAAGCCCGTACCGCTGGTGTCGTAGCCCTGCCGGCCCTGGTCGAACTCGTCGGCGTAGGCCGGGATCTCCGCGGTCTCCTGCGGGCTCTGGGGGAGCTGTGGGGCCTGTCCGGGCTGCGCCTGGGCCTCCAGGGCCGCACGGCGCTCCTCGCGCATCAGAGAGCGGCCGACGGGGTCCAGATCGCGGATGTCGTCGGGGACCTCCACGTAGCGGCTGTCGTCGAAGCCCAGCTCGGCCGCCGTGCGCATCGGCTGGAGCTGCGGCTGCTGGCTGAAGTTCTCAGCGTGGAACTGCTGCTCCGGGATGATCTGCGAGACGGTGAACTCGTCGCGGTCCAGCTGCTGTTCGCCGCCACCACCGTGGGTGATGGCGTCCGGCAGCATGACCAGCGAGGTGGTGCCGGCCTGCTCGCCGGAGGGCCGCAGCTGGACCCGGATGCCGTGCCGGTCGGAGAGCCGGCCGACCACGAAGAGGCCCATGCGCTGGGAGATCGCGGCGTCCACGGTCGGCGGGTTGGCCAGCTTGTGGTTGATGTCCGCGAAGTCCTCGGCGGTGAGGCCGATGCCCTTGTCGTGGATCTCGATCATGATGCGGCCGTCGGGGAGACGGGTCGCGGTGACGCGGACCTTGGTCTGCGGGGAGGAGAACGTGGTGGCGTTCTCCAGGAGCTCGGCCAGCAGGTGCACGAGGTCGGTGACCGCGCGGCCGTGGATCTCGGCCTCCGGGACGCCGGAGAGCTCGACGCGCTCGTACTGCTCCACCTCGGAGGAGGCGGCGCGCAGCACGTCCACCAGCGGGACCGGCTGGTCCCAGCGGCGGCCGGGCTCCTCGCCGGCGAGGACCAGGAGGTTCTCGCCGTTGCGGCGCATACGGGTCGCGAGGTGGTCCAGACGGAAGAGGTTCTCCAGCTGGTCCGGGTCGGCCTCGTTGTTCTCCAGGTCGGTGATCAGGGTCAGCTGGCCCTCGATCAGCGACTGGTTGCGGCGCGACAGGTTGGTGAAGATCGCGTTGATGTTGCCCCGCAGCAGGGCCTGCTCGGCGGCGAGCCGGACGGCCTCGCGGTGGACCTGGTCGAAGGCGCGGGCGACTTCGCCGATCTCGTCGGTCGTGGTGATCGGGATCGGCGCCACCCGGGTGTCGACCCGGCCGGGGTCGGTGCGGGAGAGCTGGTCGACCAGCATCGGCAGGCGCTGCTCGGCGATGCCGAAGGCGGCGTTGCGCAGCTGGCGCATCGAGCGGGACATCTGGCGGGCCACCATGCCGGCCAGGATGAACGCCGCGAGCAGGGCGACCACGACCGCGGCACCGGTGATGAACGCGGAGGTCTTGGCGTCGTCGGCGATGCCGGAGGCCTCGCTCACCGCCTTGTCGGCCATGTCCGACTCGATCGTGCGGTAGGCGTTGTACTTGAGCGTGTTGACCGCCCACCAGTTGTCGGCGGTGACGCCCCCGGCCGCCAGCGTCTGGCGGGTGCCCGGGTCGGTGTCCTGCAGCGTCGCCAGCGCCGAGACCATCGCGTTGTCCTTGGACGGCGGGGCCACGTAGTTCGGGTCCTTGGCCTTCGCCTGCTGGACCAGCGCCGCGCCTTCGGTCTTCATCTTCGCCTGGAGGTCGGTCAGCTTCTGCGCGTCCGCCTCGGTGCCACCGCCGAGGTACTCC
This sequence comes from Streptomyces sp. NPDC058683, assembly GCF_042716195.1. NCBI lineage: Bacteria > Bacillati > Actinomycetota > Actinomycetes > Kitasatosporales > Streptomycetaceae > Streptomyces > Streptomyces sp. NPDC058683. The sequence goes on from NZ_JBHXSK010000063.1 coordinate 54,214, forward strand.
TCGACGGCGATGCCCTCGAGGTAGGCGTACGACGAGAGGGCGACCCGCTGGGTGGCCAGGTTGCCGGCGTCCGGGCCGGGCTTGATCAGCAGGTGCATGCCGATCGACCGCTCCAGCGACAGGGCCGCCTTGGTGAGCGAGATGGCGTAGACCGTACGGCCGTAGGAGGTGATGTTTCCGGTACCCAGACCGAGCTCGTTGGCGAACTCCATCAGCGGGTGGGCGACCTGGGTGTAGCCCTCTTCCGTCTTCACACCGCCGAGCCTGGTGGTGTACGCGGCGGCGCGCAGGTTCGTGAGGGCGGGCTCCGCCTCGCGGAACAGCTTCAGGCGGCGCTCCAGGCCCGACTTCTGCGGCATGTTCTGCGCGGCGGCGTCGAAGGCGTCGGCGGCCTTGTCGGTCGCGGCGCGCGCGTCGGTGACGGTCGCCTTGTCCTTGTTCAGGAGCAGCGGTGCCGCGGTGACGTCACGCTCGTTGTACAGGGCGTCGGCGTAGCTGAGGGAGGCGCGGACCAGGCGGGCGGTGTTCTCCGCGTCCCGGGCCTCCTGCCAGGTGTCGATGGAGCTCTTCACCTGGAAGCCGCCCATGACCAGGCCGACGACCACGGGTATGAGCAGGATCGCGTTCAGCCTGGTCGGCACTCGCCAGTTGCGCGGGGAGAAACGGCCGCCGCTCTTCGCGGGCGCGGCCGGTGGTTCCGCGGCTGGCACAGGGGTGGGCGCCGCAGCGCGCGGCGGCGGGGTGAAGTTGCCCCGTGCCGACGGCTCGGGACCGTTCTTGCTTCGCCTCACTCGACCAACAACCTCTCGGCGGCGGGCACCTATCGTCGTGCCGCAGTCTCTCAGAGCCCGGTGTGTCATCGACCACTACTCAGTACGTCTTTGACTATTGGGCAGTTCAGGCATTCCAGCACGGGGGCCTGCGCACTTCCAAACAGCGGAAAGCGGTGGAGTGCGGCCTTGTAAGCCCCAGATAAAACGGTCATAAAGAGCGAGCCCCGCCAAAAGGCGGGGCTGTTGTGAGCGCAGCGGTACCGCGCGACCGCGACGCGTGGCGATATCACCGGATTCCTCTGCCGAAACGTTATGAACACCGGAGCCGACCGTGTCAAAGGCCACAGTCGGCTCCGGTTTCCGTACGACAACTGCCGTATACGACGAACGACTTGGCTGCTACCGCAGCCGCGCCATGAGAGCGTGCTCCACCAGCGTGATCAGCGCGCTCTTGGCATCGGCGCGGTGCCGGGCGTCCGTGGTGATGATCGGCGCGTCCGGGCCGATCTGCAGCGCCTCGCGCACCTCCTCGGGCGTGTAGGGCTGGTGCCCGTCGAAGCCGTTGAGCGCTATGACGAACGGCAGACCGCTGTTCTCGAAATAGTCCACCGCCGGAAAACAGTCGGCGAGCCGGCGGGTGTCCACCAGGACGACGGCGCCGATCGCGCCTCGCACCAGGTCGTCCCACATGAACCAGAAGCGGTCCTGGCCCGGCGTACCGAACAGGTACAGGATCAGGTCCTGGTCGAGGGTGATACGTCCGAAGTCCATCGCCACCGTGGTGGTGGTCTTGTCCCCGGTGTGGGTCAGGTCGTCGATGCCCGCCGAGGCGGACGTCATCACGGCCTCCGTGCGCAGCGGGTTGATCTCGGAGACCGCTCCCACGAACGTGGTCTTGCCGACGCCGAAGCCGCCCGCCACCACGATCTTCGCGGAGGTGGTGGCCCGACCTCCGTCAGAGCTTGCGAAGTCCACTGAGCACCCTTTCGAGCAGCGTCACGTCAGGTGCGCCACCGTTGTTCTCGTCGCCGCCCGGCTGGTGGATGGCGACCAGGCCGGCCTCGGCGAGGTCGGCCACCAGGATCCGGGCCACACCGAGCGGCATGGCGAGCAGCGCCGAGACCTCGGCCACCGACTTCACCTCACGGCACAGGTGGCAGATGCGCTGGTGCTCCGGGAGCAGCCCCATGAGCGCTGCCGGGTCGGCCGTCGTGCTGATCAGCGCCTCGATGGCGAGCTGATAGCGCGGCCGTGTCCGGCCGCCGGTCATCGCGTAAGGACGTACCAGCGGCTGGTCGCCCTCGTCCCCGTACGGCTCCGCGTACGGATCATGAGAGGCGGTGGGCGGGGTCATCGTTCCTCCGGGCGGGACAGCAAGTCGGTCAGTCGTGCCGTCGGACGTGGCCGGTGGGGGGATTGTGGCGGCCGGACGGTGATTTGGTGAGGCGGGTTGGATCCGGGCTGTCAGTGGAGCAGACTGCCTTGCAGTTCGGCACGCAGGTCGGGCGTGAGCACCGCGCCCGCGCGGTCGACCAGGAGCGCCATCTCGTAGCCGACGAGGCCGATGTCGCACTCGGGGTGGGCCAGAACCGCGAGGGACGACCCGTCCGAGACGGACATCAGGAAAAGAAAGCCGCGTTCCATCTCGACGACCGTCTGTGCGACGTCGCCCCCCTCGAAGATCCGGGAAGCCCCGGCCGTCAGCGAGGTGAGTCCGGACGCGACGGCCGCCAACTGGTCGGCACGGTCACGGGGGAAGCCTTCGGACATCGCCAGAAGGAGACCGTCGGCGGATACGACGACGGTGTGGGACACACCGGGGGTGTTGTCCACGAAGTTGGTGATCAACCAGTTGAGGTTCTGTGCCGCCTGGCTCATCGGACTCAACTAACGCTCCTGCTGGTGAGTGGGGCTCGGGAAGCTGCCGGTCTGCGGGCCGGTACCGGCCTGCCGTCCCTGCGCGATACCCCGACGGAGATTGGTCAGCCGGCCGCGGACGTCATCAGGCGCTCGCGAGACCTGCGGACCGGTGTGGTGCTGTTGCTGCTGAGCCGTACCCGGGACGAGGTTCGCCCTGGGCACCCGGCGCGGCAGACCGGAGGTGGTGACACCGCCCGCCGCCGGCTGCCGTACACGCTCCGCCTGCCGGACGAGGTCGTCGTTCGGGGAGGTGCGCCAGGCTGCCTGGGCGGGACGCTGGGGGGCCGCGGCGGCCGGGGCCGGCGGCTGGGCAGGAACGGGCGGGACCGGCGCCGAGCCGTTTCCGTGGCCGTTGCTCTGCGGGTGCTGCTGCTCCTGCTGGCCGCCGTGGAACCAGTTGGTCTCCAGCGTGTCGTACAGCGGGGTACGACCGTCACCGGGACCGCTGGCCGGCGGCAGCGCCTCGGGCTCCTGACGGGCCGGCGGCGCGGGCGGGACCGGCGGACGCTGCGGTGCGCCGAAGTCCATGCCGCGGCCGTTGGTCCCCGGCCGCTCGAACTGGCCCGTGCCGTTCTGGCCGTTGGCGTACTGCCCGTTGCCGTACTGGCCGTTGCCGTTCTGGCCGTTGGCCGCGTAGCCGTTCTGGCGGCCGGGCAGGGAGTGCTGGCCGGTGGAGCTGCCGTCGTAGGACGGTGCGGCGAACTGGCCGGTGGAGCCGTTGTCGTAGCCCTGCGGTGCGGCGAACTGCCCGGTGTTCGGGGAGCCGCCCTGCGGCCCGGTCGACCCGCCGAAGACATCGGAGCGGACGAACTGCCCCGAGTCCTGCTGGCCGTTCACGTTGGGCCGGGGGAAGGAACCCGTGTCCTGCGGCCCGTTCGCGCCGGGACGGGGGAACGAGCCGGTGTCCTGCTGGCCGTTCACGTTGGGCCGCGGGAAGGATCCCGTGTCCTGCGGTCCGTTCATGCCCGGGCGGGGGAACGAGCCGGTGTTCTGCGAGCCGTTCACGTTGGGCCGCGGGAAGGATCCCGTGTCCTGCGGTCCGTTCGCGCCGGGGCGAGGGAAGGAACCGGTGTTCTGCGAGCCGTTCGGCAGGTTGAAGTCCGGGCGCGGGAACTCGCCGGTGGACGACGGCCCCTGCGGGATCGCCGGCATCTGCGAGGTGGCGCCCAGGTCCTGCCGGCCGTCGATGCGGGGCATCGGCGCGGTGTGGGCCGGGTCCTGCTCGTCGTGGCCGCGCGGGGTGTCCAGCGAGGCACGGGAGACCGGCGGCTGGGCGTTGTCGTCGCTCCAGCTGGGCCTGCCCTGCGGCGGGTTGCCGCCGGGCAGCTCGGCCCGCGGGCCACCGCGCGGCGGCAGCTGGGGCTGTCGGCCCTGGTCGGAGGGGGAGGCGGAGCGCTGCGGCGGGACCGGAGCCCGGTTGCCGAAGGCGTCCTGAGCGCCGAAGGAGTCCTGCCGGTTACCGAACGCGTCCTGGTCGCCGAAGGCACCGCCGCCGGCGTTGGGCCGGCCCTGCGGGGGAGCCGCCGGACCCTGCTGGCCACGGGCGCCGCCCGGCGCACCGGGACGGCCGCCGTTCGGGCCCGCGCCGGGCAGCGCGGCCCGGGGACCCTGGCCCGCGCCGACCTGGCCGCGCGGAGCCGCACCGGCGCCGAGCAGTCCGCCGCCGGAGGGGCCGCCGGCACCGAGGGCGCCACCGCGTGAACCGGCGGCACCGCCGCCGAGGGCCGCGGCAGGGGCACCCGCGCCGAGCGAACCGCCGGCACCGCCCTGGCCGCCGCGCCGGGCCGCGGCCGCACCGGCCGCTGCCTGTGCGGCGGCCGGACCGCCGGACGCCGGGGCGCCGGGCTTGCCGGGAGCGGGCTTCTTGCCGCCCTGGGCGACGTCGACGGGCAGCATGACCAGCGCGGTCGTACCACCGGAGTCGGACGGGCGCAGCTGGATGCGGATGCCGTGCCGCTGCGACAGACGACCGACCACGAAGAGGCCCATGCGGCGGGAGACGGAGACGTCCACGGTGGGCGGCGAGGCGAGCCGCTCGTTGATCGCCGCGAGGTCCTCGGGGGAGAGGCCGATACCGGTGTCGTGGATCTCGATCAGGACGCGGCCGTCGGGCAGCGCGTGACCGGTGACCTTGACCTTGGTCTGCGGCGAGGAGAACGAGGTGGCGTTCTCGAGCAGCTCGGCCAGCAGGTGCACGAGGTCGTTGACCACGCGGCCGGCCACTTCGGTGGTCGGCACGGCGGCCAGTTCGATGCGCTCGTACTGCTCCACCTCGGACGCGGCGGCGCGGAGCACGTCGACCAGCGGGACCGGGCGGGTCCAGCGGCGACCGGGCTCTTCACCGGCGAGGACGAGGAGGTTCTCACCGTTACGGCGCATACGCGTCGCGAGGTGGTCGAGCTTGAAGAGGGAGGAGAGCTGGTCCGGGTCGGCCTCGCGGGACTCCAGTTCGGAGATGAGCGAGAGCTGACGCTGGATGAGGCCCTGGGAGCGGCGCGAGAGGTTGGTGAACATCGCGTTGACGTTGCCCCGCAGGAGGGCCTGCTCGGCGGCGAGGCGGACGGCCTCGCGGTGCACGTCGTCGAAGGCCGCGGCCACCTGGCCGATCTCGTCCCGGGAGTGCACACCGACCGACTCCACGGACGTGTCGACGTCCTGCGGGTCGGACTCGGAGAGCTGCTTGACCAGCTCGGGCAGCCGGTCCTGGGCGACCTTGGTGGCGGTCTCCTGGAGGCGGCGCAGCGAGCGGATCATGGAGCGGGCCACGATGAAGGCGCCGACCAGCGACACACCGAGGACGAGCAGGATCAGCGCACCGGAGAGGATGGCTTCCTGCTCGGAGGAGGACCGCAGCTCGCGGGCCTTCTGCTCCATGTCCTCGAGCAGCGAGTGCTCGATCTTCTCCATCTGGTCGATCTTGGTCGAGCTGTCGTCCACCCAGTCCTTGTACGACCGCTTGCTCAGCTCGTTGAGACCGTTCTCGGCGCCGAGCGCACGCTTGGCGTACGTGTCGGCGGCCTCGATCGTGGGGTTCTTCCCCTCGATCGGCTCCAGCAGTGTCGCGGCGTTGCCGGCGTAGATCTTCCGGAAGATCGTCAGTTCGGAGGTCTCGCTCTCCTGGGCGGACTCGCCGTACAGGCGGTCGTTCTCGGAGAGGTCACCCGCGGTCGTGTTGTTGGCGGGCAGGGCCGCGGCGATGACGGCGCGCTGCACGGACGCGTACTCCTTGGCGGTGGAGAACGCCGCCAGGGCGCGGGTGCGCTGGATCATCTCCGGGTTGCTGGAGGCCTGCGCCATGTCCTGGGAGAGGTCGATCAGCTGGGTGATCAGCCGGTGGTAGGACTCGACCGTCTGGGTCGAGTTCTCCTTCTGCTGATAGGCGTCCTTGCGGATCTTCGCCAGGTCGTCCAGCTGGCCGGCCAGACCGACGAGGCTGTCCCGGACGCCCTGGAGCTGACCGTTCTTGCTCGCGGCGTCGATTTCCTCGGAGGCGTTGAGGAAGTTGTCGCGGGCGCGGTCGGTCTGCGCTTCCTGGTTCTTGATCGCGAGGCTGGTGCTCGACTGACCGTGCGCCAGCGGACCGGCCGTCTCGTCGCGCTCGTCCTGGAGCGCGACGGCCAGCTCGGTCGCCTGCTTGGTCATCTCCGTCAGCAGCTTGATGTTGTCGAGCTGCTGGATGCTGTCGAGTGACTGGTTGATGCGCACCGCGCCCAACGAGGTCGCCGCCACCACGGGGAGCGCGAGCAGCGATACCAGGCGCGTGGAGATGCGCCAGTTGCGCAGGGCTATGCGCGGGCCGGGGTTGGACGGGCCCTTGGGGGGCTTGATCGTGGGTGCTGGTGTGGCGGTCGGTTGGGGGCCCGAAGTCGCCGAAGACGCCGACACGGCGGGGCGCCCGGAGCGCTCACCGCCGTCACCACCGCCGGCCGAGGCCGGGCCCTGGTTCTGGGCGTGCTGGGGCGAGGAACCGCGGTCGGTCCCGCCGTGCGCCTCCGGCTCCGCCGAAGCGCTGCCATCCCTCTTGAAACGTCCCTGCACTAGCGTCGCAACCTCTGGACCAGGCGCCCCTCCGCTGAACGGAGAGACACGGTGTCGGCGTTGATAGGGGGGAGCGCCCTGAATGCGCGCCCCCTGTTGGTCGTGAGTGTGACCGGCGCTGGATCCCCCTGTCTCGCCGCCACCTGGCGCTGCGTTGCGCCCCCTGCGCGCCGGCTCGATCCCGCGGCGGTCCGTGGAATTCCAGCACAGTGCCGGATCTCCAACAAGGGCCGTGAGCCGAGCTGTGACCTCCGTGACAGCGTGTGAGTGACACGTTACGAGATGTCGAAGCTGATCGCGTACATAACGGACGTATCCCTGCCAGTCGCAGGCGCGGGAGGCGTGTCCCAGTCGCCATGATCAGGAGCGGAATGACATCTTCAGTTCGCCAATGTCCGTTTCATTGCGGTGACTTGTCGGCCCGGAATGACCGTTTCGCCCTCGACTTCGTGAGCAAACTCACACGCGGATCACAGCTACTTGGCGGCTTCCGCCGGGAATTCGATGTTTAGCCTGGCGCTTTACAAGAGGGAAGTCTCTGCCAACCGACACATGACGGGGTCCACGACAACCGTGAAGACGACGATGATGTTCCGCAACATAGCCAACCCCCGGCGTACCACTCTCGCCCACCTCAAGGACGCCGAGGAACTGGCGACCCCCGAACTCCCCGAGCACTCCCTCGACCTCCCCGCCCAGACCGCCAACCCGCGGCGCACCATCCTCATGGAGATGCCGGTCACGACCTCGGTGGCCGAGTAGCCGTCAGTACGGGTCACGGCCGCCGTTCACTCACTCACCCGGTCACCGGGTCGTTTTCACGGCGGCCACCCCTTACCGCGTTAGCCTGGAGCGTCAGACTCCAGCCGGCTCAGTGAGGGGCGCAAGGATCCCGTGCGCATCGCCAGGTTCTCCATCGACGGGAACGTCGCCTTCGGCGCCGTCGAGGGCGACAAGCAGGACGAACTCGTCCTCGACATCATCAAGGGCATTCCGTTCACGGACTTCGAGCTCTCCGGCACGAAGGTCCCGCTGAACAAGGTACGGCTGCTCCCGCCGGTGCTCCCCAACAAGGTCGTCGCCTACGGCCGCAACTACGCCGAGCACGCGAGGGAGCTGGGCAACGAGGTCCCGGACGCCCCCTTCGCCTTCTTCAAGCCGTCCACCTCGGTGATCGGCTCCGGCGACGAGATCCAGTACCCCTCGTTCTCCCAGGACCTCCACCACGAGGCCGAACTGGCCGTGGTCATCGGCCGCATGTGCCGCGAGGTCCCGCGCGAGCGCGTCCAGGACGTCATCCTCGGCTACACCTGCGCCAACGACGTCACCGCCCGCGACGTCCAGAAGCGCGAGAAGCAGTGGGCCCGGGCCAAGGGCTTCGACACCTCCTGCCCGCTCGGCCCCTGGGTGGAGACCGGCCTGGACCTCTCCACCGCGTCCGACCTGACGATCCAGCTCACGGTCAACGGCGAACAGCGCCAGCTCGGCCGGACGAGCGAGATGATCCATCCCATCGCTGACCTGATCGTCCACATCACCGAGGCCATGACGCTGCTCCCCGGCGACGTGATCCTCACCGGCACCCCGGCAGGGGTAGGCCCCCTCAACGTCGGCGACGAGGTCGCCGTCACCATCGAAGGCATCGGCACTCTCACCAACAAGGTTGTCAAGCGTGGCTAGCGCACCCGGCTCCCCCGTCCGCGTCCGTTTCTGTCCCTCGCCCACCGGTAACCCCCATGTGGGCCTGGTCCGCACCGCCCTGTTCAACTGGGCGTTCGCCCGGCACCACCAGGGCACGCTGGTCTTCCGCATCGAGGACACCGACGCGGCCCGCGACTCCGAGGAGTCGTACAACCAGCTGCTCGACGCGATGCGCTGGCTGGGCTTCGACTGGGACGAGGGCCCCGAGGTCGGCGGCCCGCACGCGCCGTACCGCCAGTCGCAGCGCATGGACCTGTACAAGGACGTCGCCCAGAAGCTGCTCGACGCCGGCCACGCCTACCACTGCTACTGCTCCCAGGAGGAGCTGGACACCCGCCGCGAGGCCGCCCGCGCGGCCGGCCGGCCGTCCGGCTACGACGGCCACTGCCGCGACCTCAGCGCCGAGCAGGTCGAGGAGTACAAGGCCCAGGGCCGCACCCCGATCGTCCGCTTCCGGATGCCCGACGAGACGATCACCTTCACGGACCTGGTCCGCGGCGAGCTGACCTTCACCCCGGAGAACGTCCCGGACTACGGCATCGTCCGCGCGAACGGCGCCCCGCTGTACACGCTGGTCAACCCGGTCGACGACGCCCTGATGGAGATCACCCACGTCCTGCGCGGCGAGGACCTGCTCTCCTCCACCCCGCGCCAGATCGGCCTCTACAAGGCGCTGACCGAGCTCGGCATCGCCCAGCAGATCCCGGCCTTCGGTCACCTTCCCTACGTCATGGGCGAGGGCAACAAGAAGCTCTCCAAGCGCGACCCGGAGTCCTCGCTCAACCTCTACCGCGAGCGCGGCTTCCTCCCCGAGGGCCTGCTCAACTACCTCTCCCTGCTCGGCTGGTCGTTCTCGGCGGACCAGGACATCTTCTCGATCGAGGAGATGGTCGCCGCCTTCGAGATCTCCGACGTGAACCCCAACCCGGCCCGCTTCGACCTCAAGAAGTGCGAGGCGATCAACGCCGACCACATCCGCCTCCTGGAGGTGAAGGACTTCACGGAGCGCTGCGCCCCCTGGCTGAAGGCCCCCTTCGCCCCCTGGGCCCCGGCGGACTTCGACGAGTCCAAGTGGCACGCGATCGCCCCGCACGCCCAGACCCGCCTGAAGGTCCTGTCGGAGATCACCGACAACGTCGACTTCCTGTTCCTGCCCGAGCCGGTCTCCGACGAGGCGTCGTGGACGAAGGCGATGAAGGAGGGCAGCGACGCCCTGCTGGCCACGGCCCGGGAGAAGCTGGAGTCGGCCGACTGGACCTCTCCGGAGTCCCTGAAGGAGGCCGTCCTGGCCGCCGGCGAGGCCCACGGCCTCAAGCTCGGCAAGGCCCAGGCCCCGGTCCGGGTGGCCGTCACCGGCCGCACGGTCGGCCTGCCGCTCTTCGAGTCCCTGGAGATCCTGGGCAAGGAGAAGACCCTGGCCAGGATCGACGCGGCGCTCGCGAGGCTGACCGTGTAACACGCAGGCGTACATGAGGGGCGGCGCCCGGAGCT
>NZ_JBHXSK010000064.1:0-60553 GCF_042716195.1 Streptomyces sp. NPDC058683
GCGCACGGTGCGGGGCCCCTTCGCCGTCCGCGGCTACTCGGACTTGATCGCCGCCAGCATGTTCAGCCGTGCCGCGCGCCGGGCCGGCCACAGGGCCGCCAGGACGCCGACCAGGCCGGCCAGCACCAGGAAGAGCGCCATCCTGGACCACGGCAGGACCAGTTCGTACGTCGCCATCCTCGCGCCGACCAGCTGACCCGCCGCCCAGCCGAAGAACACGCCCAGACCGAGCCCCAGCACCCCGCCGAAGAGCGAGATGACCAGGGACTCCAGCCGGACCATCCGCTTGACCGCCTTGCGGTCCAGGCCGATCGCGCGCAGCATGCCGATCTCCTGCTGCCGTTCGAAGACCGACATGGCCAGGGTGTTGATGACACCGAGGACCGCGACGATCACCGCCATCGCGAGCAGGCCGTAGACCATGTTCAGGATCAGCGTGAACGCCTGGGCGATGGAGTCGGACAGGTCCTGCTTGTCCTGGACCTTGATCGCCGGGTTGGAGCCGAGGACCTTCTCCAGCTTGTCCTTGGCCGCGCCGGACGCGCCGTCCGCCGTCTTGACCATGACCTGCATGTCGGCGGGGTCGGTCTGGTGCGGGGTGAGGACGGCGTTGTCGAGCATGATCCCGCGGATCAGCTCGTTGCCCTCGTAGACCCCCGCGACCGTCAGCTTCTGCGCCTTGCCGTCCTCGTAGTGCACGGTGAAGGCCGAACCGGCCTTCCAGCCGTGCGACTTGGCCGTGTCGTCGTCCACGACCACGTCCGAGCCGCCGACCTTGAAGGAGCCGTTGTCGACCGTGAGGTCGGTCAGCTTGCCGATCGCCGAGCCGTTGACGCCGGTCAGGTACTCGGTGTCGCCGTCGATCCGGGAGGCCGCGTTGCGCAGCGGGCTGCTGGCGGTCACCCCGTCGGCCGTCGCGAGCTTCTTCGCCACGTCGGGGGAGAGCGCGTTGCCGTTGGCCATCGAGACGACGTAGTCCGCGCGGACCGCCGAGCTCGCCATCTTGTCGATGGACTTCTGCAGGCTGCCCGCCATCACCGTCATGCCGGTGATCAGGGTCAGGCCGATCATCAGCGCCGAGGCGGTCGCGGCGGTACGGCGCGGGTTGCGCACCGAGTTCTGCCGGGCGAGCTTGCCGGAGACGCCGAACCCGCGCAGCAGCGGGGCGGCGGCCGCGATCAGCGGACGGGACAGCAGCGGGGTCAGGACGAACACGCCGATGATGAGCAGGACCGCGCCGAGCCCCATCGGGGCCTGGCCGTCGCTGCCGCTCATCGTCGTCGCCGCCAGGATCACCGTCACGCCCGCCGCCGAGAACAGCGCGCCGATCGTGTTGCGCAGCACCAGCGACTTGGTGGTCGGCGCCGAGTGCAGCGCGCTCATCGCGGCGACCGGCGGGATCTTCGCGGCCCGGCGGCCGGGCAGCCAGGCGGCCAGCATGGTGATGACGACGCCGACCGCGAGGGCGGCCGCCACCGTGCCGCCGCTGACGACCAGCGGGCCGTCCGGGACGGTCGCGCCGAACGAGCCCATCAGCGCGCGCAGTCCGGCGCCGATGCCGATGCCGGCGACCAGACCGGCCACCCCGGCCACCGCGCCGACCACGAACGCCTCGATCAGCACCGAGCGGGTGACCTGGCGGCGGGAGGCGCCCACCGCGCGCAGCAGCGCCAGCTCCTTGGTGCGCTGGGCGACCAGCATGGTGAAGGTGTTGGCGATGATGAACGTGCCGACGAACAGGGCGATACCGGCGAAGACCAGCAGGCCCTGGCGCAGGCCGCTCATGCCGGCGGCGATGGCCTTCGCCTGGTCGTCGGCGAGCTTCTTGCCGGTGGTGGTCTCCACGAGCTTCTTCGGCAGTGCCTGGTCCAGCTGGGCCTTGAGGGCGGCCTGGGCGGTGCCGGACTTCGCCGTCACGTCGATCTCGTCGTACGTGCCCTTCTTGCCGAACAGCTGCTGCGCGGTCGCCGTGTCGAACAGGGCGAGGCTGCCGCCGGCCGTGACATTGCCGTCGTCGGTGGTGAAGATGCCGGCGAGGGTGGGGGTCAGGACCGGGCCGTTCACCGAGATGCGCACGGTGTCGCCGACCTTGTAGCCGGCCCGCTCGGCGGTCTTGGAGTCGATCAGCACCTCGTTCGCACCGCTCGGCGCGTGGCCGCCGGCCAGCGGGTAGCGGGCGTCCTCGGTGCCCCAGTAGTTGCCGCCCGCGGACTGCCAGCCGCCGCCGATCAGCTTGCCGTCCTTGTCGGCGATGGCGGTGAAGCCGGAGACGACCCCGGTGGCGGAGGCGGCCCCGGGGACCTTCGCGGCCTTGTCGAGCAGCGCCTGGGTGAGGTCGGGGGTCTTGCCGACCTGATCGCCCTTGGAGTCCTGGTACTTGGCCTGTACGGCCACGTCGACGCCGTCGAAGCCCTTGGCGGAGCTGTTCTGGTAGGCGTCCGAGATGGTGTTGGTGAAGACCAGGGTGCCGGAGACGAAGGCCACGCCGAGCATCACGGCGAGCACGGTCATCAGCAGCCGGGCCTTGTGCGCGAGGACGTTGCGCAGGGCGGTGCGGAACATCAGCTGGTCCGGCCCTTCGCGTCGAACTCGGGGGTCTGGGGCCGCGCGGCGGAGCCGCTGGTGTCAGCGCCCCCAGGAAGTTGCCGCATGAAGTCCAGGACCGTGTCGGCCGTCGGGCGGTACATCTCGTCGACGACCCGGCCGTCGGCGAGGAAGACCACCCGGTCGGCGTAGGAGGCCGCGACCGGGTCGTGGGTGACCATGACGACCGTCTGGCCCAGCTCCCGCACCGAGTTGCGCAGGAAGCCGAGCACCTCGGCGCCGGAGCGGGAGTCCAGGTTTCCGGTCGGCTCGTCACCGAAGATGATCTCCGGCCGGGAGGCGAGGGCGCGGGCGACGGCGACGCGCTGCTGCTGGCCGCCGGAGAGCTGCGAGGGACGGTGGCTCAGCCGGTCCTTCAGACCGACCATCTGGATGACGCTGTCGAGCCACTGCTTGTCCGGCTTGCGGCCCGCGATGTCCATCGGGAGGGTGATGTTCTCCAGCGCGGTCAGCGTCGGGAGCAGGTTGAACGCCTGGAAGATGAACCCGATCTTGTCCCGGCGCAACTTGGTGAGCTGCTTGTCCTTCAGGGTGCCGAGTTCGGTGTCGCCGATCCGCACGGAACCGGAGGAGAAGGTGTCGAGGCCGGCCACGCAGTGCATCAGCGTGGACTTGCCGGAGCCGGACGGCCCCATGATCGCGGTGAACTCGGCCTGCCGGAACTCGACGGTGACCCGGTCCAGGGCGACGACCTGCGTCTCACCCTGCCCGTAGATCTTCGAGAGCTCCGTGGCGCGAGCGGCCACCGAGGTGGTCCGCCGGTCGGCTGGGGGCACCCCCGGCCGAAGGCTGGGGGAGGGTGTGGTGGACACGGAAGGGCGCTCCTGTCGGGACGACGTCGTTCATGGGGACCGCTCCATCGTCTCGGCCGTACGGGCCCGTGTAGTCAGCCGCAGTTCCGGTTCCGGGGGGCGACCAAGGGGGGACCGGGAGCCCGTCGCGTCATACCTGGGGATGACGGCGGACCCTCAGTCCGGGCGGACCGGATCCGGAACGGGCGCTCCAGCCGTCGAGAACAGGTGGAGCCCCCTTGTTCGGACGGTGAAATTCCGTCATTCCGCGTACGCACGCACCCACCGCGCGTAACGCTATTGGCAAGTGCGGATGGCTCGTTCCGGGGGCTGATGCACCCTCAGACGTCAATAAAATAAGACAACATCGGGTCGCCCGTCCGCTGTTCGGGGGACGCCTCCCGATAGGCTCGGAATCTCGTAGCGGAGCCCATGGCCTGCCCGGATGGTGGAATGCAGACACGGCGAGCTTAAACCTCGCTGCCCCTCGCGGGCGTACCGGTTCAAGTCCGGTTCCGGGCACTTCCCGCGCCCTCTCGGGGGCGGCGGCGGCTCGTCCCTCGGAGCGTCGGCTCACCCCTCGTAGACGGTCAGGACCGCGCCGTCCACCTCGATACGGCGGCCCGCGCGCATGCCGTTGCCGCGCAGCGCGCGCAGGCACTCCTCGAAGAGGGTGAGTTCGCCGGCGTCCAGGATGGCGGCGGCCAGGTCCAGGAGTTCGGTGACCGAGGTGTCGGTGAGCACCTCGGGCAGTTCCCCGGACAGCAGGACGACGGATTCGCCGTCGGGTCCCCGGACCACGGCCGTCGCCGGTCCGCCGTGCACGAACAACACATGTCCCCCTGAGAGCCCGTGGTCGTGCGGCTCTCGCGTCCCGGGCAGGACGAGAGACTAGCCCTGGATCTTGACGGTTTCGTGCGGAGTTGGATTCTTTTTCCGACTTGACGGAAGAACGTCCTAGAGCGTTCGGAGAGCGGTCCGCCGACGGTCTCCCGACGGCCCCCCGATGGATCGGAGGCGGTCCGAAGGCGGTCCGTCGGCGGTCCGGGGCCGTCACTGCTCCTTGGCGGGTCTGGAGGAACGGTCCAGCAGGGACTCGACCAGAGCGGTGACGTGGCGGCGGTCGTCCGCCGACAGTTTCTGGACGCTCGCGATGAGCAGCGCGACCTCGGGGTCGGCGGCGCCGCCGTTCGCGCCGGCGTCCGGCGAGGTGTCGTACACGTGGATCCCGCACGCCTCGGCGGCGGCCCGGCGCACGCTCTCCAGGGGGAGTTCCAGCCCCTTGGCCAGACCCTCCAGGGTCGTCGCCTGGGGCATGCGGACCACCCGCTCGGCGGTGGCCAGGTGGTGGACGGTGGAGCGGGGGATACCACCGCGCCGCGCCACGTCACCGTAGGACCAGCCCTTGCGGTCGAGGTGCTCACGGATCAACTGCTGCAGTGCGTTGGCCACTGACCGTCACTTCCTGCTCGCCGCCTGCGGAGTCCGCCATGTCGCGCCGATTCTACGGTCGCCGCCGCGATCGGCCGAGAGGGTGATTTCTCGAACGGGTTGCGCAGGGGGTCTCCGAGGGCCTAGTGTCCAATCTCGTTGGACAGCTTGTCCGACCAGATTGGACAGAGTCCGGGGGGAACCTGACTCGGTCCGATCGGAAATGTCTATCCCTGAGGGGGAAGCGATCATGATGGACGCCCATGAGCTCGAGGCCGAGTCCGCGGAGCTGCTGCCGGGTCGTGAGGCCCTGGGCCGGCTGAAGTTCGGCTTCGGCAAGACGGTCAACGTCACCAAGCACGTCGCGAACATCAGCGCCCACAACGAGTCCGCCGCGCTGAACGACCACTCGTCGTGGTCGGTGGCCGACTCCGGCGCCGCCCAGACCATCAGCGTCACCCAGTAACGCCGCCCCGGCGCACGGCGCCGGTGCCGATCTCGACCTCATCGCGCACGAAACGAAAGGACATCCGTCATGAGCATGGACATGAACGAGCTGGAGAACGAGTCCGCCGAGCTGCTGCCGGGCCGTGAGGCCCTCGGCCGGCTGAAGTTCAGCTTCGGCAAGACCGTCAACGTCACCAAGCACATCGCGAACATCGACGCGTCCAACCAGTCCGCCGCCCTGAACGACCACTCGGCGTGGTCGTCCGCCACCTCGCAGGCCGCGCAGACGATCAGCGTCACCCAGTAGTACCCGGGAGCGCCGCCGCCGTCGCCCCGGCGGTGGCGCTCGCGGTCATGGGGGGGAACTGCATGCGGGATCCGGGGGGAGACCACACATGACGGTGCTCGGAGACGGGACCGCCGCACTGTACGACACGGGCCCGGTGCCCGGACCCGGCGGCTGGCCGGTCACCTACGAGCAGGTCGCGACGGGCAACCTGCCGGTGGTCGACCCGCCGTCGCCGGTCCCGAGGCTGAGCGCGGGACTGCGGCTGCACGGTGAGTACCAGGGGTCGGGATTCACCGAGCCCAAGTACATCGCCCGTCGGGGGGACGGGCAGGTCGTGCAGCTGTCCAGGCTGCTGTACCTGGTGGCGTCGTCGGTCGACGGCGTCCGCGATGCCGAGGCCATCGCCCACCGGGTCAGCGCCCGCTTCGGCCGCGAGGTCAGCGGGGAGAACATCCGCTACCTCGTCGAGAAGAAGCTCGAACCGCTCGGCGTGACGGTCCCGGAGGGCCAGGAGGACGACGAGGTCGACGCCCCGCGCTCCGACCTGCTGCTCGCCCTCAAGGGCCACCGGGTGATCTTCAACGAGCGGCGTACGGCGAAGATCGCCCGTTCGCTGGCCTGGCTGCACCGACCGGTGGTGGTGGCACTGGTGCTGGCCCTGGCCGTCGGCATGGACGTCTGGCTGTTCGGGTTCTTCGGGGCGATAGAACCCGTCCTGGAGGTGCTCGACCAGCCGGTCCTGATCCTGGTCGTCTTCGTGCTCACCGTGGCCTCCCTCGTCTTCCACGAGTTCGGCCACGCCTCCGCGTGCAGATACGGCGGAGCCCGCCCCGGCTGCATCGGGTGCGGGCTCTTCCTCATCTGGCCCTCGATGTACACCGACGTCACCGACGTCTACCGGATCGGCCGGGCCGGACGGCTCCGCACCGACCTCGGCGGCGTCTACTTCAACGTCGTCTTCATGCTGGCCATGGCCGGTGCCTACTTCGCCACCGGGTCACCGTTCTTCCTGGCCACGGTCTACCTCGGGCACTTCGAGATCCTGGAACAGCTGATGCCGGCCGTACGGCTGGACGGCTATTACATCCTCGGCGACCTGGCCGGGGTCCCGGACCTGTACGGCAAGATCAAGCCGATCCTGCTGGCCCTGGTGCCGGGGCGGCGGGGGGACAAGGCCCGCGAGGAGGTCGCCGGGCTGAAGAAGTCGGCGCGCGCCATCGTCGCCACCTGGGTGCTGACGATGGTTCCGCTGATCATCGGCGAACTCGGGTACGCGCTGTGGAACCTGCCGCGGATCCTCACCACCATGACCCGCTCCCTGACCGAGCAACTCGTCGGCACCGGCTCGGCGTTCGTGGACGGGAAGATCGTCGAGGGGCTGGTCGGGACCATCGGCAGCGTGATGCTGCTGTGCCCGATGGCCGGTGTCATTTATCTGTCCGTGAAGATCGGCGGGCGGCTCTTCCGGGCCGCGAAACGCACCACGGCGGGCCGGCCGAGGCTGCGGCTCGCGTTCTGCGCCCTGGCCCTCGCCGGGCTCACCGGTCTCAGCTACGCCTGGGTCTCCGGGGTGACGCCGAAGCCGCTGCCCAAGCAGCCGCCGATCGCGCCGATCCTGCAGCCGGGGGTGCCGACCGAGGCACCGCCGGCCCGGCAGGCCACCACCCCGGACCGCCCGACGGACTCCGGCAGCCCGTCGGACCCGGCGGCCGGTGCGCCGTCCGCCTCGGCCGGGGCGAGCGCCGGTCCCTCGCCGGCCCAGTCCTCGCGCCGGGCGTCCGCCTCGGCGTCGCCGTCCGCCTCGGTGCCCGGCGGTCCCGGCGGCGGTGCCTCCAGGTCGCCGGTGCCGTCCAGCGGGGGAACGGTCGCCGATCCGGTGCCCTCGCCGTCCGGCGGGACCGGCACGACGGAGCCCGAGCCGTCGCCCTCGCCGTCGGAGAGCGCCCCGGAGTCCCCGACGCCCAGCCCGTCCCCGCCGCCGGCCAGCGACACGCCGACCCCGGCCCCGGCCACGTCCTGACGAGCGGCACCGCGCGGCCGCAGGCCGCACCACCCACCGCAGAAGCACAGGAGCACTGGAGCATCCATGAGCAGTCACCGAAAACCACGCACCGCCTCAGGTCCGCTCTCCCGGCGCGCCGTCCGGATCGGCCTGTTCGCCGCCGGGGTCGCCGGGGCGGCCACCGCCCTGCCCGCACAGGCGGCCACCGCCGTGCCGCATGCCGCGGTCGCCTCCGACCACGTCTTCAGCCACGCCGACCGCGGGCACCACACCCAGGTCCGGGACTCGTTCACGGTCCGTCAGTTCGGCAAGGTCAACGCCGCCGCGGTACGCAACCAGGCCAACGCCGTCTCGGCCGGCTGCTCGGCCGACGACCACTGCCGTTCGGTCGCGCTGTCCTTCCAGATCGTCACCGTCGCCGGGGAGCACACGCGGCTGAACGCGGTGAACCTCAGCGACGCCGCCAACAAGGAGTGCACGGGCTGTCAGACCCTGGCCGGTGCCTACCAGTTCGTGGTCGCCACGCCCAACCCGCTGCTTCTCGACGCCACCGCGCGGGGCAAGCTCGACGACATCCACCGCCGGCTCGACGAGCTGACCCGCTCCACCCTGCCCGCCGCCGACCTGCGCACGCGGGCCGACGGGCTCGCCGCCGAGGTCACCACCGTCCTGCACGACGCGGTCGCGAGCGCCCCGAAGGGCGACCCGCGCACCGACGTCACCCTGCACCGCCACCTGGACGGCTGGCCGGGCCGCTGACCTCCGTCCCGCCGCTCCGCGCACCGGCCGCCCGGCCCACCACCACCGCCTCCGGCGGGCCGGGCGGCCGGTCGCGTGCACCGGCGGACCTCGGGCGTGTCCATTGACAGGGGGTACCTCCGGACGGAGACTCAGGAGAAGTGAGTGAAGGAAATTTCACCAGGCGAACACGGGCGAACGCGGGCGAACACCCGGATGAGGTGAACGCCGTGGTCTCCGCAGCGGGCGACGACGCCCCGTCCACGGAAGGAACGACCGATGCGCACCACCGTCGGCATCATCGGAGCCGGACCCGCCGGGCTCCTGCTCGCCCGGCTGCTGCACAACGCCGGCATCGACTCGGTCGTCCTGGAGAGCCGCGACCGCTCCTACGTGGAACACCGCCAGCGCGCCGGGATCCTGGAGCAGGGCACGGTGGACGTGCTGCGCGCGGCCGGCGCCGGGGAGCGCATGGACCGCGAGGGCCTGCGCCACGACGGCATCGAGCTGCGGTTCGCGACCCAGCGCCACCGCGTGGACTTCCCCGGGCTCACCGGCGGGCGGTCCGTGACGGTCTACGCCCAGACCGAGGTCTGCAAGGACCTCATCGCCCTCCAGCTCAAGGAAGGCGGGCCGCTGCTCTTCGAGGCGGAGGCGCTGGCGGTGGAGGGCGCCGAGGGCGAACGGCCGCGGGTGCGGTTCCGGCACGAGGGGCGCGAGGACGTACTGGAGTGCGCGTACGTCGTCGGCTGCGACGGCTTCTGGGGGGTGGCGCGCAGCGTGTTCCCCGAGTCCCTCTCCCGGGTCTTCGAGCGCACCTACCCCTACGCCTGGCTGGGCATCCTCGCCGATGTCGCCCCCTCCCACGACGAGCTGGTCTACGCCCGCCACGAGCGCGGCTTCGCCCTCCTGTCGATGCGCTCCCCGTCCGTCTCCCGCCTCTACCTCCAGGTCCCGGCCGACACCGACGCCGAGGACTGGACCGACGAGGCGATCTGGGACGAGCTGGAACGGCGCTTCGAGACCGACGACGACTGGCGCCTCGCCCGCGGCCCGATCACCCAGAAGTCGGTCACGCCCATGCGGTCGTACGTCCATGAGCCCATGCGGCACGGCCGGGTCTTCCTCGCCGGGGACGCCGCCCACATCGTGCCGCCGACCGGCGCCAAGGGGCTGAACCTCGCCGTCGGCGACGTCGTCACCCTCGCCCGCGCCCTCGTCCACGAGCAGGAGACGGGCTCCCCCGAGCTCCTGGAGACCTACTCGGCGACCTGCCTGCGCCGGATCTGGCAGGCCGAGCGGTTCTCGTACGACATGACCACCCTGCTCCACCGAGGCCCCGAGGACACCGCCTTCGACGCCCGGCTCCAGCTGGCCCGGCTCACCCGGATCGCCTCCTGCCGGGCGGCCGAGACCGACCTGGCGGAGGCGTACACGGGCTTCCCGCTGGACGCCTGAGGCATCTCCGGCCGGTTCCGGTCGTGTAGCGACTCGGTCATGGAACGAAGCCCTCCATGGCCGGGAATCAGGGGTCCGCGTAGCGTGTTGGGCAGCACGGCGAGGGAAAGATCCTCCCCAGGTACGAGGGTCGAACTTTTGCCAATCCATTACTCTTGAGGCCAAGGCCCCGCACAGTGGCCATGGAGGAGTGAAATGAGGAGCAGTAACCCGGTCTTCTCGCGACGGGGGTTCAGCCGCGACAACGGCTACGCGGGCTTCAACACCGCGCCGCAGGCCGGGTACGCACAGGGCAACCCCTACGCGCAGAATCCCTACGCGAACAACCCCTACGCCCAGCAGGACGTCCAGCAGGGCGCCCCGCCACAGGCCCCGGCCACCACCGGCCGTATGACCATGGACGACGTGGTCCTGCGCTCGGCGATGACGCTGGGCACGGTCGCGGTCGGCGCGGCCCTCGCCTGGGCCCTGCTGCCGGTCTCCAGCACCAGCTACGGCCTGGCCTTCGGCTCCGCGATCGTGGCGCTGGTCCTGGCGCTGATCCAGAGCTTCAAGCGCACCCCGGTGCCCGCGCTGATCCTGGGATACGCCGCCTTCGAGGGCGTCTTCCTCGGCGTGATCAGCGAGATGTACAACAGCCAGTGGAGCGGCGCCCCGTTCCAGGCGGTGCTCGGCACCATGGCGGTCACGGGCGCGACCCTGCTGGTCTACAAGGCAGGCTGGATCCGCGTCACCGCCCGCTACGCCCGCATCGGCATGGCCATCGCCATCGCCTTCGTGCTGGTCATGGCGGTCAACCTGCTGCTGGTCGCGTTCGGCGTCGCCGACAACGGCGGGCTGCGCAGCTTCGGTCCGCTCGGTGCGATCGTCGGCATCATCGCGATCCTGCTCGGCGCGTTCTTCCTGACCCTCGACTTCAAGCAGATCGAGGACGGCATCGCGTACGGCGCCCCGAAGAACGAGGCCTGGCTGGCCGCGTTCGGCCTCACCCTGACGCTGGTGTGGATCTACGTCGAGATGCTGCGCCTGGTGGCGATCTTCAGCAGTAACGACTAGCGGTAGCGACCTTCGGCCTTTGGGCCGCAGAAGAGCCGAGAAGGGCCCCGGGGCACACCCGGGGCCCTTCGTCGTCTGTGCGCGCCTAGAGAAGTTTGCGCGCGGCCCTCCTCAGGTCGTACTCGTGGATCAACGCCTTCGCGTGGCCGTACGCGAGGTTGTGCTCGTGGCGGAGCCAGCTGACCTTCTCCTCGAAGCGGAAGAGGGACGGGCCTTCGGCGACGGTACGCAACCAGTCGGACACTTCACGACCGGTGCAGTGGGGGATGCGGGCGAGCATGTTGCGATGGGTCTCCTCGGAGAAGACTTGGGACATCGGCGCCTCCGGTGCGCAAAGGGGGGTTGTAGCCGGTCCTTCACGTCACCGTGCCTGAGTGTTGGCGTGTTGGCAACAGTCGGGACAGGACAGCCGACATCAGGCGTTACGCTCACGGCGTGGTTGATACGACGCCTCTTACCCGTGCCGTGGAGCACTTCGCCGACAAGTTGAGGGCGGCGCCGCAGAGTCGGTTGCAGAGGGGGGCGGCCGCGGAGGCGCTGTCGCTGGCCAGGCAGTTGGCCAATTGGGCGCAGGATGTCGAGGAGCCGGGCGGCGAGGCCCGGGAGATGCCGGACGCGGGGATGTTCGCGGTCGCCGACCAAATCACGGTGGCCGGGAACGACTTGGCGGTGGTCCTGGAGAGCGACGCGGAGGTGGGGGACGCGGTGCGCCTGGTGGAGGAGGCCCAGAAGAGGGCGGGAGTGTGAGGGCCGGGGGGTGCGTGAGAAGGGGCGCACTGCAGCGCCCCCTCTTTGTTGCTTTCAGGGGCGCGGGGAACTGCGCGAACAACCCCCACGCACCCGCACCCGACCACGCACCCTCAATGGCTCAGAGCGACGCTATGACCCGGTCCGCCAGGATGTACACGTTCTCCTCGCCGCACGCGAACGTCAGCGTGTAGGCGCCGGAGATCCCCGACCCGCCCAGCAGGTACGGCGTCTCGCCCGCGCTCAGCGCCGCGGCCAGCCGTTCCGCCGTCTCCCGGTGCCCCGGCGTCATGCACAGCGTCGTGCCGTCGGCGAAGACGTAGACGTCCAGCGTGCCCAGCGGCCCGGGGCGCACGTCGGCGAGCTCGACCCGGGACTCGGCCAGCTGCTCCAGCGTCGCGACCGTGCGCTCATGGTCGTTCACCACCGGCGACTGCACCGGTACGAAGTCCGGATGGGACGGGTGACGACGGCGGGCCGCGGCCAGCTCCGGGGACTCGGCGGGGGCGCCCCCGGCGAAGTCGTCGGCCTCCGTCGCCTGCTCGGCGACCGGCTCCAGGCCCACGAAGTCGCCCTGCCGGGGCAGGAACGGCTCACCGTCCGCCAGACCCAGCAGCGACGGCGTGTCGGAGGCGTCACGCGCCTCCTGCGCGGCCCAGAAGGCCCGCGCCTCGGCCAGTTCCCGCTCCCGCTCCTCGGCCAGCGCCTCGGCCACGGCGGCCCGTATCTGCTCGGCGTCCGCATGGTTGCGGGCGGCCGGCAGCAGGGCGCGCATCGCGGCGGCCTGGTTCTGGGCGAGCTGGGTGTGCAGCTCGGCGACCTGACGGCGCAGCTTCAGAACGGTGCGCAGGACAGCGACGCCCACGGCGCCCGTGGCGGCCGTGGTGAGCAGCAAGGCGATCGGCATGGCGCTCACTGACGTACTCCCGGTTCAAAGTCGACCCCCGACTTCCTACATCAGCTTGAAGGGTGGACTATCAAGCTGTCAGTGCGTAACGTCACGAAACGGACAGGACTTTGACCCTCGGGTTTGGCTGGACAACCCCGCTGACCTGCGGTGATATCCCCGCAGAGGGAGATAGGTCACATCCTGGGGGAGATTGGATCACAAATCGGCCCGGTGTTCGGAGTTTTCTCGAACACCGGGCCGTGGCGTCACGGTGGGTTCCGTGACGGTCACTCAGGGATCACTCGGGGGCCGTGCGGTGACTCAGCTCAGGCGCTCGATGACCATCGCCATGCCCTGGCCGCCGCCGACGCACATCGTCTCCAGACCGAACTGCTTGTCGTGGAACTGGAGGGAGTTGATGAGCGTGCCGGTGATGCGAGCGCCGGTCATGCCGAAGGGGTGGCCGACGGCGATCGCGCCGCCGTTCACGTTCAGCTTCTCCAGCGGGATGTTCAGGTCGCGATAGGACGGGATCACCTGGGCGGCGAACGCCTCGTTGATCTCGAACAGGTCGATGTCGTCGACGGTCAGGCCGGCGCGGCGCAGGGCCTGCTGCGAGGCCTCTACCGGGCCGAGGCCCATGATCTCGGGGGAGAGGCCGGTGACGCCGGTCGACACGATCCGGGCGAGCGGGGTGAGGCCGAGCTCGCGGGCCTTGGTGTCGGACATGATGATCACGGCGGCGGCGCCGTCGTTCAGCGGGCAGCAGTTGCCGGCCGTGACCAGGCCGTCGGGGCGGAAGACCGGCTTCAGGCCGGAGACGCCCTCCAGGGTGACGCCGGCGCGCGGGCCGTCGTCCTTGCTGACGACCGTGCCGTCGGGGAGGGTCACCGGGGTGATCTCGCGCTCCCAGAAGCCGTTCTTGATGGCCTCCTCGGCGAGGTTCTGGGAGCGGACGCCGAACTCGTCCATGTCCTGGCGGGTGACGCCCTTGACGCGGGCCAGGTTCTCGGCGGTCTGGCCCATCGCGATGTACGGGTCGGGGACCAGGCCGTCCTCGCGCGGGTCGTGCCAGGTGGAGCCCTCGGACACGGCCGTGGCGGCGGTACGGGCCTGGGCCTCGGCGAAGACCGGGTTGGTGGTGTCCGGGAGACCGTCCGAGCTGCCCTTGGCGAACCGGGAGACCATCTCGACACCGGCCGAGATGAACACGTCGCCCTCGCCGGCCTTGATGGCGTGCAGCGCCATGCGGCTGGTCTGGAGGGACGAGGAACAGTAACGGGTGATCGTGCAGCCGGGGAGGTGGTCCATGCCCATCTGCACGGCGACGATCCGGCCGAGGTTGTAGCCCTGCTCGCCGCCGGGGAGACCGCAGCCGAGCATCAGGTCGTCGATGTCCCGGGGGTCCAGCTCGGGGACCTTGGCGAGGGCGGCCTGGATGATCGTCGCGGTGAGGTCGTCGGGGCGCAGGTCCTTCAGGGAGCCCTTGACGGCACGGCCGATCGGGGAACGGGCGGTCGAGACGATGACTGCTTCGGGCATCTCACGGCTCCAGTGACGCGGGGGATTGACAGGGCTGCTTGGGAAGTTACCCGCACGTATGTCATCGGTCACCGGTACCGCGGTGTGACACTGACCGCACTTTCTAAGCGCTTGCTTTTTCGCTGTCGAGGGGTGCGTGGGTCCGTGCGGGTGCGTGGGGGCTGGTCGCGCAGTTCCCCGCGCCCCCATACGGGGCCCGTCTTGGCTGCGGGCAGTCGTGCCGCATGGGCGGCACGGGTGGGCGCAGCGGCACCCTGCAAGCGCCGGTAAGCGACCCCCCCCGCCCCAGCGCACCGCTTCCTCTCTGTCCTAGTCGGTCGTGCCGGCCCTTGACCTCGCTTCTTCGGATGCCGAGTCGGGTGGGAGGGGCGGCGGTTCGTCGACCTGGTGGCGCCGGCGGCGTTTCAGCAGGGCCCACGGTCCCCGCGGGCCCGTCGGCATCGCCGCCGTGACCTCCGTGCCGGCCTCGGCCGCCGCCTCCGCCGCCGCACGGGCGACCGGGAGGAAGCCCTCGCGGCGGGTGACGTCGGGGCGCTCCTCCTCCGCCGGCCACAGGCCGAGGGCGGCGCAGACCGTGGGGAGCACCGCCATCGCCGCGGTGGCGTAGCCCTCGGCCGAGGGGTGGTAGTTGTCGGGGCCGAAGAGCTCACGGGGGTTCGCCGCGAACTCGGGGCCCAGCAGGTCGCCCAGCGACACCGTGCGGCCGCCCTGCTCCACCGTGCCGATCGTCTGGGCCGCCGCCAGCTGGCGCGAGGCCCGCCGGGCCAGCCAGCGCAACGGCTGTCGTACCGGCTCGATCGTGCCCAGGTCGGGACAGGTGCCGACCACGACCTCCGCGCCCGCCGTGCGCAGCCGGCGGACCGCTGCCGAGAGGTGGCGCACCGAGCGGGTCGGCGGCATGCGGCGGGTGACGTCGTTCGCGCCGATCATGATCACGCAGACGTCGGGGGGCGGCGAGGCCGAGCCCAGGACCAGCGCCACCTGGCGGTCCAGGTCGTCGGACTGGGCGCCGGGCTGGGCCACGTTGGTGAACTCGACGGGGCGTTCGGCGACCGCCGCGAGGCCCGACGCCAGCAGCGCGCCCGGCGTCTGCGCGGCCCGGTGCACGCCCTGCCCCGCCGCCGTGGAGTCGCCGAGCATCGTCAGGCGCAGCGGAGGCTCACCGGTGCCGTACGCGTCGCCGTAGCGGCCGTCCGCCATCGGCACCCGGCCGCCGCTGTTGCCGTTGTTCACCCGGGTCCTGGCCATCCGGACCTCGGCCAGCACCACGCCCACCGCGGCCGCGCCGACCAGCCCGATCCCGCCTCCGCCGTACGCCGCCCCGGCCGCGATCCGCCGGGCCACCCGCGCCCTCGACATGTTCGTCATGCGTCGCCGCCACCTCCTCGTTGCCGCTCATCCACTCCTTGCCCCGTACCGGCCGTGCGTCAATCTCAACGGGGAGTGAACCTCCGGAGCGGGCCTTAGGCTGGCCGCACCACCAGGACCACTTCTTTTGAAAGCAACCGGAGACAACGGTGCGATTCCACGACTCGATGATCAGCCTCGTCGGCAACACCCCGCTGCTGAGGCTCAACAGCGTCACCCAGGGCATCCAGGCCACCGTGCTCGCCAAGGTCGAGTACTTCAACCCGGGCGGTTCCGTGAAGGACCGCATCGCCCTGCGGATGATCGAGGCCGCCGAGAAGAGCGGGGAGCTGCAGCCCGGCGGCACCATCGTGGAGCCGACCAGCGGAAACACCGGGGTGGGGCTGGCGATCGTGGCCCAGCAGAAGGGGTACAAGTGCATCTTCGTGTGCCCCGACAAGGTCAGCACCGACAAGATCAACGTGCTGCGGGCGTACGGCGCCGAGGTGGTCGTCTGCCCCACCGCCGTCGATCCCGAGCACCCGGACTCGTACTACAACGTCTCCGACCGGCTCGTCCGGGAGACCCCCGGCGCCTGGAAGCCGGACCAGTACTCCAACCCGAACAACCCCCTGTCGCACTATCACTCGACCGGCCCCGAGCTGTGGGAGCAGACGGAGGGGAAGATCACCCATTTCGTGGCGGGCGTGGGCACCGGCGGCACCATCTCCGGTACCGGCCGCTACCTGAAGGACGCCAGCGACGGCCGGGTCCAGGTCGTCGGCGCGGACCCGGAGGGCTCCGTGTACTCCGGCGGGTCCGGGCGGCCGTACCTCGTCGAGGGCGTCGGTGAGGACTTCTGGCCCACCGCCTACGACCGGACCGTCGCCGACGAGATCGTCGCCGTGTCCGACAAGGACTCCTTCCAGATGACGCGGCGGCTGGCCAAGGAGGAGGGCCTCCTGGTCGGCGGCTCCTGCGGGATGGCGGTCGTGGCCGCGCTGCGGGTGGCCGAGCGGCTCGGCCCGGACGACGTCGTCGTCGTCCTGCTGCCGGACAGCGGCCGCGGCTACCTCAGCAAGATCTTCAACGACGAGTGGATGGCCGACTACGGCTTCCTGGAGGACGAGGGTCCCAGCGCCCGCGTCGCCGACGTGCTCAGCGACAAGGCCGGCGGCTCCATCCCCTCCCTCGTCCACATGCACCCGGAGGAGACCGTCGGGGAGGCCATCGAGGTGCTGCGCGAGTACGGCGTCTCGCAGATGCCGGTCGTCAAGCCGGGCGCCGGGCACCCGGACGTGATGGCCGCCGAGGTCGTCGGCTCGGTCGTCGAACGGGAGCTGCTCGACGCGCTGTTCAGCAAGCGGGCCTCCCTGGTGGACCCGCTGGAGAAGCACATGAGCGCGCCGCTGCCGCAGGTCGGCTCCGGCGAGCCGGTCGGCGACCTGATGTCGGTGCTGGGCGCGGCGGACGCGGCGATCGTCCTCGTCGAGGGCAAGCCCAAGGGCGTCGTCAGCCGCCAGGACCTGCTGGCGTTTCTCGCCAAGGGCGGCAAGCACTAGCGAACGTCCGGTGAACTGGCCGTGACGCCGGGGAACTTGCGGTTTCCCGTCCAAGCGGTGGACTTCGCGGAAGTGGTACGAGCGTGTCACGTCCACGCAGCACACACTTAACACGCGTCCGGCACATTGGTGGGTGTCGGCAGGGCGGGAGCGGCTCCCCGCCCCGGCCGGCACCGAACGTCCAAGGACCTCCGGAGCGGCTCCCGGACCTCCATGGACGCTTGGACGTGAGACCCGGCCCTGACCCGGTCCATGTCCCTCGCGGGGACCGCCGTCGTCCCGCCCCCCGGTAACGGGGGTGCGGCGGTCCCCGCGCATTACTTTTCCCGGGTCCCTGCCGGATCTCTGCCGGCTCAGCCGGTCGTCGCCCAACTCCCCAGCAGCGCCAGCCGTTCCGCCGTCTCCGAGCCCGGTTCCGGGGTGTACGCGACGAGGGTCTGGTCCGGGTCCGACGAGACCGCCATGGTCTCGTAGGGGAGGGTGAGCAGCCCGGCCACCGGATGCCGGATGTGCTTCACGCCGTACGCGCACGCCTTGACCTCGTGGTCCGCCCACAGCCGGCGGAAGTCCGCGCTCTTCAGGGAGAGTTCGCCGATCAGCGCGACCATGCGGGGGTCGTCGGGGTGGCGGCCCGCGGCGATCCGCAGGTTCGCCACGGTCTGGGCCGCGACGGCCGTCCAGTCGGGGTAGAAGCCCTCGGCCGCCGGGTCGAGGAAGACCTGGCGCGGCATGTTGCGCTCGGCCGGGGCCAGCGTGCTGAAGCCGTTCACCGCGTCGCCGAGCGCGTTCCAGGCGAGCACGTCCATCCGGCGGCCCAGCACGAACGCGGCCGTCCGGTCCATGCCGTCCAGCAGCAGCTGCACACCGGGGCGCACGCGCGGGCCGGCCGGGCGCCCGGCGCCCTTGCGGCGGGGGCGGGCCACCGCCCGCAGATAGGCGTGCTCGGTCTCGTCCAGGCGCAGTACACGCGCGATCGCGTCCAGGACCGCGTCCGAGACTCCCCCGGACTTCGTCCGGGCGGGGCCCCCGGGCCCCCTGCCCTGTTCCAGCCGGATGTAGTAGTCGACGCTCACGCCCGCCAGCTGCGCCACTTCCTCCCGGCGCAGGCCCGGCACCCGGCGCCGCCCGTGCGAGGGCAGCCCCACCTCCTCGGGCCGGATCCGGGCGCGGCGCGAGCGCAGAAAGTCTCCGAGATCCCCGTCCATGGGTTCGATCGTAGGCGAGCGGCCGCTTCCCAGCCTGGTTCTGCCAGACCCAGGAAAAACGCATCCCTGGGTAGGGCGCCCCGGACCGGCGAGGGTGGAGACACGCCACCGGGGCCTGCCCGGCGGCACTGACCAGGGAGTACCTCATGTCGTACGACAACCTGTCCGGCCGTACCGCGGTCGTCACCGGAGCCGCCAGCGGGATCGGGGCGGCCGTCGCCCTGCGGCTCGCCGGGTCGGGGGCCCGGGTGGCGCTGCTCGCCCGGCGCGCGGACCGGCTGGAGACCGTCGTGGCGAAGATCCGGGCGAACGGCGGTCGGGCCCTCGCCGTCACCGCCGACGTCACCGACGACGCGTCCGTACAGGCCGCGGCGGACGCGGTGCACACGGCTTACGGCACCGTCGACCTCGTCGTCAACAACGCCGGTGTGATGCTGCCCCACCCGATCGACGACGGCCGGCTCGACGAGTGGCAGCGCATGATCGACACCAATGTGACGGGTGTGCTGCGGGTGCTGCGGGCCTTCACCGCGGACCTGGTGGAAGCCGCGGCGCAGGGCCGTACCGCCGATCTCGTCAACGTGTCGTCCGTCGGCGCGCACGGGGTCTTCCCCACCTACGCGGTGTACGGCGCCACCAAGGCCGCCGTCACCCACCTCTCGCAGTTGCTGCGCACCGAGTTCGGGCCGCGTGACGTGCGGGTCACCAATGTCGAGCCGGGGCTGACGGAGACCGAACTGGCCGACCACATCGGGTCGGCCGAACTGCGGGAGCAACTGGGCGGCATGTTCGAGGGGATGGGCTCGCTGGCCGCCGAGGACATCGCCGACCTGGTGGGCTATGTGACGAGCCGGCCCCGGCACGTCAACCTGCGGCAGGTCGTCGTCCTGCCGACCCGGCAGGTGTGACCCGCGGGGGCGCGGGGTCAGTTCTCGCGGTCGGGGCGGCGGAACGCGCCCGGGTTGAGGCGGACCGCCTGGGCCATGTTCACGCCGACGATGCCGAGCCAGGTGGCGATCAGGCCGGTCGTGCCGCCGAACGTGCCGCCGAGCGCGGACAGCGGGACCGCCAGCACCAGCGAGACGATCGCGAAACCGAACCGCTCTCCCCAGGAGTCGGTGCCCTTGCCGCGCCGCGCGCCCCGCGCCACCTGGAGCTGCTGCTCGGCCAGGGTCCTGCGCAGCCGGCGCTCCACCGCGCCGTCGATGCGCTGGTCGATCTTCTCCAGGAAGGAGTCGGCCAGCTCCGACTCGTACTCGGGCCCCAGTTCCCTGCGGGCGTGCAGGGTGGCGGCGAGTTCCTTCTTCAGGTCGGTGTCATGCGCGTCCGTCATGGAGCCCACGGTAGGGAGCCGGGGCGCTCGGCGCACTGGGGAAAGCCCCCGCAATTCTCCGGGGGCCCGCCCTCAGGGCAGCAGCGACACCAGCCCGCTGTCCAGATCGAACCGTGCCGCGACCACCGACGCCCCCGCGAACGCGGGATCCGCGCGGATCGCGTCCCGCACCCACGCCGTGTGCGCCCGCATGGTGTGCTCGGCCCAGTCGCCGGGCAGCGCCCTGGTGCGGCGGGCGGCCGGGGTGATCTCCTCGACGAGGAGTTCCAGGTGGCCGGGGACGGATGTGCCGTTACGCAGCCGGCCGAGGGTGGCGGCGACGGCCCCGCAGCGCTCGTGGCCGAGCACCACGACCAGCGGGACGCGCAGTTCCTCCACGCCGTACTGGATCGAGCCGAGCACGGCCTCGTCCAGCACCTGTCCGGCCGTCCTTATGCACAGCAGGTCGCCGAGGCCCTGGTCGAAGACCAGCTCCGGGACGACCCGGGAGTCGATACAGCCGAGGACGACGGCGAACGGGTGCTGTCCGCCGGCCAGCACCCG
Source organism: Streptomyces sp. NPDC058683 (assembly GCF_042716195.1). Lineage (NCBI taxonomy): Bacteria > Bacillati > Actinomycetota > Actinomycetes > Kitasatosporales > Streptomycetaceae > Streptomyces > Streptomyces sp. NPDC058683. Next base: position 19,985 of record NZ_JBHXSK010000064.1, read on the forward strand.
GCGGTGGCCGACGATGTCGTGCGGGCGGCGCGGGCGGCCGGCCGCGTACCGCCGGTTGCCGGCGAGGAGTTCGTCCAGTGCGGCGCTGGCGGTGGCGGGAACGGGGGAGTGCGGTCGGCCGGTGCCGGCCGTCGCCGGAGTGGGGGCGACGGCCAGCGCGCCGACGGCGGTCGCGGTGGCGGTGGCGGTCAGAAAGGCCCTGCGGTTCGAGGCCATGACGCTTCCTCAGAGTTCACAGAGTTCAGGTGCGGTGCTGTTGGCACCTCCTCACCGTAAGCACACGCCTGGTCACTCCTCGTGCCTGTTTGCGGACATTTGGTACTTCCGTCATCAGGTCATCGATCTTGCAATACGCCTTCGTGATCAGGCCAGCCCGTGCTCCTCGGCGTACGCCGCCGCCACGTCCTCCGGGTCCTTCTTGTCGTTGTCGACCTGGCTGTTGAGCTGGGTGAGCTGCTCGGTGGTGAGGACGTTGCCGAGCCGGGCGAGGGCCTTGCGGACGGTGTCGTCGGCCTTGCGGTCGGCGATCAGCGGGACGATGTGCTGGCTGGGGATCAGGTTCTTGGGGTCGGTCAGCACCACCCAGTCGTTGGCCGCGATGTCGGTGTCGGTGGTGAACAGGTTCGCCACGTCCACGTCGCCCTTCTTCAACGCGCCCTTGACCAGCGGCCCGTCGGAGTCCAGCGACTTGAACTCCTTGAACTCGACGCCGTACACCTCCTGCAGCCCGACCGTGCCGATCCGCCGCTTCTTCACCTCGGGCGCGGCACCGATGACCAGTTTGCCGTTCTCCTTGGCCAGGTCGGCGAGGGAGGTCAGGCCGTACTTCTGCGCGGTCGCCCGGGTGACGACGAAGCAGTCGGAGTCGGCCGCCTGCCCGTACGCCAGCACCTGGAGGCCGCTGGGCAGCGCCAGGGTGAGCGCGTTCTGAATGGTGCCCGGCTCGTCGGAGGCGTCCTTCGGGGCGAGGTAGTTGAGGAGGGCGCCCTGGTACTCGGGCAGCAGGTCGATGTCGCCCGCCTTGAGCGCGGGGATCACGATCTCCCGGGTGCCGAGGTTCGGGCGGACCTTCACCTTCACGCCGGCCTTCTGGAGTACGGCCGCGTAGAGATAGCCGAGCACCTGGTTCTCGGTGTAGTTGGCGGTGCCGATGGTGATCCCGCCCTTGCTGGAGCCGCCGCCGGCGGTCGAACCGCTCTGCTCGTTCAGCGAGGTGATGCCGCTGGAGCAGGCGGAGAGGGCGGGGACGGAGGCCGCTGCGAACAGGCCGCCGAGGAGAGTGCGTCGGTTCATCGAGGGTCCCTAGGCAGTGCGGTGGCGGAAGAGGAAGCGCTGGAGGCTGCTCAGCAGCAGGTCCAGGACGATGGCGACGACCGCCACCAGGACCGCGCCGCCGAGTACCTGGACGAGGTCGCGCTGGGCGAGTCCGTCGAAGACGTAGCGGCCGAGGCCGCCGAACGAGACGTACGCGGCGACGGTGGCCGTGGCCACGACCTGGATGAGCGCGAGGCGCAGGCCCGTCATGATCAGGGGCAGCGCCAGCGGCAGTTCGACCTGGAAGAGGACCTGGTGGCCGCGCATGCCCTGGCCGCGGGCGGCGTCGCGGACGTCCGGGTCGACGGCCGTCATCCCGGCATAGGTGTTGGTGACGATCGCCGGCACGGCGAGGGCGACCAGTGCCACGTACACCGGCAGCATCGACAGACCGCCGGCCAGGAAGACCAGGACGACCAGGCCGACGGTGGGCAGCGCGCGGCCGAAGGAGGCCAGGTTGATGGCGACGAACGCGCCCTTGCCGGTGTGGCCGATCAGCAGGCCGATCGGGAGGCCGATCGCGGCGGCGATCAGGGTCGCGAGCAGCGAGTACTGGAGGTGCTCGGCGAGCCGGTGGGCGATGCCGTCCGGGCCGGCCCACTGGGAACCGGTGGTCAGCCAGGTGCCGAGGTTCTTGAACAGCTCGTACATCTCAGGCTCGCCTCCTGCGCCACGGGGTGAGGACGTACTGGAGGGCCACCAGCAGGGCGTCGGCGACCACCGCGAGCAGGATCGTGAGCACCACGCCCGCGATCACCGGGGTCGGGAAGTCGCGCTGGAAGCCGTCGGTGAAGAGCTGGCCGAGGCCGCCGTCGCCGATGTAGGTGGCGACGCTCACCAGCGAGATGGACATGACCGTGGCGATCCGGACGCCCGCCATGATCACGGGGAGGGCCAGCGGGAACTCGACCGTGAGGAGGGTGCGCAGCGGGCGGGTGCCCATCGCCTTGGCCGCCTCCTTGGTCTTCGCCGGGACCGAGTCCAGCCCCTCGACCGTGTTCCGCAGCAGCACGACCAGCGTGTAGACGGTGAGGCCGATGACCGTGGTGGTGCGGGTCAGGCCGCTGATCGGCAGCAGCAGGACGAAGATCGCGATCGACGGGATCGTGAAGAGCACGTTCGAGAGGCCGAGCAGGAAGCCGCGCAGGGGGCGGACCCGGTGGGCGAGGACCGCGAGCGGGAGCGAGATCAGCAGGCCGAGGAGGACCGCGGTCATCGCCGCCTGGAGGTGGGAGAACGTGAGGCTGGTGAGGTCGTCGGTGTGGTCGCCTATCCACGACCAGTCGATGGTCATGCCGCCACCACCCGGGCCTCGGTGTGCGCCTGGCCGGCGCGTGCGTGGATGTCGTCGCGGGACGAGACACCGGTGAGGACGCCGTCCGCGTCGACCCGGGCGATGAGCCCGGTGGGGGAGGCGATGGACTCGTCGAGCGCCGCCAGCAGGGAGTCGCCGTCCCTGAGCGGCCGCAGGGGGAGTTCGGCGTCCTGGGACCGCCAGTGCAGGGGCTTGCCCGCCGGGTCGAGCGCCAGGGTCCAGTCGCCCTGGGGCGCCGGGCCCTGCGGGACGTCGGCGAGGGTCTTGAGGGACAGCAGCTTCAGTCCCCTCTCCGCGCCCAGGAAGTCGGCCACGAAGTCGTCGGCCGGCCGGGCCAGCAGCTCGGCGGGCGGGGCGCACTGGACGAGATGGCCGCCGGTGCGGAAGATCGCGATACGGTCGCCGAGCCGTACGGCCTCATCCACGTCGTGCGTGACGAAGACGATGGTCTTGTTCAACTCCTTCTGCAGGCGCAGGAGTTCGTCTTGGAGCTGGGTTCGCACCACCGGGTCGACCGCGCCGAACGGCTCGTCCATCAGCAGGACCGGCGGGTCGGCGGCGAGCGCGCGGGCCACGCCGACGCGCTGCTGCTGGCCGCCGGAGAGCTGGTGCGGGTACCGCTTGCCGGAGTCGGCGGCGAGGCCCACGGTCTCCAGGAGCTCGGCGGCCCGGGCGCGGGCCTTCTTCCGGTTCCAGCCGAGCAGCAGCGGGACGGTGGCGATGTTGTCGAGCACCGTGCGGTGCGGGAAGAGCCCGGCCTGCTGGATGACGTACCCGATGGAGCGGCGCAGTTCGGCCGCGTCCTGTTCGAGGACGTCCTTGCCGCCGACCCGGATGGTGCCGGAGGTCGGGTCGACCATCCGGTTGATCATCCGCAGGGTGGTGGTCTTGCCGCAGCCGGAGGAGCCGACCAGGACGGTCACCCCGCCCTCCGGCATCTCCAGGGAGAGATCGTGGACTGCTGTCGTGCCGTTGGGGAAGCGCTTGTGGACCGCGTCGAACTGGATCATGAGATGTCCCTTGCCCGGCTGTATAACGTCATGCAGAGTTCTTCGTAGGTGAATAGCTTGTCAACGGTCTGGCGTTAATCCGAGGTAACGGATGACCGCAACGCAAGATCGGGTGTCCGGATTGAGGGGAGTTTGGGCGTGTTGTCGTCTCGTATCGTGGACGCACCCGGAACAGAACATTCCGGCCTGGTGATCCTCGACGGCATCGGAATGGGCGTCGAGGATGTCGTACGACTCGCCGACGGCGCCGCCCGGCCGGTCCCCGGCACCGACGGGATGCGGCGCGCGGACGCGTCCTGGAACGCCGCCCGGCAGATCGCGGCCACCGGCCGCGTCTACGGCCGCTCGACCGGCGTCGGCGCCAACCGCAACGAGGACGTGCCCACCGAGGCCGCCGCCGGACACGGACTGCGGCTGCTGCGCAGCCACGCCGGGGCGATCGGCGAGGAACTGCCCGCCCGGCAGGTGCGCGCGATGCTCGCGGTGCGGGCCAACCAGCTGCTGGCGGGCGGCGCGGGACTGCGGCCGAGCGTCGTCACCGCCCTGTGCGAGGCGCTGGAGGCGGGAGCGTATCCGGTCGTCAACGAGTTCGGCTCGGTCGGCACCGGGGACATCGCCGCACTGGCCCAGGTCGGGCTGGCGCTGGCCGGGGAACACCCCTGGCGGGGCGCGAAGGCCCCGGATCCCCAGCCGCTGGACAACAACGACGCCCTCGCCCTGATCAGCAGCAACGCCCTCACCCTCGGCCAGTCGGCGCTCGCCCTGCACGAGCTGCGCGGGCTGATCGAGGCCACCCAGGTGGTGGCGGCCCTGTCGCTGCTCGCCGTCGACGGCTCCCACGAGGCCTACGCGGCCCCCGTGCACGCGGCCCGCCCGCACCGGGGCAGTGTCGAGGTCGCCCGCCGGATGCGGGAGCTGATCGGCGCCGCCGACCGGCCCACCCCGCCGCTCGGCCGTATCCAGGACCCCTACGGCTTCCGCTGCCTGCCCCAGATCCACGGCCCGGCCCAGGATGCCGCCGACGCCCTGGAACAGGTACTGGCGATCGAGATCAACGCGGCCGCCGAGAACCCCCTCATCTCGTCCGAGGACCTCGCCGCCTACCACCACGGCGGCTTCTACCAGGCCCAGCTCGCCCTCGCCCTGGACCACTTCCGGCTCGCCGTCACCCAGGTCGCGCGCCTGTCCACCTCCCGGCTCTCCTCCCTCAACGAGCCCGCCTTCACCCGCCTGCGCCCCTTCCTCGCCGACCAGGAGGCCGCCTCCTCCGGCGTGATGATCCTGGAGTACGCCGCCGGCGCCGCCCTCGGTGATCTGCGCGCCTTCTCCGCGCCCGCCTCCCTCGGGCACGCTGTACTCTCCCGAGGCGTCGAGGAGCAGGCCAGTTTCGCCTCGCTCGCCGCCCGTCAAACGCTGCGCGCCTGCCGTGCGTACCGTCTGGTGGTCGGCTGCGAACTCGTCGCCGCCGTACGGGCGCTGCGCCAGCGCGACCTGAGGCCCGAACCCGGGCTGGGGGTGGGGCTGGCGCTGGAGCTCGCCGAGGCGGTCCTCGAGGCGGACCCGGCCGACCGGCCGCTCACGGACGACGTCACGGCGGCGGCCGGGCTGCTCGACCGGTTCACGGACATCTGGAGGGGGAGCACGTCATGAACGTGACCGACAGCCCTGCGACACGGTTGCAGGCGCTTTTCGAGGGGCACCGGCTCACGCCGACCCAGCGGCGCATCGCGCACAGCATGGTGCGGCGCGCCGCCGACGTGCCCTTCCTGTCCAGCGTGGAGCTGGCCGAACTGGCCGGGGTCAGCCAGCCGTCCGTGACCCGGTTCGCGGTCGCCCTCGGCTTCGACGGCTACCCGGCGCTGCGCAAGCACCTGCGCGAGGTGGTGCCCGCCGAACAGGCGGCCGGCAACGGGTCGTACAACGAGTACCAGCAGGCCGTCGAGGCCGAGATCGAGAACCTGCGGCACCTCGCCGAGGTGCTCGCCGACCCGCGCCCGGTGCAGCAGGCCGGCCGGATGCTGGCCGCGTCCCGGCCACTGCCGGTGCTCGGGCTGCGGGCCGCCGCCTCGCAGGCGTACGGCTTCGCCTACTTCGCCGCCAAGGTGCACCCGGACGTCCGGCTGCTCGACGAGGGCGGCACGATGATCCACGACCGTATCGACGCGGCCGTACGGGCGGGTGCGACGGCACTGCTGTGCTTCGCGCTGCCCCGGCATCCGCGCGAGGTCGTGGACACCCTGGCCTATGCGAGGACGGCCGGGCTGACCGTCGTGACCGTCGCCGACTCCGCCTTCGCGCCCGTGGCCAAGGTCTCCGACCTGCTGCTGCCGGCCGCCGTCGGCACCGGGCTCGCCTTCGACACGGCGTGCGCGCCGATGCTGCTGGGCCGGGTGCTCCTGGAGGCGATGGCCGACGACCTGCCGGACGCGCAGGCCCGCCTGGAGGAGTTCGACGCGCGGGCGGCGGCCCGGGGGCTGTTCGTCGAATAGCCCGCTTTAAGACTCGTCTCACGTTCTGTGGTTAGCGTCCCGCCCTACGGACTGACTGGGCCGACAAGGGCGAGGAGGCTGCGGACATGGCGCGTGCGGTACGAGGGGGACAGGGCTTGGCCCGGGTGGCCGTGGTCGTACGGGCCGGGGCCGCCCCGCTGTGGTGGTTCGGGGTGTTCGCGGCCGGGGTCGGCGTGCTGCCCGAGGGGATCACCGGGCGCCGGATCGGCGTCATGGCCGGGGCCGTGCTGTTCATCGTCGGCGCCGCCGTCGTGGCGCTCACCCGCCGCAAGCGGTACACCGCGCTGCTGCGCGGGGCCGCCCGGGCCGGCAAGCACGACGTGCTCCAGGACCGGGCGGTGACCGTGCGCAACTGGCGCCGGGGGCACCGCTGGTGGCTGCTGCTGGCCTGGGCCGTCGCGCTCGGCAGCGCCTTCGCGGTGCCGGCCGCCGGCGGCATGCTGCTCGCCGGGACCGGCACCGGGCTGCGGCTGAAGGCGGCCTGGCTGGGCCGCCGGGAGCGGGCCGAGGAGCAGCTGGTGTGGCTGCGCGTCGACTGGCTCGACGGGCGCGGCGGCCGCCCGGTGGGCAAGGCCGCCAAGGCGTACCGCGGTACCGGCATCGCGGCGGGCGACGCGGCCCCGGGCGGGGCCCGCCGCCGCACCGCGGCACTGGTGTGAACCAGGTACCCGGAGGTCAGACCTCCAGGTCCTCCTCGATCTTCCGCAGCTGGTGCCGGGCCATCGCCAGGTTGGACCGGGAGATGTCCAGGACCAGGTAGAGGAAGAGGCCGTTGCCGCCCCGGCCCTTGAGCAGCCGGATCAGGTGGTACTGGTTGGAGAGCGTGATCAGGATGTCCTCGATCTCGCCCTTGAGCCCCAGGTGCTCCATGGTGCGCATCTTGGCGCGGATCACGTCCGTGTTGCCGGCGGCGGCCACGTTGAGGTCGAAGGTCTTGCTGCCGCCCATCGTGCCCAGCGCCATGCCGGTGGTGTAGTCGACGAGCGCGACGCCGGTGGCGCCCTCGATGGAGGTGAGGGCCTCTTTCAGTGCGGTTTCGGTGTTGGCCATGACTTTCTGTTTCCTTTCAACTGTCGGTTGCGGTGCGCGCGTCGGTGGTGGTGCTGGTACGCGTGCGTGTCGTTCTGGTCCGTGTGGCTGGTGTGGTGCGGGCCGGGCGCAGGGCCTTGGCGGCGGCCTCGGCGGCGTCGACCAGTTCTCCGATGCGGGCGGCGGCCCGGCGGCCCTCCAGGTGGAGCCGGCCGACGTTCACCCGGTCCTCGGCGAGCAGGGTGAGTACGGCGCTGCGGCCGGCCGCGTAGGTGGCGACATAGCCGTCCTCGCCGCGTACCAGCAGTTCCCTGAGCTCGCCCTTGCCGGTGGCGTCGGAGACCCGCACGGCGACGCCGAGCTCGGCCGCGGTCAGGGCGGCGAGGCCCTCCGGGTCGACCCCCGGGCAGTCGTGGGCGACGACCAGGCCGTCCACGCCGGCCGCGAGGGCACCGGTGAGCTGGGGCATCCGGGTGCGTAACCGGCGCAGTTCGTCGAGGACGGTCTCTCTGTCGGAGCTGCCGGGTTCTGCCGCCATCAGCTGTCTCCTCTCGGCGGGGCGGTGCCGTTCAAAGGGCCTCCAGCGCATCCCTGAGCCTCTTCAGCAGCGCGATGTCGGGGTCGGTGACCGGGGGGAGCCGGGGCGGTGCGGCCGTGGTGCTCCTCGGGGCGAGGAGTCCGGCCGCCGCCAGCCGCCGTATGTCCACCAGGGTGTGGAAGGCCGGCCGGCCCAGTTCCCGGGCGATCTCCGGGGCCGTGCGGACGCCGTCCACCCGGTTCAGGACCGCCCGCTGGCGCTGGGTGACCGGCGGTGCCGCGACCGGGTCGGCGCGGATCAGCGGGGCGCCGTCCGTCGACGGGTCGGGCCAGATCCGGTACAGCAGCTCGCGGCGGCGCAGGGTCTCGCGCTCCAGCGCGGTGACGGGGACCGCCGGGAACGGGCCGTCGGCGGCCGGGGTGCCGTAGCGGAACCGGCCCGGGGTGCTGCTGGGCGCCAGCGCGAAGTACCCGGCGTCGTACAGGGAGCCGAGGCGGCACAGTTCCAGGGCGCCTCTCGGCAGCAGAGCGGCGGCGAGCAGCCGGTGCGCGGCGGCCGGTATGTCGTCGGTCCAGGGCCAGACCGCCGGGTCGAGCGTGCCGTGGGCCGTGAGGAGCACGTCGAGGCCCGGGGCGAGGGGGCTCTCGGCGTGCACCACGCGGCCCTCGGCCAGGTGCAGGGTGCCGTGCTCGCGGACCAGGACACCGGTGGCCCGCTCCTCGGCGAGGCGTATCAGCATCGGCGAGAGCGCGCCGGCCGCCGCGTCGTGCGGGGCCGCCCGGTCCCGGACCGGCAGCGGCGGAGGTATGTCGACCACGGTCATCCCAGCACCAGCCGCTCGGCCATCTCGCCGAGCCGGATCCGGGCGAGGGCGAGATTGCCGTCCTCGCGGGCCAGCCACAGATGCAGGAACACCGTGGCGTCGAAGGACGTGACCACGAACCGCAGCAGGTGGTAGCTGTCCCGGTTGCTGACGATCAGGTCCTCCACCGGAGGGCTCAGATCGGCGTCGTCCTCCGTGCTGAACGCCCCGTGCTCGGCGGCCAGCCGGGCCAGTTCGGCGGCCTCGGCCGCGGTGGTCTCGTGGTCACCGCCGGGCGCCTCCCCGACCGTGCCCAGGGCCAGCCCGCTCGTCCAGTCGACCAACGCGGCCCCCCGGGCACCGGGCAGGCGCATCGCTTCCAGCAAACACTCGTCGATTCCGGGCACCGTGGCTCCTCCCCTTCCACCGCCTGGCTCTCCGGTTGAGTGACGCAGACACTACGCAACGTGTGCGGCGGGAGGGATGCGTTTGGCATTTTCCAGTGGAACATGCTTGCGGCAGACTAGTGTTGGTCAACTGGGCTGCTTTTCACACCAGTTGATCCCTCTGTTCCGGGCGTCTCAACGGCTTCCGGTGGTGCGCGGGGTAGTGAGCGCGTCGGCGTGCGCCCCTCCGGAATCGGCCACGATCTCCGCGACCGTCTGCGGATCCCGTACGACGGTGAACGCCACGCCTGCGGCGCCGTCCGGTACGAAGCCGTAAACCCCGGGCCGGGCAAGGGAGTTGTAGGAGTAGTGGGTGCCGAAGTAGTACGCCCCGGTGTCCAGCGCGGCCGCGTGGTCGCCCTGCTCCAGCGGCGGCAGCGCGCGCCCCTCGGCGAGCAGGTCGCCCGTGAAACAGGCCGGCCCCGCCACGTCCTGCACCACCGCCGGGCCCTCCTTGGGCCGTCCCTTGGCGTCGTACGCGGCGATCCTGAGCGGCCAGGTCCCAGGCACGTACACCGTCCGCGCCGCCACCTGTACGCCCGCGTGCGTCACCGCGATCCGCCGCCCGCCGGAGGTCTTGGCGTACTCCACCCGGGCCACCACCGTCCCGTACCGGGCCAGCAGCGACCGCCCGAACTCCGTCACCAGCCCGTACCGTCCGTCGAACAGCCCCGGCACCGCCTCCGCGAGCAGCCGCGCGTACTGCGCGTACGTCGGCTCCGTCGCCTCCGACGCGAAGTTGACCGACAGCCCGCCGCCGATGTCGAGGGTGTCGATCTGCCGCCGCCCGATCCGCGCGTTGATCTCCTCGGCCAGCGCGTACGTCTCCGCCACGCCCCGCGCCAGCAGCGACAGCGAGATCCCCTGCGAACCGATGTGCGCATGCAACCGCGTCAGCCACGGCCGCTGTGCGAACGCCCGTACGACCCACTCCCGCGCCCCCTCGTCCCGCAGCCCCACCCCGAACTTCGAGGTCGCCGTCGCGGTGGAGGTGGCGCCGATGCTCCCGGCCCCGATCTGCGGGTTCACCCGGATCCCGAGCGGCGAACGGGTGCGGGCGGAGCCCATGAGGGCGTCGATGCGCCGAAGCTCCTGCGGATTGTCCGCGTTCACGGCGATGCCCAGCGCCAGCGCCTCGCGCAGCTCCGCCTCGGTCTTCGCGGGCGCGTCGAACACCGTCCGCTCCGCCGGTACCCCGGCCGCCCGCGCCAGCGCCAGCTCGCCCGCGCTGGCCACCTCGGCGCCGATGCCATCCCCGGCCAGCAGCCGCACCACCGGCACCAGCGGGTTCGCCTTCACCGCGAAGGCGTGCAGGATCGGGGTGCCGGGCGCCGCGACCGCCTCGAACGCCCGGCGCAGCGCCGCCGCCGAGGCGCGGATGCCGGTCACGTCCAGCAGGCCTACGATCGGCGCGTCCGGCCCCAGCAGTCCCTGCTCCACCGCCGCCCGCACGGCGTCGTCCCGCCGCACCACCCGCTCGCCGTCGTCCTCGCAGCCGTCCCTGCCCACTTCGCCGCCCGCTCCTTCGCTCGTCTCGTCGTCCGCTTCGGTGTCCACCGTGACGTCCCCCGACATGTCGTCGTCCGCACCCTTAAGGCCCATAAGTCCAGCGAAACACCCGGAACGCGGCGGCGCTGGCGGACCGATGTATTGACTAGTTCTATTCAGCGGGCCAGGATGTGAATAACCGAATAACCGCAGGAACACTTCACTGGCCGTCATTCGCTAGGAGGCAGACCATGTCAGGACCCCGCCCCGTACGAGCACCGCGCGGTACGGAACTGAGCGCCCTGGGATGGCAGCAGGAAGCCGCCCTGCGGATGCTGCAGAACAACCTCGACCCCGAGGTCGCCGAGCACCCCGACAAGCTCGTCGTCTACGGCGGCACCGGCAAGGCCGCCCGCGACTGGCGCTCCTTCGACGCCATGGTCCGCACGCTGCGCACCCTCAAGCAGGACGAGACCATGCTGGTCCAGTCCGGCCGCCCGGTCGGCGTGATGCAGACCCACGAGTGGGCGCCGCGCGTCCTCATCGCCAACTCCAACCTGGTCGGCGACTGGGCCAACTGGGAGGAGTTCCGCCGTCTGGAGGCCCTCGGCCTGACCATGTACGGCCAGATGACCGCCGGCTCCTGGATCTACATCGGCACCCAGGGCATCCTCCAGGGCACCTACGAGACCTTCGCCGCCGTCGCCGCGAAGAAGTTTGGCGGCACCCTCGCCGGGACCATCACCCTCACCGCCGGCCTCGGCGGGATGGGCGGCGCCCAGCCCCTTGCGGTCACCATGAACGACGGCGTCGCCATCTGCATCGACGTCGACCCGCGCGCCATCGAGCGCCGCATCGAGCACCGGTACCTCGACGTGAAGGCCGACTCGCTCGACCACGCGCTCCAGCTGGCCACCGAGGCCCGCGACGCCCGCCGCCCGCTCTCCATCGGCGTCCTCGGCAACGCGGCCGAGCTGGTCCCGCAGCTGCTCGCGATGAACGCGCCCATCGACATCGTCACCGACCAGACCTCGGCGCACGACCCGCTGGCCTACCTGCCGGTGGGCGTCGCCTTCGAGGACATGGCGGACGCGGCGGCCAAGGACCCGGCGGGCTTCACGACCCGTGCCCGGGAGTCGATGGCCAAGCACGTCGAGGCCATGGTCGGCTTCATGGACGCCGGCGCCGAGGTCTTCGACTACGGCAACTCCATCCGCGGCGAGGCGCAGCTGGCCGGCTACGAGCGGGCCTTCGCCTTCCCCGGCTTCGTCCCCGCCTACATCCGCCCGCTCTTCTCCGAGGGCAAGGGCCCCTTCCGCTGGGCGGCCCTGTCCGGCGAGGCCTCCGACATCGCCAAGACCGACAAGGCGATCCTCGACCTCTTCCCGGAGAACGAGTCCCTGCACCGCTGGATCAAGCTGGCCGGGGAACGGGTCCACTTCCAGGGCCTGCCCGCGCGCATCTGCTGGCTCGGCTACGGCGAGCGGGACAAGGCCGGCGAGCGCTTCAACGACATGGTGGCGAGCGGCGAGCTCGCGGCGCCGCTGGCGATCGGCCGCGACCACCTGGACTGCGGCTCCGTGGCCTCGCCCTACCGCGAGACGGAGGCCATGCTGGACGGGTCCGACGCGATCGCCGACTGGCCGCTGCTGAACGCCATGGTGAACGTGGCGTCGGGTGCGTCCTGGGTCTCCATCCACCACGGCGGTGGGGTGGGGATGGGGCGGTCCATCCACGCGGGGCAGGTGACGGTGGCCGACGGTACGAAGCTCTCCGGCGAGAAGATCCGCCGGGTACTGACGAACGACCCCGGGATGGGCGTGATCCGGCACGTGGACGCCGGGTACGACATCGCGGAGTCGGTCGCCGAGGAGCGCGGGGTTCGGGTGCCGATGCGTGAAGGCGACGACGCGTGAATCCCCGTGAGGGTGGACGTGGCGGCAGCGCTCCGGTGGGGGCGGATGCCTCGTTGCCGAGCGCGGGTGCGGCTGTGCCCACCCGTTCCGCCCTGCGGAACGACTGCCGACAGCCTGGAGCGGCACGGACTGGAGCGGCCCAGGCGGTACCGGCGCAGCCCGTGCAGCCGGTCGGCGGTGGCTCCTTCCACGAGATGTGGCGCGAGCTGCTTCCCGTCGGCCGGCACCCCGACTCCCGCGGTTACCGGCGCTTCGCCTGGACCGGGGCCGATACCGAGTGCCGCGCCTGGTTCCAGGAGCAGGCCGAGGCGCGTGGGCTGACCTACGAGGTCGACCGGAACGGGAACCAGTGGGCCTGGCTCGGGGATCCCGCCGCCGGGGACGCCGTCGTCACCGGGTCGCATCTGGACTCCGTCCCGGACGGCGGGGCCTTCGACGGCCCCCTCGGTGTCGTGTCCTCCTTCGCCGCGCTCGACGAACTCCGCCGCAGGAAAGCGGAGTTCACAAGACCCCTCGCCATCGTCAACTTCGGTGACGAGGAGGGCGCCCGGTTCGGGCTCGCCTGTGTCGGGTCACGGCTCACCGCCGGGCAGCTCACCGTCGAGCAGGCGCACCGGCTGACCGACGGGGACGGGATCACCCTGCCGCGGGCCATGGAGGCCGCCGGCCACGACCCCGACGCCATCGGCGCCGACCCCGAGCGGCTCGCCCGCATCGGCGCCTTCGTCGAACTGCATGTCGAGCAGGGCCGGGCGCTGGACCTGAGCGGGGACCGGGTCGGCGTCGCCAGTGCCATCTGGCCGCACGGACGCTGGCGGTTCGACTTCCGCGGCGAGGCCAACCACGCCGGCACCACCCGGCTGGCCGACCGGCGCGACCCCATGCTGTCGTACGCCGAGACCGTGCTCGCCGCGCGCCGCGAGGCCCAACTCGCCGGTGCCGTCGCCACCTTCGGGAAGATCGCCGTCGAGCCGAACGGCGTCAACGCCATCCCCTCCCTGGTGCGCGGCTGGCTCGACTCCCGCGCCGCCGACCAGGCCACCCTCGACACCGTCGTCGGCGGCATCGAGAAGGCGGCCCGGGAGTACGCGCAGGCGCACGGCATCGATCTCGACGTGGTCCGGGAGTCCTTCACCCCGGTCGTCGAGTTCGATCACGCCCTGCGGGACGAACTGGGCCGCATCCTCGGCCGGGACACCGGTCTCACCGTGCCCGTCCTGGGCACCGGTGCCGGACACGACGCCGGGATCCTCTCCGGGAGCATCCCGACCGCCATGCTGTTCGTGCGCAACCCCACCGGTGTCTCGCACTCCCCGGCCGAGTTCGCGGCCGAGGACGACTGCGTGGCCGGGGTGAGCGCACTCGCCGACGTACTGGAAGGGCTGGCCTGCGGGTGACGACACGGACGACGTACTGGTTGGAGCACGCCTGGCTGGACACGTATGTCGAGCCAGGGGTCGCCGTGGAGGTGGCGGACGGCCGGATCACCGCCGTCCGCACGGACACCCCCACCCCGCCGCCGGGGGCCGAGATCCTCAGCGGTCTCACCCTCCCCGGCCTGGCGAACGCCCACTCGCACGCCTTCCACCGCGCCCTGCGCGGCACGGTCCAGGTCGGCTCCGGGACCTTCTGGACCTGGCGCGAGCTGATGTACTCCTTCGCCGACCGGCTGACCCCGGAGACCTACCACGCGCTCGCCCGCGCGGTGTACGCCGAGATGGCGCTCGCGGGCATCGCCTGCGTCGGCGAGTTCCACTACGTCCACCACGCCCCCGGCGGCACCCCGTACGCCGACCCCAACGCCATGGGCGAGGCGCTGATCGCGGCCGCCGCCGACGCCGGCATCCGCATCACCCTCCTCGACACCGTCTACCTCTCCTCCGGCATCCTGAGCGAGCACCGGGGCGAGCCGCCCAACGCCCACCAGCTCCGCTTCTCCGACGGCAGCGCGGAGGCCTGGGCCGAACGCTGTTCAGTTCTCAAGGAACGGGATCACGCGCGGATCGGGGCGGCCGTCCACTCCGTACGGGCCGTGCCCGCCGGACAGCTGGCGACCGTGGCCCGCTGGGCCGAGGAGCGGCGGGCCCCGCTCCATGTGCACCTGTCCGAGCAGACCGCGGAGAACGACGCCTGCCTGGCCGCCCACGGCTGCACCCCCACCCGGCTCCTCGCCGACCACGGCGTCCTCGGCCCGCGCACCACCGGCGTGCACAGCACCCACCTCACCGACGAGGACATCGCGCTGCTCGGCGGCTCCGGGACCGGCACCTGCATGTGCCCGACGACCGAGCGGGACCTGGCCGACGGCATCGGACCGGCCGTCGCCCTGCAGCGGGCGGGCTCGCCGCTCTCCCTCGGCTCCGACAGCCACGCCGTCATCGACCTGCTCGAAGAGGCGCGCGCGATGGAGGTGAACGAGCGGCTGCGCACCCGCACCCGGGGCCACTGGACGGCCGCGGCCCTGCTGCGCGCCGCCTCCGCCGACGGCCACGCCGCCCTCGGCTGGGAGGACGCGGGCACCATCGAGACCGGCAGGCTCGCCGACCTGACGACGATCGCGCTCGACTCCGTCAGAACGGCAGGGCCGCTGCCCCGGCTGGGCGCCGAGACGGCCGTATTCGCGGCGACGGCAGCGGACGTACGGCACACGGTCGTGGGCGGGCGGCACGTCGTACGGGACGGTGCGCACACCCTCGTACCCGATGCGCCGCAAGCCCTCGCGCGGGCCGTCGAAGCCCTCCGCGCCTGACGACCACCCACGAGGACACCATGAGCAGCAGCACCGCCATCACCAACATCGCCACGCTGGTCACCAACGACCCCTCCCTCGGTGACAACTCCCCTCTCGGTCTGATCCAGGACGCGGCCGTCGTCATCGACGGCGACCGTGTCGTGTGGACCGGTGAATCCAGCAAAGCACCCGCCACTGACAACCGGGTCGACGCGGGCGGCCGGGCGGTGCTGCCGGGCTTCGTGGACTCCCACTCCCACCTGGTCTTCGCGGGCGACCGCACCCAGGAGTTCAACGCCCGGATGTCCGGCCGGTCGTACACCGCGGGCGGCATCCGCACCACCGTCGCCGCCACCCGCGCCGCGACCGACGCGGAGCTGGAGGCGAACCTCACCCACTACCTCGCCGAGGCCCTCCGCCAGGGCACCACCACCTTCGAGACGAAGTCGGGCTACGGCCTGACGGTCCAGGACGAGGCCCGGGCCCTGCGCATCGCCGCCGCCCACACCGACGAGGTGACCTACCTCGGCGCCCACATCGTCTCCCCGGACTACGCCGACGACCCGGCGGCCTACGTCTCCCTGGTCACCGGCGAGATGCTCGACGCCTGTGCCCCGTACGCCCGTTGGGTCGACGTCTTCTGCGAGAAGGGCGCCTTCGACGGCGACCAGGCCCGCGCGATCCTCACGGCGGGCAAGGCCAAGGGCCTGACCCCGCGCATCCACGCCAACCAGCTCTCCTACGGCCCCGGCGTCCAGCTGGCCGTCGAACTGGACGCGGCGAGCGCCGACCACTGCACCCACCTCACGGACGCGGACGTGGACGCCCTCGCCCACAGCGCGACGGTCGCCACCCTCCTCCCGGGCGCCGAGTTCTCCACCCGCGCCGAATGGCCGGACGCCCGCCGTCTCCTGGACGCGGGCGTGACCGTGGCCCTGTCCACGGACTGCAACCCGGGCTCCTCCTTCACCTCCTCCGTCCCCTTCTGCATCGCGCTGGCCGTCCGGGACATGCGCATGACCCCGGACGAGGCGGTGTGGTCGGCGACGGCGGGCGGCGCGCGGGCCCTGCGGCGGGACGACATCGGCCGGCTCACCCCGGGCGCCTACGCCGACCTGACCCTGCTGGACGCCCCCAGCCACGTCCACCTCGCCTACCGGCCCGGGGTTCCGCTGGTGGCCGGGGTGTGGCGCAGGGGCGTCCGGGCCGTCGGCTGAGTCAGCTCGCTCCGGCCCGCCAGCGCTGGGCCGTGCCGTCGTCCACCGGGTCCAGGGCGAGCCGGTCGTCGCCGTTCGGGGTGAGGGCCGTCTCGAGGGCGATCTCCGGGCGGATCTCGCCGTCGAAGACGACCGTGAAGCGCAGGTTGTCGCCGTGGTCGCCGTCCACCGACGAGCACTGCCAGATGCCGACGCCCTTGTCGACCGAGCCCCGGCTGTCCAGGCAGAAGTCGGGGTCCGCGGCGGACTGCAGCACGCCCCGGTCCGTGTCGACCCGCCAGCGCTGGGTGGCGGAGGCGGAGCAGGCGGCCGTGACGACGTCGGTGCCGTTGTCGAAGTCGCCGTCCCGGACGTCCAGACAGCGGCCGGTGGCGGCGTTCACGACCTGGGCGTAGCCGGCGCCCGGGGGCTTCGGGGCGGGCGACGGGGTCGGCGAGGCGGAGCGCGTCGGGGTCGGGGTGGGGGTGGGGGGCGGAGTCGAAGCCGGGCGGTGCGACGGCTTCGTGGGGGAGGGCGACGGGGAGAGGGTCGCCGTCGCCGTCACGGTCACCTGCGGGGTGGCGGGCGGTGCCGGTGTCGCGGCCGCCGGGTTCCGGGGGTGCGAGGCCGGGCGGGTCAGGAGCACCAGCAGCAGCGGTACGAGGGCCACGCCCAGCGCCGTGGAGGTCAGCAGGACGCGGCGGGACGGGGCCCGGCGTCCGCGCGCCGGGCCGGGCTCGGCGGGTGCCTCCGACGGGGTCTCCTGCCGCACGTACGCCGTCCCGCCCCAGGGCAGCAGGCCCTCCGCGAGCGTCGTGCGCGGGCTGTCCCGGAGCGCGGTCAGGTCCTCCAACGCGGTGGTGCAGTGCGGGCAGTGGGCCATGTGCGCGTGCAGGTCGGCGCTGTGCCGGGGGTTCTCCGGGCGTACCGACTCCTCGATCAGCCGGCGGAAGTCCGCGCAGCGCGGGTCGTCGGAGGCGGCCAGCCGGCCGCGGAGGCAGGCCTGCGCCAGGGACTGCAGCGCGGGCGGGGTGCCGTACCGGACGTCCTCGGGGGTCAGGCCCAGGTGGGCGGCGGTCCGGGCGGGGGGTTCCCGGTCCAGCACGCCGTACCAGATCAGGCCCTGGGTACGGGACGGCAGGGACTGGAAGGCCGCGAGCAGGGGCGGGGCGGGCGGCTCGGGGGTGCCCGTCGAGTTCAGGACCAGGAGCACGGTGGGGTCCAGGGCGGCGGAGCGTTCGTCGTGCGCCCACTCGGCGGCCAGCCGCGCGGTCAGCAGGAGCAGATGGTGGCGCAGGGGGACGACCGGCTCGGCGCCGCGCGCGATGTCCCGGGCGGCGGTGGTGAAGGTCCCCGCGGTGAGCCGGCGGGCCGCCGCGTCACCGGCCGTGCAGAGCCGGGCGTAGCCGAGGACCGCGGACTGGTGGCGGGCGCGTACTTCCTGGAGGGCCGGGTAGGCGGTGGCGGCGGGCGTGCGCAGGAGTTCGGTCAGGCGTGCGTCCGAGGGTGGGTTGTCGTGGACCATCGTGCGCCCCTTCGTGCCGGCCGGCCGTGTGCCCGTCCTTACTGACGTACCGGCCAGTTTGGGGTGTGGGTGGGGCGCGAGGGAGGCCTTTGGCCAAAAGAGACGGGCGGGAGAGCCGGGCGGGGCGGGCGACGCGGTCTGTCCGGCATACGGCTGCGGGCGCGCGGGAGCGACCGGCTCCCACGCACCCGCAGTCGTACGACCCCGGCCGCCGCTTCCGTCACTCGTCCAGCGTCAGCGCCTTGCGCAGCTGCACCAGCGTCCGGGACAGCAGCCGGGACACGTGCATCTGCGAGATGCCGAGTTCCTCGCCGATCTCCGACTGGGTCATGCCGGCGACGAAGCGCAGCGAGAGGATCTTGCGGTCCCTGGAGGGGAGTTCGGCGATCAGCGGCTTCAGGGACTCGATGTACTCGATGCCTTCGAGGCCGTGGTCCTCGTAGCCGATGCGGTCCGCCAGGGCGCCCTCGGACTCGTCCTCGTCCGGCTGTGCGTCCAGGGAGGAGGCCGTGTACGCGTTGGAGGCGGCCATGCCCTCGACGACCTCGTCGTTCGAGAGACCGAGACGCTCCGCGAGTTCCGTGACCGTGGGGGCGCGGTCCAGCTTCTGGGACAGCTCGTCGCCCGCCTTGGCGAGGTCGAGACGGAGCTCCTGGAGGCGGCGCGGGACCCGTACCGACCACGACGTGTCACGGAAGAAGCGCTTGATCTCGCCGATGATGGTCGGCATCGCGAAGGTGGGGAACTCGACGCCGCGGGAGAGTTCGAAGCGGTCGATCGCCTTGATCAGACCGATCGTGCCGACCTGGATGATGTCCTCCATCGGCTCGCTGCGGGAGCGGAACCGGGAGGCGGCGAACTTGACCAGCGCGAGGTTCAGTTCGACGAGCGTGTTGCGTACGTACGAGTAGTCGTGCGTGCCTTCCTCCAGCGACTCCAGCCGCTCGAAGAGGGTCTTGGACAGGGCTCGCGCGTCGACCGCGCCGACCTCGTCGTACGGGGGGATCTCGGGGAGGTCGAGCTCCGTGGTGAGTCCCTCGATGGCATCCAGTTGTTCCGGTGGGGGTGTCGACGTCGCCGTCCGGGTATGCGATGCGTCGAGCCGGGGTGACATGGTGTCCTCCATCGTTCTCGGCATAAGGCTGCCGAAGCCGTGCGTGCACTGCGGTGTGCGGCGCCTCCAAAGCCGGCCGTGTCGGTTTTCGTGTCCCTACTAGCCCTACCCGCTCCGCCGAGCCACTCGCAAGTCCGTTCTATTAGCATTTGTCCGATTGTGAGAGGTTGTTCGGGTGTCGGAGTACGTAGAGAAGGCGTAATGTTCGAGGGCGTCGACGTGGCGTTCGGCGGACATCGGTGGGCATCGTCAGACATCGGTCAGACGGTGGTAAAAGCGGTCACGACCTCGGGAGAGAGACGGCAATGGACCACGGGACGGTCGGCAGCGCACAGTCGGGCCGGCTGCTGGTGGAAGTGCGGGAAGAGGGCCCCAGCGCCGTCGTGATTCCGGCGGGTGAGCTCGATCACCACACCGCCGATCTGCTGCGCGAGCCGCTCGACGATCTCCTCGACAAAGGCTTTTCACGCCTTGTCGTCGACTGTTCACGCCTTGAGTTCTGTGACTCCACCGGGCTGAACGTGCTGCTCGGCACCCGGCTGCGGGCCGAGGCCGCCGGAGGCGGCGTACATCTCGCCGGGATGCTGCCCGTCGTCGCCCGGGTATTCGAGATCACGGGGGCCGAGGCGGTCTTCACCGTCCACGACTCCGTCGAGGCGGCCCTGGCCGACGAACCCGACGAACCTGGCGAAACCGGCAACGAGAGCTGAGTCCTGGCCCGGTGTTCGGAACCAGGGGGTGTCCCGGCGGATCGCCCGGGCAGGAGACATTCTGGATCTGTCGGCGACCGACCCGGCCCCGGTTGAGTAGGCCATGCCGACAGGCCCGTACGAACTGCAGCAACGCGAATTTGTGAATCGTGAACCGGTGAAACGGTGAGGTGAAGCGCTGATGAGCACCACCCGGCCTTACCCGCCGGGCGACCGCGGCCCGGAGACCAGCGGCGACTCCGGGGTGTCCGAGGGGGCGGCGTCCGACGTGCCGCCCGCCTCGTCGGGGGGTCGTCAGGTCCGCAGGCTGCGCCTCGTCGGCGAGAGCGGGGTCGTCCCGCTCGCTCGCGACTTCGCGCGGCAGGCGCTGTACGCGTGGGGCTGGCTGCCCGCCGCGTCCGCCGACCGCAGGGCCGCCGCGGAGGATGTGCTGCTCGTCGTCTCCGAGCTCGTCACCAACGCGTGCCTGCATGCGGAGGGGCCGGACGAGTTGTTCCTGGCCTGCGACAACAAGGTGATCCGGGTGGAGGTGTCCGACCGGGGGGCCGGGCAGCCGGCGCCGCGGACCCCGCACCGGGCGGGGCGGCCGGGAGGGCACGGGATGTTCATCGTGCAGCGGCTGTGCCTGGACTGGGGGGTTGTCCGGGCGTCCGGGGAGGCCGGGAAGACGGTCTGGGCGGAGCTGGGGGCGCCGGCGTAGGAGGGTGCGGCGTGCGCCCAAGGGGGTGCCGCGTTGTGCCGGACGGCGGCTGCGGTTGTCCGTGGTTGCTCGCGCAGTTCCCCGCGCCCCTTACGGGGCGCTTCACTTGCGGCGCGCTTCACTCACGGGGCGCTCACACTTCCGCCATGCCCTTTCTCTTCCCTCCTCATGGGCCCCGGCGTACCTTGACGGCCGAATCTGATACCTCGTCAGTAGCGAATGGGGTGGACCGACCGTGTCGTCGTACCCGAAACGTACCGCCGTGCTCGCGTCCGCCGCCGCCCTGGCCGGATCGGCGGTGCTGCTCGCCGCCCCCGCGGCGCACGCCACCGTCGTCAACGTCAACTACCAGTGCAAGACGCCGATCGGCGACAAGAGCGCCGTCTCCCCGATCGACATCACCGGCGTCAAGAGCGGCAGCGGCTACAAGATCACGATGTCCTGGCAGAAGGGGGTCTCCTCCAGCCCCGTCGAACTCGGCAAGGGCGCGATGAACCCGAGCGCCACCATCAAGCTCGGCGGCGCCGACAGCGGGACCCTGAACGTGACCGGCTCGCCCAACCAGGCCGCGATCCCCGCCAACACCCCCATCAAGATCAACGACTTGAGCGGCACCTACACGCCGAAGAAGACCGGCAAGGTGACCTTCACGGCGGGCATCCTCACCATCAAGGCGCTCGGCACGACGACGACCTGCACCCCCACCAACACCCCCGGGCCGTCCCTGACCCTGGACGTGAGCGCCGCGAGCGGGGGCGGCTCCACCGGCTCCACCGGTTCCGGCTCGTCGTCCGGCGGCACCGGCACCGACTCCGCGGGCACCCTCCCGAAGACCGGCCCCGAGGACTCGTTCGTCGCGCTCGGCACCCTCGGCGGCACCGTGCTGCTCGCGGGCGCGGCCGGTGCCCTCTGGCTGACCCGGCGGAACCAGCCCGTACGCCGCTGACCTCGAGGGTCCGACCGCTGGAGCCGCCCATGCCGTCCGCCCAGTCCGCCACCCGTGTGCTCGGCCTCGCCGTGCTGACCCTGCTCGCCACCGCCCCGCGCGCGGCGGCGGCCGGGGGCTGGTCACTCGCGCCCGCGGGCGGCGGCCGCCCGTCCTTCTACGCCGAGGGCGCCCCCGGGGCCGTCCTCCAGGACACCCTGTCGGTGACCAACCGCGGCGGGCACCCGGTCACGGTACGGCTGTCCGGCACCGGCGTCCCCGTCGCCTTCGCCGAGCCGAGCGTCCGCGTGCCCGCGCGCACCCGCGCCGACGTCCCCTTCACGGTGACCGTCCCGAGCGGTGCCGCCCCCGGCGACCGCCCCGGCGCGCTCGTCGCGAAGGACGCCGACGGCCGCACCGCCACCGTCCGCGTCCGGGTGCGCGTCGGCGGGCCCACCCTGACCGCGCTGACCGTCGAACATGTCGCCGTCCACGGCGACCGCATCACGTACGAGCTGGTCAACCGGGGGACGACCGTCCTCGTACCGAAGCTCGCGGTGCACGTGGACGGGGTGTTCGGCCGGGACCTCCTCGACCGGGCCCCGCGCACCCTCCCGGTCCGCCTCGCCCCCGGCAGCCGCACCGGACTCAGCGAGCCCTGGCCCGGCCACCCCGCCCTGGACGCGGTCCACGTCCGGCTGACGGCGACGGCGGCGGGCGGCGCGCACGACACGGCGGGCACGCGGGCGCACTTCGTGCCCTGGGGCGCGGTCGCGGGGACCGCGGGCGCGCTGGCGGCGGGGGCCGCCGTGACGGCCGTACGACTGCGCAGGCGTCGTGCCGACCGGGCGACGGCCGAACCCCTGTCCATGGAGGCCGAGTTGACGGGAGCGGCGAGGTGAGAGCACGTGCGATGGCGATATCGACGGCGCTGGCGGCGGTGTTCGCGCTGCTCCTGACGCCCCTGGCCGCGGCCGCCGACGGGCCGGCCGTGAAGGTCTCCGAGGCCCAGGCCGGCACCGGCGGGTCGATCACCGTGAGCGGCACCGGCTGGCGGCCGCACACCCTGCTGATGATGCTGATCTGCGGCCAGGCCACCCCCGCCCGGGGCGTGATCGGCGGCACCAACTCCTGCGCCAACGCCGACGGGCGCGCCGTCACCACCGACGCGAAGGGCGGCTTCGGCAAGCAACTCCCGGTCGCCGAGCCGCCGGTGCCGTGCCCCTGCGTGGTGCACGTGGCCACCGTGACCGGCGCGAAGGCCGACGCGGACGCCGTCTTCCAGGTCGCCGGGCACCCCGTGAAGGCGCTGCCCGCCGAGCCCACCGGCGGACGTCTGTCGATGCTCACCGACACCCGCCTCGACGGCTCCTCGGGCCTGCTGACCTGGTTCGGCGCACCCCCCTCCCGCACCCTCGTCTTCACCATCGGCAACGCCGGCTCCACCACCCTCAAGGACCCCGTCTTCCAAGTCGGCACCGCACACGGCGTGTTCGCCCCCCAGTGGGACGAGCAGCAGTGGCGCGGCACCCTCGCGCCCGGCAGGAAGGCGCAGATCAAGCTGCCCGTCGAACTCTCCGCCGGGGCGCACGGCGACTACACCGTCTCCCTCCGGTACGACGGCAAGGTCCTCGCCGAGCAGCCCTGGGGCGTGGGCCGCCCCTGGGGCGTGACCCTGTTCTGGATCCTGCTCTGCGTGGTCGTACCGGCCGCCGTCTTCCGGATCGGCATGGCGGTGGTCGACCGGGTACGACCGCCCCGCGCGGGCGGCATCCGCCACCGGGGCGTGCACCGCCCGACCCTGCGCCTGCCGCGCCTGCGCGCGCCGGAGCCCGCGCCCGACACGACCTCGACCCTGCCGTGGTTCACCCCGGACAACGATCCGGGCACGGCGGCCGGTCGGCTCTCCGCACCGCACGACGACAGTTCCACGAGTCCCACGACTCCCACCAGGAAGGGAACCACGTGACCATGCGAAGGAGAGTGACACCGGTCAGAGCGGGTGCGGCGGCGGCCGCGCTGGTCCTCGGCGGCGCGGGCCTGCTGCTGGGCGCGGCCGCCGGGACCGCACAGGCGGCCGAGGTGTCGTTCGCGACGCACTGCGTACCGCCCGCCGGGGTCGCCGACCCCGTCGACGGGACCACGAAGGTGGAGATCACCGCGCCCGCCACCGCGAAGGTCGGCGACACGGTCGACGTCACCTGGAAGTTCGTGCAGGCCGCGTCCAAGAACCCGGACATCATCGACCTGCCCGCCGACTCGGTCCAGCCGTCCGGCACGCTCAAGGCGGCCGGCGCCCAGACCGCCGACATCGCCCTGCAGGGGCCGCGCGAGAACCCGGCGATCCCCAAGGGCGGCGACATGGTGCTGTCCGACATGACGGGCACGCTGAAACTGACCTCACCCGGCGAGGTGACGCTCACCCCGGACGCGTACAAGGTCAACGCGTTCGGGACGGACACCGTGTGTACGCCGTCAGCGACGGTGCCGAAGGCGGCGACGATCGAGGTGACCGGCAGCGGTCCGAGCGACTCGGCGACACCGACCGACACCGGCTCGGCCTCCTCGTCGGCCTCGGCGAGCCCCTCCGACTCGGCCTCGGAGTCCGCTTCCGCCTCCCCGTCCGACTCGGTCTCGGCCTCCGCCTCCGACGGCACGGGCACCGGCCAGACCGACTTCACGGGCAAGGAGGTCGAGGTCCCCTACGCCTGCAAGACGCCCATCGGCGACAAGAACGCGACCTCGCCGGTGCAGATCAACGCCAAGAAGAACGGCGGGAGTTTCGACCTCACCGTGCAGTTCAACGGGTCGGTGATGGACAGCCCCGCGGACATCCCGGCGGGCTCGGTGAAGCCGTCGATGGAGGTGGTCCTGGGCGGCGCCGACACGGGCACGGTCCATGTGGAGGGCCCCACCAACTCCTCCGCGATCAAGTCCGGCGACCCGATCGACATCCCGGACCTGACGGGCACGTACAAGCCGGGGGCGAGCGGCGAGTCGACACTGTCGCCGGGCGTGCTCACGGTCAACGCGCTCGGTACGACGACCACCTGCACGCCGACCAAGTCGGAGGTGTCGCTGACCCTGGACACGACGGAACAGGCGAGCGGCGCGTCGGGGGGTTCGTCGACGTCCGGTGGCTCCTCCGGCAGCTCCGGCAGCAGCGGAGGCCTGGCAGAGACGGGCGACAGCAGCAATGGCGCACTGAAGGCGCTCGGATTGGTGGCGGGAACGGCCATTTTGCTGGGCGGCGCGGTCTTTACGTTCATGCCTCGAAAGAGGATGCGATGACCCGCCTTCTTTAGGGGCGCGGGGAACTGCGCGACCAGCCACACACGACCGTCAGCCGAAAACGCAAGAGGGCCACCAGGATCGCAAATCCCGGTGGCCCTCTGTCGAAGACGCTAGTGCACGTCTCCCATCAGCTCCCGCACCTTCTTGCGGTACAGCCACACAGCCAGACCGGCGATCACGGCGAGCACCGCCTGGAACGCCACGATCCCCGTCTTGTTGAGGTCGACCCCGGCGATGGACAGCAGACCGGTCGTCGCGTCGCCCGCGGTGACCGCCAGGAACCACACGCCCATCATCTGGGACGCGTACTTCGCCGGAGCCATCTTGGTCGTCACGGACAGACCCACCGGAGACAGCAGCAGCTCACCGACGGTCTGCACGAAGTAGATCCCGACCAGCCACATCGCCGCGGCCTTGTGCCCGCCGTCCGCGATCGACAGCGGCGCCAGGAACAGGAAGAACGACGCACCGATCAGCACCAGACCGCCGGCGAACTTCACGGCCGTGCTCGGCTCCTTGCCGCGCCGCGCCATCGCCAGCCACGCCCAGGCGAAGACCGGCGCGAACGCCATGATCATGACCGGGTTGACGGACTGGTACCAGGAGACCGGGAACTCCCAGCCGAAGACGGTGTTCCGCGCGGAGGCCTCGGCGAACAGGGAGACCGTCGAGCCACCCTGGTCGTAGATCATCCAGAAGACCGCGGCGGCCACGAAGAACCAGATGTACGCGCTCATCTTGGACTGGTCGGCGCGGTCCAGGTCCTTGTCGCGCTTGATGCGGGCGATGACGACGACCGGGATCAGCAGACCGGCGATCGTGATCGGGACCAGCAGCCAGTTCAGCGTGTAGACGCCGGAGACACCCACGACGACGTAGAAGACCACGGCGACGGCGGCCCACAGACCGGCCTTCGTGAGCGTCGCCTTCTTCTCCGCGGCAGACAGCGGCGTCGGGACGATGTCCGAACGCGAGCTCAGGTGCCGCGTGCCGAGCAGGAACTGGGCCAGGCCCAGCGCCATGCCGAGCGCGGCCAGCGCGAAGCCGAGGTGCCAGTTGTAGTTCTCGCCGACCGTGCCGATGGCCAGCGGCGCGGCGAACGCGCCGACGTTGATGCCGATGTAGAAGAGCGTGAAGCCACCGTCACGGCGCGGGTCGTCCGGACCGTCGTACAGGTGACCGACCATCGTGGAGATGTTGGCCTTCAGCAGACCTGAGCCTATGGCGACCAGGCCGAGGCCCGCGAAGAAGGTACCGGAGCTGGGCAGCGCCAGCGTCAGGTGGCCGAGCATGATGATCACGCCCGCGACGGCGACCGTCTTACGGGGGCCGAGGACACGGTCGGCGAACCAGCCGCCCGGCAGGGCGAGCAGGTACACGAGCGACAGGTACACGGAGTAGATCGCCGTCGCCGTGGCCGCGCTCATGTGCAGGCCGCCGGGAGCGACCAGGTACAGCGGGAGCAGGGCCTTCATGCCGTAGTAGGAGAAGCGCTCCCACATCTCGGTCATGAAGAGAGTGGCCAGTCCGCGGGGGTGGCCGAAGAAGGTCTTATCGGAACCGGGGGTGCCCGGTCGGACCGAGTCCTTCGTCAGGCTGGACGCCATGGGTCGTTCCTTGCTGGTCGGGACGCGCGGTGGGGCTGTGCGCGCCCGTGGGGGGAGCGGCCGGCACCGGCGGGTCGGACCGTCCACCCCACGCCCAGGGGGAGTCCGCCCCGGATCACGGAGCGGCGGACGGCGACCACCGGGATCCACGCTCCGTGACGCTGTGTCGCGTCCGGAGCCCGGCCAGAGGTCATTCCTTTCAAGGCCGGCCGGGGCCGACCCGCACACAAAAGAGACCTTCAGTGTCAAGAAGCCCACCAAAGGTCCCCGGGTGTACTAGAGGCGTTCACGTCACTGTACGTCAGGACACTGCCGTATATGGAAGGACTTGAGACACGGATCACAGGTGTCGGGGGAACCGTGTGCCCGCTTTCGAAGGTCCCTCCACGATCTCACCTCTCGCTCACAGGTTCGTACCACTGTGCCCCAAGGTAAGAATCCCTGGTGCCGATCACACCCCGGCACAGCGCGTAATCGGACTACCATCACCTCATGACCCGTGTACTGCTCGCCGAGGACGACGCGTCCATTTCGGAGCCGCTGGCCCGCGCACTGCGCCGGGAAGGTTACGAGGTCGAGGTGCGCGAGGACGGACCCACCGCGCTCGACGCCGGAATGCAGGGCGGCATCGACCTGGTCGTGCTGGACCTCGGGCTGCCCGGCATGGACGGCCTGGAGGTGGCGCGCCGGCTGCGTGCCGAGGGCCACGCGGTACCGATCCTCATCCTTACCGCGCGGGCCGACGAGGTGGACACCGTCGTCGGCCTGGACGCGGGTGCCGACGACTACGTCACCAAGCCGTTCCGGCTCGCCGAACTGCTCGCCCGGGTACGGGCGCTGCTCCGCCGCGGCGCCGCGGAGCCCGCGCAGCCGCCGGCCACGCACGGTGTGCGGATCGACGTCGAGTCGCACCGGGCGTGGATGGGGGACGAGGAACTCCAGCTCACCGCGAAGGAGTTCGACCTGCTGCGGGTGCTGGTGCGGGATGCCGGGCGGGTGGTTACTCGTGACCAGCTGATGCGGGAGGTCTGGGACACGACGTGGTGGTCGTCGACCAAGACGCTCGACATGCACATCTCGTGGCTGCGGAAGAAGCTCGGCGACGATGCGGCGAACCCGCGGTACATCGCTACGGTGCGTGGTGTCGGGTTCCGTTTCGAGAAGAGCTAGGTCGGCTACGCGCGTCGCGCCGTGGGTGGCTGATGCGGTGTGCGCGACTGGCCGTCGTGGTGGGCTGGTCGCGCCCACGCGGCGGAGCCGCAAATGTAACGGCCCCGCGCCCCTTTCGGGGCGCTGAAGCCGTCATGTCCCGGAGAGTGCCGTGCGTCGTCGTCTGATCCAGTCCACCCTCGCCGTCGTGCTCGTCGTCATTGCCGTGTTCGGCGTCTCCTTGGTGATCGTCGAGAGCCGGACCATCAGCAACAGTGCCCAGGAGCGGGTGGACTCCGAGGCGCTCCGGCTCGCCAGCATCGTCGACAGCCGCATCCTCGGGGACGAGGACGTCACCGCGGAGATACTGCACAGCCAGGTCGGCAAGGACCAGTACGCCGTCATCCGGATCCCGGGCAAGGCGCCGATCGAGCTCGGGGTCAAGCCCGAGGGCGATGTCATCCACTACACCGCCGACGGCGAGGAAGGCGAGACGGTCACCGTCCAGGAGCCGCGGTCCACGGTGACCCGGGAGGTCGGCCGGACGCTGCTGATCATCGGGGCGGTCGCGCTGCTCGCCGTGATCGCCGCCGTGCTGCTGGCCATCCGGCAGGCCAACCGGCTCGCCTCCCCGCTCACCGACCTCGCCGAGACCGCCGAGCGGCTGGGCTCCGGCGACCCGCGCCCCCGGCACAAGCGGTACGGCGTCCCGGAGCTGGACCGGGTCGCCGACGTGCTGGACTCCTCCGCCGAGCGGATCGGGCGGATGCTCACCGCCGAGCGGCGGCTGGCCGCCGACGCCTCCCACCAGCTGCGCACCCCGCTGACCGCGCTGTCCATGCGGCTCGAGGAGATCACCCTCACCGACGACCCGGACACCGTGAAGGAGGAGGCGAACGTGGCGTTGACGCAGGTGGAGCGGCTGACCGATGTCGTGGAGCGGCTGCTGACGAACTCCCGCGACCCGCGCACCGGCTCCGCCGTCACCTTCGACCTCGACGAGGTCATCCAGCAGCAGCTCGCCGAGTGGCGGCCCGCCTACCGCAGCTACGGCCGGGCGATCGTCAGCTCCGGCAAGCGGCATCTGCGGGCGGTGGGCACGCCGGGCGCGGTCGCCCAGGTGCTGGCCGCACTGATCGAGAACTCGCTGATGCACGGCGGCGGCACGGTCGCCCTGCGGACCAGGGTCACCGGTAACCAGGCGGTCGTGGAGGTGACGGACGAGGGGGCCGGGGTGCCCGCCGACCTCGGCAACCGCATCTTCGAGCGGACGATCAGTGGCCGCAACTCCACCGGGATCGGGCTGGCCGTCGCCCGCGACCTCGCGGAGGCCGACGGCGGCCGTCTGGAACTGCTCCAGGCCCAGCCGCCGGTGTTCGGCCTGTTCCTGTCCCGCACCCCGCCGACCCACAAGCAGCCGGACGACGACCAGCCGACGGTCCGCTAGGACGAATGATCAGAAGACCCGCTGCTTGGGCTTGGGCTCCGGGGAGTCGGCGGCGTGCTCCAGGATCGCCTCCGCGTCGGCGACCGTCTCACGGGCCGGCAGCGCCTTGAACACCCAGGAGCGGTACGACCAGAAGCGGAACAGGGTCGCCACGCCGATGCCGACGAACTTGAAGACGTTGCTCTGCAGCGGGCTGTCCCAGCCGAAGCCGTAGGTCGCCAGATACAGCAGACCGTTCTCGATCACCAGGCCGACCGCGCTGAACAGCAGGAACAGGGTGAGTTCCTTGGTGCGGCCGCCCTTGTCACGGTCCCGGTACGTCCAGTAGCGGAAGCCGAGGTAGTTGAAGACAATGGCGACGACGGTGGCTATCACGCTCGCCCGCACCACCGGAAGCTCGGTGAGGTGCCGGACCAGGTTGAAGACGCCGAGATTGACGAGAATGCCGGCCCCGCCGACGGCGCCGAATTTGACGACCTCGCGTACGAGCCGTTGCAGCCCCGAGGAACCACGTTCCATGGTTGTGCGGGCTCCCGTCCGTAGGTATTGGCGACCCAGCCATGCTAACGACCCAGTATGTCCCACGCCTGTGGATGACGACACAGGTCGGGAACGGCTTGGAAAGAGCACCGGAAAAGCGGGACAAGAGACGGCGAAGCGTCAGGTAAGAGCCCTGGTCGCGGGCGCGGAAACCGGCCACCGTGGCGCGGCCGATACTCTGGGGGCGTGACGTTCCCGGTAGTCGGCATGGTCGGCGGGGGCCAGCTCGCGCGTATGACGCACGAAGCGGGCATCCCGTTGGGCATCAGGTTCAAGCTCCTCAGTGACACCCCTCAGGATTCCGCGGCCCAGGTGGTGAGCGATGTCGTCATCGGCGACTACCGCGACCTGGAGACACTGCGCGCGTTCGCGCGCGGCTGCGACGTGATCACCTTCGATCACGAGCATGTGCCCACCGAGCACCTGCGGGCCCTGGAGGCGGACGGCATCCCCGTGCGCCCCGGCCCCGACGCTCTGGTGCACGCCCAGGACAAGGGCGTGATGCGGGCGAAGCTCGACGCGATCGGCATCCCCTGCCCGCGCCACCGGATCGTGGCCGACCCGGAGGACGTGGTCCGGTTCGCGGCCGAGGGCGACGGCTTCCCCGTCGTCCTCAAGACGGTCCGCGGCGGCTACGACGGCAAGGGCGTCTGGGTCGTGGAGACCGCCGAGGAGGCCAACGACCCGTTCCGGGCCGGCGTGCCCGTCCTCGCCGAGGAGAAGGTCGACTACGTCCGCGAGCTGGCCGCCAACGTCGTGCGCTCCCCGCACGGCCAGGCCGTCGCCTACCCGGTGGTCGAGTCCCAGCAGGTGAACGGCGTCTGTGACACGGTCATCGCCCCCGCCCCCGGTCTCGACGAGTCCCTGGCCCTGCGGGCCGAGGAGATGGCGCTGCGGATCGCCAAGGAGCTGGGCGTGGTCGGCCATCTGGCCGTCGAGCTGTTCCAGACCCGCGACGGCCGCATCCTCGTCAACGAACTGGCGATGCGCCCGCACAACTCCGGTCACTGGAGCCAGGACGGCGCGATCACCAGCCAGTTCGCCAACCATGTGCGGGCGGTTCTCGACCTGCCCCTGGGCGACCCGCGGCCCCGCGCCAAGTGGACGGTCATGGTCAACGTCCTCGGCGGCGACTACCCCGACATGTACTCCGCGTACCTGCACTGCATGGCCCGCGACCCCAAACTGAAGATCCACATGTACGGCAAGGACGTGAAGCCCGGCCGCAAGGTCGGCCACGTCAACACCTACGGCGACGACCTGGACGACGTTCTCGAACGCGCACGTCACGCTGCCGGCTACCTGAGAGGCACGATCACCGAATGAGCCCTGTTGTTGGCATCGTCATGGGTTCGGACTCCGACTGGCCCGTCATGGAGGCCGCCGCGAAGGCCCTGGACGAGTTCGAGATCGGGTACGAGGTCGACGTCGTCTCCGCGCACCGCATGCCGCGCGAGATGGTGACGTACGGCGAGCAAGCCGCCGGGCGCGGTCTGAAAGTGATCATCGCGGGTGCCGGGGGAGCGGCCCACCTCCCGGGCATGCTCGCCTCCGTCACCCCCCTCCCGGTCATCGGCGTCCCGGTCCCGCTGAAGTACCTCGACGGCATGGACAGCCTGCTGTCGATCGTGCAGATGCCGGCCGGCGTCCCGGTCGCCACGGTCTCGGTCGCCGGCGCCCGCAACGCCGGCCTGCTGGCCGCCCGCATCCTGGCCACGCACGACGAGGACCTGCTGGCCCGGATGCGGGACTTCCAGCAGGACCTCAACGACCAGGCGACCGAGAAGGGCAAGCGCCTGCGGTCGAAGGTCGAGGGCGGCTCCAACGGCTTCGGCTTCGGCAAGTAGGACTCCGGGAAGTAACACGCAATGACCTCTCTCGACGAAGCCCGGTCCCTGCTACGCGAGTTCCCGGTCGTCGACGGCCACAACGACCTGCCCTACGCACTGCGCGAGCAGGTCCGCTACGACCTCGACGCCCGTGACATCGCCGGCCACCAGAACGCGCATCTGCACACCGACATCCCGCGCCTGCGCGAGGGCGGAGTGGGCGCGCAGTTCTGGTCGGTGTACGTCCGCTCGGACCTGCCGGGCGCGGTCCCGGCGACCCTCGAACAGATCGACTGCGTACGGCAGCTGATCGCCCGTTACCCGGCCGATCTGCGGGCCGCGCTGACGGCCGCCGACATGGAGGCGGCGCGCGCCGAGGGCCGGATCGCCTCCCTCATGGGCGCGGAGGGCGGCCACTCCATCGACAACTCGCTGGGCACGTTGCGTGGCCTGTACGCCCTCGGCGTGCGCTACATGACGCTCACCCACAACGACAACAACGACTGGGCGGACTCGGCGACGGACGAGCCGAACGTGGGCGGTCTGTCCGCCTTCGGCCGCGAGGTGGTGCGGGAGATGAACCGCCTGGGCATGCTGGTGGACCTCTCCCACGTGGCCCCGACGACCATGCGGGCCGCGCTGGACACCACCACCGCCCCGGTGGTGTTCTCGCACTCCTCCGCCCGGGCCGTCTGCGACCACCCCCGCAACATCCCGGACGACGTCCTCGAACGCCTCCCCGCCAACGGCGGCGTGGCGATGGTGACGTTCGTACCGAAGTTCGTGCTCCAGGCGGCGGTCGACTGGACGGCGGCGGCCGACGACAACATGCGCGCGCACGGCTTCCACCACCTCGACACCACCGAGGACGCGATGAAGGTCCACCGGGCCTTCGAGGAGAGCCATCCCCGCCCGGTCGCGACGGCGGCCACGGTCGCCGACCACCTCGACCACATGCGCGAGACCGCCGGCATCGACCACATCGGCATCGGCGGCGACTACGACGGCACGGCCTTCACCCCCGACGGCCTGAACGACGTCTCCGGCTACCCCAACCTGATCGCCGAACTCCTCGACCGCGGCTGGTCCCGTCCCGACCTGGCCAAGCTCACCTGGCAGAACGCGGTCCGCGTCCTGGGCGCGGCGGAGGACGTGGCCCGGGACCTCCAGGGGACGCGGGGGCCGTCGAACGCGACCATCTCCCAGCTGGACGGCTGACCGGCGGGACGGGGCGGGGCGAGCGGTGCGACCGTCGGCCCCGCCCGGTCCGCCCCGATGCCGGCGGCCACCGGCTCCGTCACCCGCGCCGTGCGGGCGGCCGTACCCCCGAACGCCCCGTCCACCAGGAACCCTCCCGGGCGGCCGTGCGACGGTGGGCTACAGCCCCATCACGACGTAGCTCACGACGACGTACGGAGCCCGCAATGGCCGACCTCCACGACAGTCCCACCACGACCGAGGTCGGCGAGGACGACAGCATCCCGGACGACCCGTTCCCGGTGGTGTCCCACGCCGAGTTCCTGGAACGGGCCCAGGTCCTGCTGGCCGCGCACCCGGTCGCGGACGGCTACAGCGGGCTGCCGCGGGCGCTCGGGCCGCTGCCCTGGTACGACCTGGAACTGGGCGAGGCGGCCGTGGACACGGACGTGCCCCGGCTGCGCGAAGGGCACGTGGGCGCGCTGTTCTGGTCGCTGGACCTGCCGGAGGAGGAGCGCGGCGGCCGGGCCGTGGGGGCCACCCTGGAACAGCTGGACCTGGCGCGCCGGGTGGTCGGCAGGCACCCGGAGGGGCTCCGGCTGGTACGCACCGCCGGGCAGATCATCGACGCCCGCCACTGCGGCCGGGTCGCCGTGGTGCTCGGCCCCGCCTCCGCCGCCGCCCTCGACGACTCCCTCGGCATCCTGCGCGTCCTGAACTCCCTCGGCCTGCGCGTGCTCTCCCTGGCCGGGGCCGCCTGGGCGGACCGGGAGGGGCTGACCCGGTTCGGTGAGGAGGTGATCCGCGAGATGAACCGGCTCGGCGTGCTCGCCGACCTGTCCGGCGCCCCGGAGCCCGTCCTCGCCCGGGTGCTCGCCCTGTCCAAGACGCCGGTCCTGTGCACCCGCTCCGCCGCCGCGGCCGTACGCCCGCACCCCGCCAACCTCTCCGACGCACTGCTCGTGCAGCTGGGCGAGCAGCAGGGCCTGTGCATGGTGCCGCTGACCGCCGAGCAGTCCGGGCCGACCGTCCCCGACGTCGCCGACCACCTCGACCACGTCCGGATCGTGACCGGCCCCGAGTGCGTCGCCCTGTCCGGCAGCTACGACACCGGAGCCGCGCACCCGCGCGACCTCGCCGACGCCTCCCGCTATCCGCACCTGATCGCCGAACTGCTCCGACGAGGCTGGTCCGAGACCGAGCTGTCCCTGCTGACCTGGGAAAACGTCCAGCGAGTGCTACGCAGCGCCGACTTCACCGCCCGCGCGGCCCAACGCCGCCGCGAACCGACCCCCGCCACTGCGGCCGACCCGGAGGCGTGAGCCCGCCCGGTCCGGACGGCGTGATCAGGGGATCCGGCACAGACAGAAGGGATGGCCGGCCGGATCGGCGTACACCTGGAAGTCCTTCTTCTCCCGGTCCTCCAGATCCAGCGGGCGCGCCCCCGCCGCCAGCACCTTCTCGTGCGCCGCGTCGACCTCCTCCCAGGTGGACCCCGCGTCGAAGTCGAGATGGAACTGCTGGCCGTTGCGGTCGGCCCGCGGCCACTCGGGCGGCGTGTACCCCGCCACCCGCTGGAAGCCCAGCCGCGGTCCGTCCGGTACCTGCAGTACGACCCATTCGTCGTCCTCGGCCACCGGGGTACCCCCGGCCACGGCGGCGTAGAAGCCGGCCAGTGCGAGCGGGTCGGGGCAGTCGATCACTACGTTGCGCAGACGGGCGACGATCGCCATGAGTCCTCCCTGGTCAGCAGGCGCAGAGACAGAACGGGTGCCCCGCAGGGTCGGCGTACACCCGGAAGCCGCGCGACCTGTCCGCCGCGTCCAGTGGCTTCGCGCCCAACTCCAGCACCCCCTTCTCGGCCGCGTCCAGGTCGTCCACCACCAGATCCAGGTGGAACTGCTGGGAATCGCCGGGCGCGGGCCACTTCGGCGGCACGAGACCGGGCGCCTTCTGGAAGGCCAGCGCCTGCCCGCCGGGCACCGTCAGGTCCACCCACTCCTCGTCCCCCTCGACGCTGCCGCCCAGCACCGCCGCGTAGAAACCGGCGAGCGCGGACGGGTCGGGGCAGTCCAGGACGACGACACCGAGCTTGGCGAGAGCCATGACTTCCTCCTCGAAGTCCGAGGTGCCTGTTACCTGTAGGGCCGGGTAACCGGTCACCGTTACCGCATGCTGCCGTAGTGGAGGTAACCTCGCAAGGTAATTCGGGAGGTAGCTGGCAGGGATGAGTGAGAGATCGCCCGCGCCGGGCGGCCTGGCCCTGGTCGAGGCCCTGGTCAACACGCTGGACATCGAGTCGGGCGCCGACGCGCTCGACACGCCGGCCGGCAGGGCGCGCCTCGGCGTCACGGAGGCCGGACTCCCACCCGCGCGCGCCCTGCGCGAGTCGCTGCGCGCCACCCTGCTCGCCCACGCCGGCCACCCCCCGCACCGTGAGGTGACCCCGCTGGGAGAACTGCTCGCGGGCGCCCCCCTGTATGTCGCCGTCGACCCTGCCGACGGCGCGGCGGCCCTCGTCCCCGGCGACGCGGCCCCGCTGCTCTCCCGGATCGCCGCCGCCGTCGCCACGGCCCTGGTGGAGGGCACCTGGACGCGCCTCAAGGCCTGCGAGGACGACACCTGCCACTGGGCGTACTACGACCGCAGCCCGGCGGGACGCGGCCGCTGGTGCTCGATGCAGGTGTGCGGGGCGCGCGCGAAGATGCGCCGGTACCGGGCCAAGGACAAGTAAGGCACAGGCAGTTCACCGGCCACACCTGTGCCGCGTGGTGCAGAATGCCACAAGGCACCGGTTCGGCCGACTGAGCCTCGGCCGAACCGGTGTCGTCCTGACGCCCTGAGCTGTAGCGCCCCCGTCAGGCTCTAGGCGGTCGGCCGCCCCATCGCCCGGTACGTCCACCCCGCCCGCCGCCAGACCTCCGGCTCCAGCGCGTTGCGCCCGTCGAGGATCACCTTCTCCGAGGCCACCGCACCCAGCGCGGCCGGATCCAGCTCCCTGAACTCCCGCCACTCGGTCAGGTGCAGCACGACATGCGCCCCCCGCACGGCGTCCGGCGCGGCGTCCGCGTAGCCCAGCGTCGGGAACAACCGCCGGGCGTTCTCCATCCCCTTCGGGTCGTACACCGTCACCTGCCCGCCCTGCAGATGGATCTGCCCGGCGACGTTCAGCGCCGGCGAGTCCCGTACGTCGTCCGAGTCCGGCTTGAACGTCGCGCCGAGCACCGCGACCCGCTTCCCGAGGAACGACCCGCCCCCCAGTGCCTCCCGGGCCATCTCGACCATCTGTCCCCGGCGCCGCATGTTGATGGAGTCGATCTCGCGCAGGAAGGTCAGCGCCTGGTCGGCGCCCAGCTCGCCCGCGCGGGCCATGAACGCCCGGATGTCCTTCGGCAGGCAGCCGCCGCCGAACCCGATCCCGGCGCGCAGGAACTTCTTCCCGATCCGGTCGTCGTGCCCGATCGCCTCGGCCAGCTTGGCCACATCGCCGTCCGCGGCCTCGCACACCTCGGCCATGGCGTTGATGAAGGAGATCTTGGTCGCCAGGAAGGAGTTCGCGGCCGTCTTCACCAGCTCGGCGGTCGGGAAGTCGGTCACCACGAACGGCGTGTCGTCGCCCAGCGGCGTCGCGTACACCTCGCGCAGCAGCTTCTCGGCCCGCTCGCTGCGCACGCCGACCACGATCCGGTCGGGGTGCAGGGTGTCCTGGACGGCGAAGCCCTCCCGCAGGAACTCCGGGTTCCAGGCCAGTTCGGCATCGGCACCCGCGGGTGCGTTCTCGGCGAGGTAGGTGGCCAGCCGCTCCGCCGAGCCGACCGGCACGGTCGACTTGCCGACGACGAGCGCCGGCCCGGTGAGATGCGGGGCCAGCGACGTGATCGCGGAGTCGACGTACGACATGTCGCACGCGTACTCGCCGTGCTTCTGCGGGGTGTTCACGCAGACGAAGTGGACATCCCCGAAGGCGCCGACCTCGGCCCAGTCGGTGGTGAAGCGCAGCCGCCCGGAGGAGCCCTCGAAGCCCGCCACGTGCCGGCGCAGCAACTCGTCGAGCCCCGGCTCGTACATGGGAGTCTCGCCGCGCTCCAGCATGGCGATCTTCTCGGGTACGACGTCGAGGCCGAGTACTTCGAAGCCGAGCTCCGCCATGGCCGCGGCATGCGTGGCGCCGAGATAGCCGGTGCCGATCACAGTGATCTTGAGGCTCATGGAATGCTCCAGCTCGGGGACGTTTGTGCTGCTGCGGGGCCGAGCATAACCGGGCCCTCCTGCGGGCAACTTTCCCGCTGTCGCGTACCTCACGTCACCGTTCCGTGGGCCGCGCTCTAAACTTTGAGTTACTTAACAGTAATTAGCGTCAGCACCACTGTGTCTGGAGTGAGAGACCTTGGCCGGATCGGCTGACTTCGACCTGTACCGCCCGTCCGAGGAGCACGACATGCTCCGCGACGTCGTCCGTGCGCTGGTCGAGGCGAAGATCGCCCCGTACGCGGCCGCGGTGGACGAGGAGGCCCGCTTCCCTCAGGAGGCCCTCGACGCGCTGGTTGCCAACGACCTGCACGCCGTGCACGTCCCCGAGGAGTACGGCGGTGCCGGCGCCGACGCGCTCGCCACGGTCATCGTGATCGAGGAGGTGGCCCGCGCCTGCGTCTCCTCCTCCCTCATCCCCGCCGTGAACAAGCTGGGCTCGCTCCCGGTGATCCTCTCCGGGTCCGAGGACCTGAAGAAGAAGTACCTGGCGCCACTGGCCAAGGGCGACGCGATGTTCTCGTACTGCCTCTCCGAGCCGGAGGCGGGCTCCGACGCGGCCGGCATGAAGACGAAGGCGGTCCGCGACGGCGACGACTACGTCCTCAACGGCGTGAAGCGCTGGATCACCAACGCGGGCGTGTCCGACTACTACACCGTCATGGCCGTGACCGACCCGGCCAAGCGCTCCAAGGGCATCTCCGCGTTCGTCGTCGAGAAGTCGGACGAGGGCGTCTCCTTCGGCGCCCCGGAGAAGAAGCTCGGCATCAAGGGCTCGCCGACCCGTGAGGTCTACTTCGACAACGTCCGTATCCCCGCCGACCGCATGATCGGCGCGGAGGGCACCGGCTTCGCGACGGCGATGAAGACCCTGGACCACACCCGCATCACCATCGCCGCCCAGGCGCTGGGCGTGGCGCAGGGTGCGCTGGACTACGCCAAGGGCTACGTCCAGGAGCGCAAGCAGTTCGGCAAGCCGATCGGCGACTTCCAGGGCATCCAGTTCATGCTCGCCGACATGGCCATGAAGATCGCCGCGGCCCGTGCCCTCACCTACCAGGCCGCGGCCGCCTCCGAGCGCGGCGACAGCGACCTCACCTTCCAGGGCGCGGCGGCGAAGTGCTTCGCCTCCGACACCGCCATGGAGGTCACCACGGACGCCGTCCAGCTCCTCGGCGGCTACGGCTACACCCGCGACTACCCGGTCGAGCGCATGATGCGCGACGCCAAGATCACCCAGATCTACGAGGGCACGAACCAGGTCCAGCGGATCGTCATGGCCCGGAACCTGCCGTAACGGCAAGGGAGTTCAGCACTTCTGGAAAGGCGCCCCGCGGGGCGCCTTTTCGCTGCCGCCGCGGACCGCGCCGTGGCGATCCCCGCGTCGGACAGGCCGCGGCCGGGCGGCGTTCGTACAGGTCGGAGCCGTATGGCCGACAGGCGTCCGGCTGTCGCCGAATGGCGCTACCGCTCGGTCGGGCTTAGAAGGAAGACGAACGGGGCCTGCCCCGGGCCCTTCCCCTCTCCCCTGGAGGAGCCATGACCCAGACCGGACCCATGACCGCCATGAGCAAGCAGATGCAGGAGTGCGTCAACGCGTGCATGGCCACCCACACGATGTGCGAGGAGACCATGAGCTCCTGCATGTCCATGGACGGCGGCCAGGCCCACATGAGGATCATGCGGGCGCTGATGGACTGCTCGGAGATGACCCGGATGTGCGCCGACATGATGATGCGGCGCTCGCCCCTGTCGGCCGAGATGTGCGCGATGTGCGCCAAGGCGTGCGACATGTGCGCCGAGGCGTGTATGTCCATGCCGGACGACCCGCAGATGAAGCGCTGTGCCGACGCGTGTCGCCGCTGCGCCGAGATGTGCCGGTCGATGGCGGGCGCGTCCATGTGACACCCCGCTGAGACGGCTCAGGGGCACCCCGCCGGGGTGCCCCTGAACCGCGTACGACCGGCCTCAGTCGCTGGTGACGGTGACCTTCTGGTCGTTCTTCAGTTCGTCGACCAGGGTCTTGACCTTCGCCTTGTCCCAGACGAGGTTGCCGCCCGAGGAGCCGGAGACCGGCATGTTCATCGAGGTGCCGTCACCGCCGTTGACGTCCTTCATCGCGAAGAACATCGAGGCCAGGTCCCACAGGCTCATGTCCTTGTCGACGGTGAGGGAGTCCAGGCCCGCGCCGAGCGTCGGGTAGAGCTTGAAGGGGTTCAGGACCGTCGACGGGGTGGCCACTTGGTGGGCCAGCGCGGCCAGGAACTTCTGCTGGTTCTTGGTGCGCTGGAGGTCGGACGCGGCGAAGGCGTGCCGGGTGCGGACGAAGGCGAGGGCCTCCTCGCCGTTCAGGGTCTGCTTGCCCGCCTTGAAGTCGGCGCCCGAGTACTTGTCCGTGAAGCCCTTGTCGATGTCGATCGTGACCCCGCCGAC
Source organism: Streptomyces sp. NPDC058683 (assembly GCF_042716195.1). NCBI lineage: Bacteria > Bacillati > Actinomycetota > Actinomycetes > Kitasatosporales > Streptomycetaceae > Streptomyces > Streptomyces sp. NPDC058683. Next base: position 58,998 of record NZ_JBHXSK010000064.1, read on the forward strand.
CGCGTCCACGATGTCCGCGAAGCCGGCGAAGCCGATCTCCACGTAGTGGTCTATGTGCAGCCCGGTGTTGAACTCGACCGTGCGCACGAGCAGGGTCGGGCCGTCCTCGGCGTAGGCCGCGTTCAGCTTCGTGTGCCGGCCGGTGCCCTGGTAGACCTTGCCGGACGTCGACCCCTTGTAGGAGGGGATCTCCACGTCCGAGTCGCGGGGGAGGGAGATCAGCGTGTCGCCGTTGTCGCCGACGTGCAGGATCATCATCGAGTCCGTGCGCTGGCCCTCGGCGGACCCCGTGTGCAGCTTCTTCTTCTCCTCGTCCGACATGCCCTTGCGGCTGTCGGAACCGACGATCAGGTAGTTGGTGCCCTCGCCGGCCGCGGGACGGTCGATGACCGTCGACAGGTCGACGTCCCGGTGCAGCTTGGAGTCGGCCCAGAAGTAGGTGGAGACGGATGTGACGATCAGCACGCTCAGGACGACGATCGCCGTCCACTTGATCCGCTTGCGCCAGTTCGGAGCCGGACGCGGGCCGCGCTCACGGGTGCCGCCGGGTCCCCCGCCCCCGGGGCCGCCGCCGTACACCTGGCCGGTGTTGTAGCCGTTGTCGTACCCGTTGTCGTACCCGGAGCCGTCGTCGTACCCGTTGCCGTACGCCGGCTGCTGGGGGACGCCGGCGTAGCCGCCGCCGCCCTGCTGCGGCGCGCCGTACGGCGGCGCCGACGGCTCCCCGCGTCGTACCTGGCGCATCACGCGGGCGCCCTCAGGCTGCGCGCTGGCGCTACCGCGTCCGTACCGGTTGCCGCGGTTGTCGTTCGACCGTCCCTCGGGCCATTCGTTCATGGGCCCCAGTGTGCAGGCAGCGCCTGTACCTCTTACAAGGGTCGTAGGAAAATCAGGGCACCGCTGTTGCGAACCCGACACAAATTCCGCGATTGTCGCTTCGTCATAAGGTAGGGGCCATGACAGACCAGGCCCCCGAGGCGGAATCCGATATACCCGGCAAGCTCACGTCCGCGTCCCGGACCACCCTGAGCCACATCATGACCCACAACGACACCAACCTCCTCGGCACGGTGCACGGCGGCGTGATCATGAAGCTCGTCGACGACGCGGCGGGCGCGGTCGCCGGCCGCCACTCGGGCGGTCCCGCCGTCACCGCCTCCATGGACGAGATGGCGTTCCTGGAGCCGGTCCGCGTCGGCGACCTGGTCCATGTCAAGGCGCAGGTCAACTGGACCGGCCGGACGTCCATGGAGGTGGGCGTGCGGGTCCTGGCCGAGCGCTGGAACGAATCGAACCCGGCCACCCAGGTCGGCTCGGCCTACCTGGTCTTCGCGGCGGTCGACGCCGACGGCAAGCCGCGCCGGGTACCGCCGGTGATCGCGGAGACCGACAGGGACCGCCGGCGCTACCAGGAGGCCCAGATCAGGCGCACGCACCGGCTGGCGCGAAGGCGGGAGATCCGCGAGCTGCGCGAACGCAGGGTGGCGGAGGGGTTCGAGGACTAGGCTGCGGCCCCGCGCCCCTGAAGGGGCGCTGCACGAGCGCCCCTTCAGGGG
>NZ_JBHXSK010000065.1:0-59672 GCF_042716195.1 Streptomyces sp. NPDC058683
CCCTCCGCGAAAGCCCTCACGGACAGCAAAGCCGAGGACGGAACCGTCAAGCATCAAGTGACGTCAACACGTCAAGCATCAAGCGAAGTAGGACATGCTGATCGCCAGAGGCGCGGTAGAACTTTCCCTACTTCATCAAGGCCCGCGCACGGCGCGGGCGCGCGCCGCCTCTGCGGCGCGGCCTGCCTCCTGTCTCCGCCCCGGCTGGCCGCGCCAGGCGGCGCGCTCGGCGGCAGCGGGCATGAAGTGGGAGACACCCTCTGTGGCTGGGGCGGTCGGCTCCACGGCTTTAGGCAGCCACTTTGGGGCGAGCCTCTAAGATCATGGCCCCAACGTCGTGCTTTAACGGGCAGGTCCACAGACTGCCCGACTCGCCGGAAGCTTAAGGGGCCATGATCACTCGCCCCAAAGCAGCTCCCGCCCAAAGCCGTTCCACCGACCTAGTGGTTTCGACTCGGACTCACGCCAGCATTGAAATTTGGTTCACAGAAACACCGAACAGGAGTCGCTATGTCGTGGCGATCTAGCAGATCTTGCGGATAAGCAATGTGGGCATCCTGATACTTCAGACCGTCTTCTCTGCTAACAGAAACCGTGTCGTCTTTCACCATCGCCCGTCTGCCGTCGTATACAACAAGAAAACCACGACGGTCAAAAGTTCCCGCACGATCTCTGGTCCGGTCGAGATAGTCAGCCAGCTGACTCAACCCATCACGGGCTCGCTGCTCAGACCATTCTTTGGTTTTCTTAGGTGGATTAAGCTTGCCGCTCTTCCCGAGCCACTTAATTTCAATGAGGCCAATCTTGTTGCTATTGGCCCACCTAACGGTAATATCGATCGGATTTTTGTGATCAACCGGTGTTTCCTGTGTGATATCTGGATTACCTTCCCTAAGGCTGCTCTTCAGGTGTTGATAGAGAGAGAACCGCATTTGGTCCTCAGGGCCAGGGAGCCACATCACACGGCCCTCTTCGCGCCAAACGGCAGCGAGAATGCGACATTCACTGGATCTTGCCATTCGAACCGCATAATGATCCAGGCACTGAGCTAGGTCTTTAAACCTGGAAAGCCCAAAGATCCTGGTATATGCCATGGTGGCCGGCACTTCACCTTCGACCCCATCAACCCAAACGCGCTCATCCGATTCAGGGCGATAGCGATACACAATGGCGCCCGGCGAAATGACATCCAGGTCATGGCTGCGCTTCCAAACTCGGAACCTTCCATCGACGAGCACCTCAACGGTCAACGTTCCGTAATTGTGCAGCGCCAGCTGGCTAGGCTCTTCGAGCACATAAGGAAGATCTGTAACGCCAAGAACTCCATCGTCAAATCGGTAGACTACAGTCAACGACTCGCTTATCGACTCGTAGTCGATCACATTGAGCACGGTCTTCAGATGCGGAAGAAATTTGCGTAGAACACTTGCCCCTTCCGCGCCAAATTTCCGCATCATCAGAGTGAAATAGTGGTTCTGTGCAATTTCCGCCAGCCGACTCAGATCGTTCAACGTAGCCCCCCGCCGGCCGCCCCGCCCTGATCATCCTGTTCCAATAGGAAGCTGAGCCACACAACAGCAGGAATCATGTAGTCGGGTACATTCTTACCCAGCGACGACTCGAGCACCTGAAAATGTCGATAGATTTGCGAGATTCCTGCATCATCCAGCAAATGCCTTGAGTGCTGCAGTGCACGTGCGTTGTGGAGCTGCGGCTCAAGCTCCACGCCCTCCTTGACAACAGAGAGCGGCATCGCCACCGCGGCTCCGGTGGCTCCGCGGAGGTAGGGAACGCGTGGAGCAAATCTCGTAAGACGCTCCCACCGGTCCAGTTCCTTCTGGCCGCGCTCAGAGATCGTCATGAACTCGTCGGCAGTCGCGACGAGCCCGCTTGCAATCAGCGAATCAGAAGCCTCAAGCAGCTCGATACTAAATGGCGAAGAGTCGGGAGTGGCCACAAACGAGTAGCCCCACTTCGCAACAGGGCGCCCGTCATACAACCCCAGCATGCAAGCCAGGTAAATGAAGATCTGCACTTCGCCGAGATTCAGCGACTGACCGGCTTTGCTCAGCTCACCGATGACGAATAGGTGGTCGAATGACGCATCTGGATTCACCGCTTTTACCACAGACCGTCGCCATCCAAACTATCCTGAATTGCCCGGTAGGACTCGTCGAATAGATCCTCTGCATCGGCCTGAACCTCAGAAAGGACTGCCCAGTTAGTCATGCGCTCTACATGCATCAACTGCCTACGGCAGGTGCGAGCTAGTTCGAGGACTAGACGGCTAGAATTCAGATTGGCAGTCATGACGAGGCGGTTTCCCCGAGCTACGAACTCGCCAAACATTTCACCGGCTCGGCGCTCGTATGCAATGTCTAGAGAGCCCTCTGGGGTGTCGACGAAGAGGCATGCCGTACCTTCTTCGCCGACCATAAATTCTGCCAAGGCCATACGAAGAGCGATATCAATGAAGTAGCGCTGACTCTCAGAGAGTTGGTTCGATTCCCGCCGCTCATGGCCGTCGATTGACACTACTAGCTGAGGACCGCGAGCCCGCTGTTCCAACACTAGGCTGAGATCCAGGCCGAGAAATGCATGCGCCAAAGATTGAAACTTCGGGACGAACTCACGCTCTGCTATTGCATACTTCTCGGCGAGCTCTCGCTGCAACGGTTCAAGAAGTGCCTTATATTCGTCTCTGCGATGGCGAAAATCGTCGCGTCGCCTTGCAGCATCGTTCTGCTGCGCCTCAAGCTCCTGAGCCAGCGCAATGATGCCCGACTGCGCCTTAATCTCATCCTTGCGTGAGATGTAGCTTGAGTTCACTTCCTCGAACTGAGCAAGCTCCTCGCCCGCAGATAGATACTCAACACGCAAGGCCGCAAGTTCACGTGTAATTCGATCGAGAGTATCCTGGCGCTCTTGTACCAGTTCACCGGCCTTCCGAAGTCGCTCGTCGAGCACTTCAAGGTCAACGAAGGTTTGGTCTTCGTCACCCGCTTCACTCACAGCTGTCCGACACAGCGGGCAATCGCCAGACTCAAGCTGAGCACGAACAGGACTGACATCTACCTCTTTGGCACCACAGACTCCGCACTCATTCTCGTGTAGGAGGCGTGCGATGAGAGGGTGCTGCATCGGTCTAACGTGGGGAGTCAACCGCTCACCAAACAAGCGACTGTACTCCACGCTCAGCGAATGATGATTCGCTACTGCCGTGCTGACAGCAAGCTTGGCGTCCTTCTCCTGTGCCCCTTTTTCATCAACGCGCGTCTCAAGGTCATCCTTGCGTTGATGCAGCAATTGGAGTCGCTCTTCAAGATCCTCATTAACCTCGAAAGGAGAATCCGCGCGAGCTAGCAATTCAGCTCTGCGCTCGCGGGCAGTGGTCGCAGCATATTGCGCGTTCCGGGCTTGCGACTCTAGCCTATCCGCTTTCCTTTGCCACTCTCCAGCTTGATCTGCTTGGGCAGGATCCAGCCCGAATACCAGATATAGAGCGAATCGCGCAACCTCCGTATCCCAGAACAGCAGATGCCGGCGCTCGTCAAAGGTAAGCAAAAATAGTTGGAGGAAAACGAGCTGCTCAAATCGCGCTAGCCCCGTGTGTTGCAGGATTAGTGACGTATAGAGCTCATGGAGCTCAGTACCTGCATCCACATCTTCAGGATTAGCATGCTTCTCGACGCTAACGCCAGGGCCACTGACAACTAGCCGTTGAAGCGCCTGCGGAGAGAAAAACCCCCGCGTCACCTTGTATTCGTGCTCCCCGACAGAAAATTCGAGAGTCACTTCCGCGCTATCTCGATCCCGTTGATGAACTCGCCCTGTGAAATATTCTCCGGAGTACGGCAGGCTGTTCCGGTAGTATTCTGAGATCGACAGGATCTTCTGGTCGGGGGCAGCAACGATGCCAGTGAGGGCGTAGTTGATGACTGACAGGAAAGTAGATTTCCCAAGTCCATTTGCGCCAACTAGACAAAAAACACCGTCGCCGAACTGTACGGTATTTTCCGTTTTGTTCCTATAGAGACTGAAATGGGAGAGGTTTACCTTTTTGATTAGTGGCAGTCGCACTCGTCGCCTCTCCTTGTCCCTGGTGACCCCCGCTGTACGCCGGTGTGCATAGAGTAGCGATGGCACTACGGACTCGCTAGGTCATCTGGGATCAAGTGCCGCTGCACCGACGCAACGCAAGAGCTTCCGGAGCCGCCTCGGGCCCGCCACGCCCCACCGGCGCACTCGTCACGTGGCATCATGTCCTGTCTTGTAACGCACGCTCCGCACCCAGGCAGGGGGAAGCGCAGACGTGGCCTGAATATAGGGAGTTGGCATGCCAGAGACCGAGGCAGACGTACTGACTGCGCACTACAGGTCGCTGCAGCGCAACTGGCTGGTTAGTGACGGTTCGCAGGCCTACGGACGTCTTGTGGTTCCTAACGGGAACTCCAGCCGCCCCTTTCACCGATGGTTTCACCTGAAAGAAGCTTACTCGGCTACTCTGCTTCCCCAGATTCTTAGTGACTACGGAACGTCTCCGGAGGAGCACCTCCGTGTGTTCGACCCTTTTTCAGGTAGCGGTACTACCCTACTCAGCGCTGTCGACCACGTCGCATCAAATCCCTCACTAAATGTCTCTGCAGTGGGCGTGGAAAGAAATCCGTTTCTTTGGGAGCTGGGCGCTGCAAAATTGCAAGGTCGGATTTTGGGCTCTGCGCTAGTTGATCGAGTCGACTCTGCATTCGATTCCGTCATCGAGCGATTCAAGGACACAAGTTTTGATGACGTTCCAATTCCGGAGCAGTCGACCATTAATAACGAGAAATACTTTCCGAGGCAGAATGTGCAAGACCTCGTGGCTCTCAGGTACGCCATCGCCGATGTTGATGACACGGTAGCGCGTTCCATCCTGCGGGTATGTCTCGCTAGTAGCGTCGAGCCCTGCGGTCAGTTGCGTCGAGATGGTCGGGCTCTTCGATATGCCCCACAGCGTGAACCCCGATCCCCTCTACCAGTCTTCACCGAGCGCATTAGTGCGGCTACTCAGGACCTAACCCTCACTGACCCGTCGGCTGCATTCGGTGATATCCATTTCGGTGACGGCCGTAACCCGCCGCCTTCGGTCGGCGAGGATTCGTACGACTGGATCGTCTTTTCCCCGCCTTATCCGAACAACATCGACTACACCGAGGTGTACAAGGCAGAGGCGTGGATCTTGGGCTGCTACGACTCGGCACAGGACATGCGAAACCAACGTCTGTCGACCATCAGAAGTCATCCCAGCGTTCGATTCGACCTTGATTTTTTGTATCGCAATCTCGCTGTGGCTTCAGAGGTCGATCGGATAGTGGAACCGATTGTAAACGCGATCCCTGATGATCGATACGCAACTGGCCGGCGCGAAGTTATTCGTGGCTATGCTGACGACATGTTTTCCACGCTGAGGAAATGTCGCGACCTAATCGCCAAAAACGGTCGCCTTGTCTTCATCGTTGGCAATTCTGCGCATGGTTCTCAAAACTCTTCAAGCTTTGTGATTGCTGCAGATGTGGTAATGGGTGCGCTAGCCGAGTTGACTGGATGGCGCGTTCAAGAACTGAAAATCGCTCGACAGTTGAAAAGGAGGACGTCAGATTCTGAGTTCCTCCGCGAGAGCGTGGTTGTTCTACAACCTGTGTAGTGTCAAAGAGGTGTACCCCGGCAGCAGTTAGCCGGGACAGAGGCCCGTGCACTGTGGACCACCTGTGGACACGAAGCCCGAGTCTCTGTGTAGGCAGGCCCCTGACCAGGCACTCCGTTGCACCTCAAGACGGCCTCCGGAGCCGTGTGCGCAGGTTCGAATCCTGCCGGGGGCACTCGCCCAGGATCAGCTGAAATCAAGCGCTGACCAGGGCAGATGCCGACAGAAGAGAGCGGGAGTCAGTCTCACTGACTCCCGCTCTTTCTCGTTGTCTCTCACTGTCCGCGCACCATCTGCGATACGCGCGACACGCCTCCGACACACTCATGTGTGTACGCCACGCGGCAGCGGAAGGATGCGGATATGCCTAAGCCGAGGAGCTTCACTGCGTGGTTGAAGACCCACGCCGATCAAGACAACCCCGTCGGTGATCTCGCCCGGGAGGTCTCGCGCGATCCCGACTGGCCCTCACGCAGGGGCCTGCCTGGCCAGCGCACCTACCTTGATGAGCGCGGCGCCATTCCGGCGGCCATGGAGACACTCGAACGTGCCTGGACTCAGTACGATCAGCACAAAGCCACCCAAGACGAATGACGGCGGTCCGACCTCTCCCAGCTGAGTTGTCCCGCAAACTCGACCAGGGGCCCGGCGAGCCATCACTGTCGGCTCTCCTCGCTCGGTTCCGCCCCAGTCCGGGACCTTGCCAGTAGCTGTCACATAGAGGGGCTCATCAGACAACGAAATGCGCTGAGCGGCTGCAAGCCGCTAGCCGCGCCTTCCGGCGCCCGCGGACCAGCGCTACGAGCTGAGAAGCTCCGCGATGAACTCCCGCAGCAGGGCGGAGTCGGGTAAAAGAGCCCCGGCAGTGACGGCTCGGTGTTGGCATGGGCGACGTCGCCCCAGGTCAACCAAGGCAATGGCCGCACTTTCGTTGCTAAAGAGAGCCCCGTAGTTCGACCAGGAGCCCGATGTGCAGCCGGGCCCGGCTGCATTGGTGAACGGAAGTGTTCTAACCGAACTCGCCCTCGCGCACACCGTCTCGGAAGGCTGCCCATTCTTCTGCGGTGAACCGCAGAGGCGGCAGGTCTCGATGGTTCGAGTCACGGACGGCAACAGCTCCGCCACCAAGGTCCGCTACCTCGACGCAGGTGGTCGTGTAGGGGCTCTTGCTGCTCTTGATCCAGCGTGCTTGGGTCAGATCCAGTGCGTACAGTTCAGCCTTTTTCGCTTGCATGGGGAAGCTCCGTTCGGCGCTCTGTGTATGGGTTCCCTTACCACCCTCACCCCTTTGCTGCAACCTCGCAACTGCCGAGGCAATACTGGCTTTCGCCACCACCTCAACCCACCACTTGCCCAGCTCCCAGCTCCCCCGCAGGCACCACGACGGGCCCGCAGGGGCCGACACCGCTGGACCATCGAACGCACCGTGGCCTGGCTCGCCGGCTGCCGCCGACTCCACCGCCGCCACGAACGCAAGGCCGACCACTTCCTCGCCTTCACGAGCATCGACTGCACCCTCATCTGCTACCGCAGACTCACAAAATGAGATGACCTCTTACAACAGCTAACACAATGAGCCGAGTCAGAGTGAGCCCACCGCCGCGGCAGGCTGTCGGCCAACGCACTTGGCGTAAATCTTCAGAAGGACGTCCACCGAGTGGCCGGCACGAGCGGCGACCTCCGGCGCCGGGACTCCAGAGTTGAGCCACTGGGACACACCCAGCAGCCGTAGGTCGTGGCGCCAGGCCACGGGGACGATGCGATGAACGAGGGGGGCGGCCCTGTCGGGGAGGCGTTTCGCTCGCCAGAGTAGGTGTGCCCGTACGCAGGAAGGCGCCGGACCTCCTCCGAAGATCACGGTGAGGGTCCGGCGCTGTCCGGCTGTCACCGGGTTTCTGCAAGTGGTCGCAGTGAATGCGCAGGGAAGTTCACTGCCTGCACAAAGTAGGCAGGGAGACTTCCACTTCGGGCGCGTCCGGGCCGCGATGTCGCGCCACCTGTGGCGTAGTGGCGTCAGAAGGCCACGAAAGCGCGACTACCCACGGTGACTACAGTTTTTCTGGCGGATGCAGGAAGGTGATCTGTGTCCAGTCCGTGGCGAAAGCGCCCTCGGGGATGACCCTGACATCCGCGAGGTCGTTGTTGGCGTTGACGGAACCGATGCACCCACGCCCGGTGGACTTGGCGTAGTACAGAATGCGATCGCCACTGAGTGCCGTTATCTGTGTCCAGTCCGTCGCGAAACTACCCTCAGGGAAGACCCTGACATCCGCGAGGTCGTTGTTGGTGTCGACGGAACCGATGCACCCACGCCCCGTGGACTTGGCGTAGTACAGAATGCGATCGCCACTGAGTGCCGTGACCTGTGTCCAGTCCGTCGCGAAACTACCCTCAGGGAAGACCCTGACATCCGTGAGGCTGCCGCTTTCCACGTCGACGGAACCGATGCACCCACGCCCCGTGGGCTTGGCGTAGTACAGAGCGCGATCGCCGCTGAGTGCCGTGATCTGTGTCCAGTCCGTAGCGAAACTACCCTCGGGGAAGACAGTCTCATCCGCGAGGCTATTGTTCGCGTTGACGGAACCGATGCACCCGCGCCCGGTGGACTTGGCGTAGTACAGAACGTGATCGTCGCTGAGTGCCGCGACCTGTGTCCAGTCCGTCGCGAAACTACCGTCAGGGAAGACAGTCTCATCCGCGAGGTCGTTACTGGCGTTGACGGAACCGATGCACCCACGCCCGGTAGACGCACTGTAGTAGAGAATGCGATCTGACATGACATCGCCTTTCTGACCTGTTTCCTCATCTGCGAATTACGTAGGTACCGAGCCGGTCGCATGATAGGAAGGCAGGGGTAAGACGAGTCCAGTTCGCAACAGGTATCACTGGGCTTCGAAGCGCTCGCTTCTGCGGCGGGCGCCGAATCTTCGGCGCTCTTGCCAAGAACTACCTCAGCCGACGCGAAACCCTCTCGTGCCGCCACTGCTTCCGCGAGCGCTGAGACCGCTCGGTGCTGGTGGCCGACATCTAGTCCTCTTCCAGTATGGGCACGGGTCGCCGAACCGTGCGAGTTGGGCAGCGCAGTGATCGGGTAGCGAACTGACAGACATTCATGTGCGGTTCAACTAACTATCAAACCATGGGTATTGACGCCTGCGAGTCATCCAGCATTCAATCTTCTGACTCGTTCATTTTGGGCGCCTGGGGCCCAAACGAAGGAGGAGTCGCATCCCAGGAGAGCAATCGCTTGGGGGGGTGTGTTTGCGAAGCGTGGATTCACTGAGGGGAACTCTTCACTCGGGGGAATCCAACAGACGCGTTTCAGGAGGACTTTCGGGTCCGCAGAGCCACGCTTAGCGCGCCATGGGCAGAGTTCCTCAACCTGGACGGGGGCGACCTGACCCGTTGGCGTCGGCTTCGCTCAGCTCTCCCCCGGCAATGAGCTGAGCAATGCTCAGGACTTGTGGATCGGCTCCCCGGGAGCGCGCGAAGGGCGTACTTTCCCGGTGCTTGATCGACCAGTCACCGAGTAGGCCCGCGTTCGCAGCGCGGGTCGGGAAGGCATGCCCGTGCTCAGCGTTGTGAACGCCGGCGGTTCGACCGAGTCCGGCTCTCTGATCGACGCGATCGTCCGCGAGGGCGCGCGCCGGATGCTAGCCGCCGCGCGACCTACGGCGCCGAGTTCCCCAAGGCCGGCGCCAAGATCACCGACGGCCGGGAGGAGCTGCCGGCGTTCTACGACTTTCCGGCCGAGCACTGGATCCACCCGCGCACCACGAACCCGATCGAGTCGACCTTCTCCAGCATCAAGCTCCGCGCCAAGGTCACCCGCGGTGCCGGCAGCCCGGCCGCCGCCCGCGCGATGGTGTTCAAGCTGGTCGAGTCCGCTCGGGCCCGCCGGCGCTCGGTCACCGGAGCCCACCTCGTCGCCCTGGTCCGCGCGGGCGCGACGTTCAAGAACAGTGTCCTCGTCGAACGCGAGGCGGCAGCATGAGCCGGCCCTCGCGGACGCAGCCGGACAGCCCGCGGGTGCGGCTGCACCCCTTGACCGAGATCGGGGCGCACCAGATCGAGCACTGGTTCGACCACCCCGAGGTCCAAAGGCGCCTGGGTGGCCGCTTCTGGATCCACCGTCAGCTGCGGCTGATCAGCCAGCACACCCCCGGCACCGCCTTCCGCGGCGTGACGGTGCTGCGCTCCCACGGGTGGATCGGCCTGGACCAGGCCAGGACGCCGGTCGCGTTCATCTGCGGCGACGTCTATGACCGCTGGGTCCGCTACCACGGCGAAGGCCCCGAGGGCCCCATCCTGTCCGACGCCGACCCCCGGCTCGCCATGGGCCTGGCCTACGTGGTCGACCCCGACCGGTGGCGGCACGGATACGGCCGCTCCGCCCTCCAAGCCGTCCTCACCCACCCCGACGTCGGCGATGTCCAGACGTTCTTCTGCGGGATCGACGCCGACAACCACGCCAGTCGCAACTGCGTCGAATCCGCCGGCTTCACCCTCCCTGCCCCCGAACCGGACCACGAAGGGATGCTCTACTTTCGCCGCACCCGACCAAGTTGATCACCGAGAACATGCTGATCCACAACTATTGACCATCACTCCCTTCCAAGGGGCAGGCGGCAGACGTGGGCACCGGCAGGTGCCGCCGGGCCTCCCCCGCCCTCCGTGGTTCACCACGGCTTTTCAGGGGGATGGCGGGCAGCCGGGCCCGCGATCCCGCCCCGCCGGAAAAGCCATCCCCGGCAAAACTTGAGAGTCAAGGGAAAATAGCGTCCGTCCGCAGCGTCCGGTCACCCTCCGCCACCAAGGGCGCGTTTCCGCAGGTCAACGCGGCTCTTAGCGTGCGGCCGGTTGCGGACGCCGCCCCCTCCGGGACAACGAAGAGACCACCGATCCGGCCGGGGTGGTCTCTTCGTTCCAGGGCCTGTCCGGCGGGTCGCGTCACCGACCCCGCACCCGACAGCACTGTCACCCGAATGGCCCAACATGACGTGCCACCCACATGGGTGAAGATCAAGCTGACTAGTGCCCCAACCGAGGCAATCCGTGAAAGGGAACCAAATGCGCATTCGACGAATCTTCGCCGCCGTCATCGCCACGGCAGCCCTCGCCGGACTCGGCCTCACAGGCGCCGCCACCGCCACCGCCGCACAGGGTGCCCCATCGTCCGTCACCCCTTCTGAGTGCAGGCAGGGCGGCGGAATTCCCGCAATCAATGAGCCGGGCAACCTCTGCAAGGGCGGTACGCACGACGGGGAGCAGGTCGACTGAACCCCACAGGGCGCCCCGCAGCCACGCGCCGCGGGGCGCTCGCGCGCGAGCGGGCGTAGCCGGGAGAGTCGCAGGGACTGTGCCGACCCGTCGGGCGCGCTCGGTCCGAGTCGGCCCGGAAGCACGCGGCGGGCGGGCGACCGGCGGCGCGTTGGATCTTCGAGTGCCAGGTCGCGTGGTTTCCCGGTCTGCCGGGCACGGAAGGGGCACGCGTGGGGCACGCCCGAGACCCCGGAGCAGCAGGCCCGCCCCGCCGGGCGGCGTCCGTGTCGGTCAGCGGGTGCGTCAGGGGGTGGGGAGACTGCTGGTGTACACGTCCGTACGGTTCTGTGGTGCGCCGGAGTTGGTCACGGTGAGCACTGCCCGTACTCCCTTGCCGTCTGCCACCAGACCTTGGTAGTCGCCGAGGAAGTAGCCCCCGGCGAACGGCGCCTGCAGCCAGTCGAAGACCGGCGAGATCCGTCGTTCGGTCCGGAGCTTCGGGTTTCCGTGCTGCAGCGTGGCCAGTTGGTAGGCGGTGGGCAGGGTGGTGGTGTTGCCGGGCTTGAGGAAGCGCAGGTCGTAGTAGGTGAGCGCGACCGTGCCCCGCTCGTCGACCGCGATCGACGGTGAGAAGGCCGGAACGCCCTTGGGGCTGATCAGCTCCGGGCTCCCCCAGGTGCGTCCGCCGTCGGTGGACCGCACAAGCTGGACGGAGTCGAACTCTCCACCGGAGAAGTCCGAGCCCTCGTAGGCCATGTACAGCGTGCCTGTCTCGGGGTCGACGGCCGGGCTCGGCAGGGTGGACGCGGCGCGCAGCAGTTTGGTGGGGTCGTTCGGGTCGACCTCCGGTACGGAGGTGTCCCGGGCCACGATGACCGGGGCGCTCCAGGTCTCTCCGGCGTCGGTCGAGGTGACCACCTCGTAGCGGGCTTCGACGACGGTGCTCAGGTCGTCGGAGTAGGTGATCCGGTCGAAGAAGTCGTACAGGGTGCCGGTGCGCCGGTCGGCGACGATCAGATGGCCGATGGTCTGGGTGTTCGGCACGGTGCTGGTGTCGACGAACGGCCGGGCCTTGCTCCAGGTGCGGCCGCCGTCGCGGGTGAGGGAGATGTAGCCGGGACCGTCGAGGGAGCTAGGGCCGGGTGGGTCGTTGTCGAGGCGGTTCCAGACCTGGTAGGCGGTGCCCTTGCGGACCGGGTCGGCGGTGAGTGAGGGCTTGTCGTTGAAGAACGGCTGCTCGTCGACGTGCGTGGTGGTGAGGTTGCGCCAAGTGCGGCCGCCGTCGCGGGACGTGGCGGCCAGGAGGCCAGTGCGCGTGCTCTTGGTGAAGTCGACGCCCTCGCCGCTCGCGTAGACGGTGCCGTCCGGTCCGGTGCTCACCCAGGGGTCGGTGGCCCGTTCGAAGTCCGCGCCGCCGGGGGCGCACAGGCTGAACGGCAGCGTGCTCTGGTGGAAGGTGTGGCCGTCCGTGGTCCAGCCGGCCGCCAGGCCACGGGCGCCGCCGTCGTTCCAGCGGTCCTGCTGGAACACGGTGACCACGCGCTTGGGATCGCGCGGATCGACGGACACGTACGGCTCGACCTCGGTGGCCGGGTAGACGATGCTGTCGGGGGACATCGCTCCGATGGTGCACTTCGCGTACGGGTCGCCGTGGGACACCTTGACCAGTGCTGTGCCGTCGGGGTTCCGGTCCGCTGCGGCGGGAGTCGCGCCGGTGACCGTGACGAGCAGGAGCGCGGCGGCGGTGACGGCGGTCAGGGGCAGGAAGACGCGCATGCGGGATCTCCTCCGGGCCTGTCGGCCGGGGTACGGGACCGCCGTCATCGGGGCGGCCTGGGGCGCGGAGGGGTATCGGAACGCGAGGGTGGGGCGACTCCGCTGGGTCCTTTTCGGCGTGGCAGCCGGTGCCCTTGATGGGCCGAACGACGGAGTCGTCCTCGGGGTCGTCGAGGAGCGAGGAGCACGGCGGAGCCGACCGGCGGGTGCACCGTGCCGGTCGGCTCCTTGGTCGTGCTGTTACGGCGCCGTCTCGTAGGTCCCCGGAGAAGGCCGTGGGCCGCGTGGCGGTTGGCGATGCCGGCGGGGTCGGCCTTGACGCAGACGGGTCGGTGGAGCGGGATGACCCGCTGGACTGCTCGTTCTTCTGCGCCTGTTCAAGACCTGCCGAGTGTCGACAACGCTCGTGATCAATACAGCTGGGAGATCCGAATCAATACAGCTGGGAAATGACAGCCAGGAAATGCGAACGACCTCGTCGGTCACGGTATGACGGCATGACGGCATGGCCGAGGTCGTTCAGGACGGCGGCGAGCGCGGTGTTCAGGACGGCGCGGACCGTTTCGAAGCGGTGACGGCCTTGGCTTCGAGACCGCCCACCGGGGCCGCGTTGTGTCCGGGCAGGCCGGGGGTTGAGGAGGAGACGGGCCGTATCTGCCTCCGACCGGTGCCGGCGGGCGGCTGCCCCGCGCGGTCCTCTAACGCGGTTCGTGGGCCGCCGCCCGGCAGGCACCGGTCGCGGCGCCGCCCGCCACTCCGGCCCCGGTCAGCCCGGTCACACAGCTCTGCAGGTCTCCGACCACGCCACGGCCGCAGGCCGCTGTGACGGAGTCGGAAGCGGTGGCACCGGCCAGTTCGGCCATCTTTGTGCAGGCGGGGATGTCCGCCCGGGCCGCGGGAGCGGCGAGGACCGCACCGCCGAGGGTGAGGGTCAGGCCGGTGAGGGCACCGGCGATACGGGTCGATGTGCGCATGGGACGCACCTGCCTTCCGGGGTGGTCGCGCGGTCCTGGTCCCGGCGGGCCGGATCCACGCGGTAAGGCCGCCTGGCGACGCTCGGTGAGTGGTGCCCCGGCCGGCGGGCTCACAGACTGACCGCACGATTCCGCGTCGCATCCGTCGAGCCGCACCAGGACATGGTCGCCAGGCCGGAGGAGAGGGCCCCGGACCGGGTGAGACGCACTCGGACCTCCACTCGCGGGCCCCTCACTCCAGCGTCGCATCCTCTGCCCCGCCCGTCCTGGGCATCCGAGGGGGCGGCCGCGCTGAGTAACCGCGATTGCGCGAAGCGCGGCAGCCGGCCCGTCCGGCCGGCCAGGTGGATCGGACGACCCAGCGTCCCGCCAAGCGTGACCGGTCAGCGTCCAGAGCCGCTCTTGGTGGCTTCCCCATGAGGAAGCCAAGCTGTGTCGGCGGGCAGCATCCCGCTCCGTGATCAGTTGAACCAGACAACTGTCGCCCGCCCCACGCAGGGGTGCGCCACGACGTACGGGACTGTCGCGGGCGTCTTGCCCCAGTTCCCGGTGACCTTGCCGTTCGGGCAGGGGACACTGTGGCGGGTTTCAGGATTCGGGGGGCTCGGACGGTACCTGGCCTCCGGGGACGAGGCCGCGGAGGGACTGCCAGCGGGGCGAGCGGACGAGGGCGGCAGCCTGCGCGGCGGTGGAGCGGTTTACGGGGGTCGAGCACGTTCGGCCGGTGAATGCGGCCGCTGAGTCGGCGACGCGGAGTTCCTCGCCTTCGACATGCAGGATCCCGTTGGCGTCGATGTCGAAGGTCACTTCGACCAGTGGTGTGCCCTTGGGGTGGGGTGGCAGGTCGGTGAGTTCGAGGACGGCGAGTGATCTGTTCTTCGAGGCTTCCTCCCGCTCGCCTTCGAGGATGTGGAGGACGATCGACGTCTGGTTCCTCACCTTGGTGACGAAGATCTCGCTGCGCTTCGTCGGGATGGTGGTGTTCCGCTCGATCACCTTCGTCATGCCTCCGTTGGAGGTCTCCACGCCGAGCGAGGCCGAGGAGGCGTCGAGGAGAAGTGTGTCCAGGATGCTTCCGGTAAGGATGCCGCTCTGGAGGGCGGCTCCCGTGACGATTCCCTCCGGAATCAGGCCGCGGTAGGGCTGTTTGCCGTTCATGATCCGGCTGACCAGCTCACCGATTGCGGGCATCCGGGTGGCACCGCCGGTCAGGATCACCTGATTCAGATCGGACTGCTGGACGTCGTAGGCGTCGCGGATGGCCTGTTCCACTGGTCCGCGGCAGCGTTCCAGCAGGTCCTGCGTCATGGACTCGAACTCTTGACGGGTCAGGGTCTCTTCGAGATGCAGCGGAACACCCTCAGAGAGGGCAAGGTAGGGCAGCGTGATGGTCGTGGTGCTCGCCGACGACAGTTCGATCTTCGCGGCCTCGGCCGCCGCCTGGAGTCGCTGCATCGCCTCGACGTTCTGACCGAGGCCCACCCCGTACTGGTCCCACACCCGGCGCAGGAGATGCTGGACGATCCGCCGGTCCCAGTCGTCGCCGCCGAGGTGGTTGTCGCCCGCGTGCGCCTTCACCTCGACGACTCCCTCACCGACCTCGATGAGCGAGACGTCCAGGGTGCCGCCGCAGAGGTCGAAGATGAGGACGATGGCGTCTTCCTCGCGGTTCAGGCCGTACGTGACAGCCGCTGCCGTCGGCTCGTTGATGACCCGCAGCACGCGGATCCCGGCTCGGCCGGCGGCCTCCACGAGCGCCGCCCGCTGGTCGAGGTCGAAATTCGCCGGAACCGTGAGCACAGCCCCGTACAGCGGCCCCCCGGCATACGCCTCCACATCCTCCCGCAGCCGCCGCAGGATGTGCTCAGCCACGTCCTCCGCCGTCAGCCGGACCGCGCCCCGGGTGATGCTCCAGTCCGTACCCAGCTTCAGCTTCGCCGAACGGATCGTGTAGTCGGGGTTGGTGATCGCCTGGCGCTTGGCGGGAGTGCCCACCAGGATGTCGCCCGTCTCGGTGATGGCCACCAGGCTGGGTGTGGTGAGGGCGCCCTCCGTGTTGGGGATCAGGCGGACGTCCTCGCCCTCGAACAGGGCGATCGCCGAATTCGTCGTGCCGAAATCGATGCCCACCACCGGGCCGTAGCGGGAGCCGCCGGCGGGTGGACGGGGTGCGGCCGGGCGGGGTGCGCGGGCCGTGGGGATCTCGCCCATGCCTCGGTCGTGCCACAACTTCCTTGCCCTGCGGGCCACTTCGCGGTCCGCGTCGGCGATCAGGCCGAGGAGTGAAGCGCGGGCCGCATCCCGTGTGGGCTCGCGGACACTGCCGAGGAGTTGCTCAACCAGGTGGAGAGAGCCGATGCGCTTCCACGCCTGGGGATCCAGGGCAGCCGCTCGCATCTCGACCAGGCGGTCGACGTCCACGTGACGGGGACTGCGGGCCAGGTAGATCGTGCCCTGGGCGCTGTCCACACTGAGGGTGGGGGTCTGGCCGGCGATGCGGTTGCGTACCTGCTCGTGGACGTATTCGTAGAGTTCCTCGACGGAGACGAATCCGTCGCCGTCGAGGTCGGCGGAGCCGTCCCTCAGACCGCCCACCACCGCCGAGGTGAACACGGACGGCTGAGCCGGGGCACGGCTGTGGCGGACCTCGCGCTCGCCCTCGTAGGCGTACTGAAGAGCCGTCGAGGCGGTCAGGACCACCCGGCCGTTGCCCGCGAAGGGCTCGGCCACGTCCACCGTGGGCGTCCCGGCGCCCCGGCGCAGGGCGTTCATGGGGAACGCGCCGCTGTAGCAGCAGTCCAGGAGGACGACGATGCGGCGGGAGCGGCTCGCGCCCATCCAGTCGCCGAGGACCTCCGCGGGGACGGCTGTCGCGCGGAGGTAGTCGAGTTCGGTGTCCCGCATGATGAAGTGCAGGCGGCCCCTCGTGTCCTTCCAGCCGTGCAGGGACAGGTGGAGCAGGAGCAGATCGTCGCGGGCGGCCTTGGTGAAGAAGGATTCCAGGGCGCGCATCGCGGGACGCTGGGGCACGTCGACGAGCGTCTCGACCTCGAAGCCGCCGATGTCGGGGGCGCCGAGTACCTCCGCGAGGGCGGCGGCGTCCGCCGTGGCCGCCGGGAGCGTGGCGAAGTGGTCGTCGTCGTATGTGCTGTTGGCGATGATCAGGGCGCGGCTCGCCACGGCGGGTCACTCCCCGTGGCGGCGGAGGAACTCCTCCAGAGCGCGCCGCTGCACCTCGTCGGTGGCGCCGGTCAGCTCGATCTCGTCCTCGCCGATCTTCAGGCGGACGCTGCCCGAGCGGCGGCGGTTCAGCCAGTCCTGGACGACGGCGGTGAGCACCGGGAGCAGGGCGCCGCTGCCGCCCAGGCCGAGGAGGAGTGCGCCCAGTTGCACGGCCGCCGTGGAGCGACTGCCCTGTGGCGGTGGCCCCTGCGTCACCCGGTCGATGCTGTCGAGGTCCAGCTCGCTCAACTCGGCGATCAGATGCTGGAGTTGTTCCTCGGCATACTCTTCGTCGCCGTCTCCTGTGTCGAGTACGAGCATGACCGGAATCGTCCTGACCCCCATGACGCCTCCCCGTTCACCCACGCGTCGGGGGAACTCTAGCGACGCCGGGACGGGTGGGGGAATGGTCCGGAAGGATCCGATGGTCAGAGTTTGCGCAGGCGCAGGCTCTGCACCTTGCGGTCCGGGCTCCTGTGCGGGACCAGGATGTCGGGACAGTGCACGGTGAGCTTCCCGCGGGGGGGCGATGCCGTAGTACCGGGACACTCGTCCGCTTCAGGCCGGACGAGCCGTCTCGTTCGGGAGAGATGGTGGCGGAGCGCCAGTCGAAGCGTCCGGCCATGGCAGGACGGTGAGTTCCGGCCACTCGTCCTGCCAACGCGCTGCCTTGGTCTCGTAGATCTCCCGTGGGGCCAGGACCGAGTTGGGCCGAAGGACAAGGTTGAAGACGTCGGAGAGCCCATGGGGCGCGTACACGCGCCATCCTCCGTCGAGTTTCAGCCGGACGCCCAGACAGCACGTCGTCGCGGCGAAGGAGTCGATCGCGGCCTCGGTGGACTCGTGGGGCGGACAGGGCACTCCGAACTTCTGCTCGTACCACAGGTGCACACGGGCTTCGTTGCGGATCTCCACCTCGGCCGGCAGGTCGGCGAATAGCTCGTGACCCGCTCTGATCACGGCATCCTCCGCTTCCCAGGAGCGGTCGCCGTCGTCGAAGTAGAAGATGTCGTAGTCCTTGATGCCGTTGGCCGGGGGCCTGCCGGTGACCACGTTCCACACCGTCTGGAACAGGCAGCCCGCCGTCACGTACCAGCCGGGCAGGTCCAGTGTTGCCGCCCTGGTCATCACGTCGGTCAGGATCTCGTTCCGGGAGAGGGCGGATCGCAAGCCCTGGAGTTGCTCATCGAGAGGGAGTCGGCCAAGCATCCGCCTTGCCTACCATGGCGGCTGTCAGAGCATCAGGGCCGGGCTTCGTTCGAACTCCTCCGGATCCGCATCCTCCCTCAGCCATGACTCGCCCCGGCCGACATGGCCAACAACCTCTGCGGCATCCTCGACGGGGCGGGGGCATCGAACCCGCCCGGGTGGCAGCCCGTTCGGGCTTGCTGAAACCGTCTCGTGCCGCGTCGAAATCGATCAGACCGACGACGGGTCGACCCTGAGCGCGGTCGATGGCTGCGGGGTTGGTGGTCCGCGGGTGGTTCGCTCCGGTCGGGTCAGCCGATAAGCGCTGGCTCACGCCCCGTCCCGTGCTTCAGGATTCTCGGTGTGACAGACACGGGACCCGCCCAAGAAGAGACGCCGGACGGGCTGTTGGGCTGGTGCCTGGTGGCCAACGTGGCGCGGGAAACCGCGCACGGCGAGAGCGGCCTCGACATCCAGCACGGCACGAAGCACTTCCGCGCAGGCACCCTGCTGTGGCTCCCGCCCGTCCGCTGGGACCCGGGCCACGGTCGCTGGCCTGCGGTGGGCCGGCACCGAGGCAACGGCCGCCAGTACGTCAACATGATCGTACGTGCGGAGGACCTGGAGAACTTCCGGGTCAAGGGTGTCTACAGCGAAGCTCTGGTGCGCAGCCTCAACGGTTACCTGCACGACCCGGCCGCCCCGCGGATGCTGCAGAACCCGTGGACCCGCGAGCGGGCCCAGAGCTGGGCGGACGGCGGGAACCGCCACCGGGAGCCCCTCTTCATCGAAGGCCACCCCTACGCCCACCCGCGGATCTCCGTTCCCAACCCTCCGCCGGCCGAGATCGAGGTCGCCGGTGAAACCCTGCACCTCGCCCACTACGGCACCAGGGGAGCCCGCTACAGCCGCACACCCCCGCCCGCGGAAAGAACGCCCGAGCCCTGAGGGGAGGTGGGTCGGTCCTCAGTCGGGTGCCACTTCCGAGATCAGTTCGCGCACGCGCGTCTCGATCGCGTCGCGGATGGGGCGGACGGCCTCGACGCCCTGCCCGGCCGGGTCGTCGAGCTGCCAGTCGAGGTACCGCTTGCCGGGGAACACGGGGCAGGCGTCGCCGCATCCCATGGTGATCACGACGTCGGACGCCTGGACGGCCGCCACGGTCAGAATCTTCGGGGTCTCGGCGGAGATGTCGATACCGGCCTCGCTCATCGCTTCGACCACGGCCGGGTTGACGGTGTCGGCGGGGGCCGAGCCGGCGGAGCGGACCTCGACACGGTCGCCCGCGAGGTGGGTGAGGAAGGCGGCGGCCATCTGGGAGCGGCCGGCGTTGTGGACACAGACGAACAGCACCGAAGGGCGCGAGGGGGAAGTGCTCATGGCGGGTGACTTTCTCGGGGCGGGGTCAGGAGGAGACGGGTTCGGGTTCGCTGCCCGGGATGCCGGTCTCGCCTCGGGTGCGGGCGGCCTGCGGGCCGTGGACGGCGGCCACGATGCCGAGCCCCAGAGCGGTGCCGAACAGTTGGGCGGCGATGAACGGGGGGACGGAGGCGGGCGCGATCCCGGCGAAGGTGTCGGTGAAGGCCCGCCCGATGGTCACCGCCGGGTTCGCGAACGACGTGGAGGAGGTGAACCAGTAGGCGGCCCCGATGTAGGAGGCCACCGCGGCCGGGGCGAGCGCGGTGCGGCCGATCCTGGCCAGGCCGAGGACCAGCAGGATCAGCCCGGCCGTGGCGACGACCTCGCTCAGCCACAGGTGTCCGGCGGAGCGGTCGTGGGTGGAGAACTGCACCGGCGGCTCGCCGAACATCGCGTCGGCCAGGATCGCGCCGCCGATCGCCCCCGTGATCTGGGCGGGCACATACGCGGCGACATCCCGCAGGGTGATCCTGTCCGGGGTACGGCGTTCGGTGAACCACACGGCGAGGGTGACGGCCGGGTTGAAGTGCGCGCCGGAGACCGGCCCGAAGACGGTGATCAGCACGCCCAGACCGAAGACCGTGGCGAGGGAGTTGGCGAGCAGTTGCACGCCGACGTCGTGCGACAGGCCGGTGGCCTGGATGCCGGAGCCGACCACCACCGTCACCAGAAGCCCGGTCCCGATCGCCTCCGCGGCGACACGGCGGCCGAGCGGGGTGTTCACGCGGCGGCTCCGGCAGTCCCCGGGGTGGTCAGGAACGCGGCAAGCCGGTCGCGTACGCCGGGCAGCGCCCAGTAGTACACCCACGTGCCGCGACGCTGGCAGTCGATGAGGCCGGCCTGCCGCAGGAGCTTGAGGTGGTGGGAGATCGTCGGCTGGGACAGGTCGAAGGCCGGGGTCAGCTCGCACACGCAGACCTCGCCGACCTCGCCGCTCTGGCCGCCCTCGCCGCGCGAGGCGATCATCGACAGCAGCCGCAGCCGGACAGGGTCGCCCAGGGCTTTGAAGATTTTCGCCAGGTCGGCCGCCTGATCCTCGTCCAGCGGCGCGGCGGACAGGCCCGGACAGCAGGCGGCGTCCTGGCCGATCACCTCAAGCTCTTGTTTCGACATGCTTCTATGTTGACGTTTTTCTATCCAAGGCGCAAGGTTGCATCAACGAATGTCAATACAGGCCGTTCCGGGCCGTGCTGCGGCCCGTCACCTGGGAGTGAGACATGAGCGAGCAGTCCACCGACCTGCGCGAAACCGTCCGCCGGCGGTACGCGGCGGCAGCCGTGAAGGTCACCGAGGGCGGCACCGCGTGTTGCGGGCCACAGCCGGTCGAGGCCGACGAGAACTTCGGCTCGGCCCTGTACGCCGCCGACGAGCGCGACGCTCTGCCCGCCGAGGCGGTCGCCGCCTCGCTCGGCTGCGGCAACCCCACCGCCGTCGCCGAACTGCGCGAGGGCGAAAGCGTTCTCGACCTCGGCTCCGGCGGCGGTATCGACGTCCTGCTCTCCGCCCGCCGCGTCGGCCCGACCGGCAAGGCGTACGGACTGGACATGACCGAGGAGATGCTCGCCCTCGCCCTGGCCAACGCCGAGAAGGCGGGCGCGACGAACGTGCAGTTCCTCAAAGGCACCATCGAAGCGATCCCGCTTCCCGCGCACACCATCGACGTCGTGATCTCCAACTGCGTGATCAACCTGTCCACCGACAAGCCGACCGTGTTCGCCGAGACCTTCCGCGTGCTCAGGCCCGGCGGCCGGATCGGCGTCTCGGACGTCGTCGCCGATGACACTCTCAACGCCGGGCAGCGGGCCGAGCGCGGCGACTACGTCGGCTGCATCGCCGGAGCCCTGTCCTTCGCCGAATACCGCCGGGGACTGGAGGCGGCCGGGTTCACGGACATCGAGATCACCCCGACGCACTCCGTGGCCGACGGCATGCACTCCGCCGTCATCCGTGCGGCCAAGCCCACCACCTCCACCGTCCCGGACACCGCCGCGACATCGCCGGCGGACGACTCCTGCTGCGGCGTCACCGCATGCTGCACCGGGGCCGAGCCGGCAGCCGACCCGTCCATCACCGTCGGCACGGCCAAGAGCGCCGCCGGATGCGCCTGCCGGAGCTGACCACTCGTACCCGGCGACAGGCGCGTCGGAAGGCACGCTGGTAGGCGACGTCGCCGGATGCGGTCTTCCGGGTCGGGCCGGCGGCCAGCCTCATCCCGGCCGTACCGCTCCGCGATCTCTCCGGCGGGCGACCGCAGCCGGCCCGTGCGCTCTCCCTCGCCCGCCTTCTCGCCAACCGCCCAAGAGCCTTCACGCTCTCCGTGCGGCGCTCGTGTCGTACGTGTCCTGGTGGCGTCGGATCTCGGTGCGGTGTTCGGCGCTCCAGGCCGCCAGGTGCTGGATGGCGGAGAACAGGGAGGCGCCGAGGTCGGTGAGGGAGTACTCGACGCGGGGCGGTACCTCCGCGTAGGCCGTGCGGTCGACCAGCCCGCTGCGCTGGAGGCCCTTGAGGGTGAGGGTGAGCATGCGCCGGGAGATGGCCGGGATCGCGGCGTCGAGGTCCGAGTAGCGGGCGTCGCCGGCGGCAAGGACGCCGATGACCAGGATGCTCCACTTGTCGCCCACCAGGTCGAGGACCTCGCGGATGAAGTCCGTCTCCCACTCGTCCCAGCGCGCGCACGGGCCCGGGAGACGCAGGACGTTCACCCGCGCCTCGCCGGTGAAGGCCGCCCGGCCCTCGTCGCCCGCGTCACCCTCGTCGTTGCTCATCGGTGACGCCCTTCGGATGTCCCTCAGGAACATAGACATACCTTTTGTAACCCTTGTCGCGTTCCTGCACAGTGGGGCGCGCACCAGGCGTCAACGAACTGGTCGAAGCGGTTGTGCTGCGCGCACAGGACGGCAACCGCCGGGCCCTTCAGGCGTATTCCCGCCTCGTCGCCTCCGGCACCGGCCCCGCCTGCCACGTCGGCGCCGCTCCCTCACCAACCGAAAGGACGTGCCCCGTCATGGAAGGGCTCAAGGACAAGGTCTTCATCGTCACCGGCGGCGGATCGGGCATCGGCGCGGTCACCGTGCAGCGGCTGCTGGCCGAAGGCGCCCGGGTGGCCGCGGCCGGCACCAACCCCGACAAGCTCGCACGGACCCGCGAGCAGGCGGCGGAGGCCGCCGACCGGCTGCTCACGGTCCAGTTCGACCTCCGGGACGCGGACTCCATCGCCTCCCTGGTCGCTCAGACCACCGAACACTTCGGCCGCCTCGACGGCGTCGCCAACGTCGCCGCCGCCGTCAGCGCGGACCTCATGACCCGCGACCAGGGCGTCGACACCATGGACCCCGAGGTGTGGGCCGAGATGATGCGGATCAACGTCACCGGCACCGGGCTCGTGATCCGCGAGAGCCTGCCCGCGCTGGTCGCCGCGGGCGGCGGCTCGATCGTGAACATCTCCTCCCTGGCGGCATGGCAGCGGGAGTCGTGGCTCGCCGCCTACGCCTCGTCCAAGATCGCCCTGCACGCGCTCACCCGCCACACCGCGCACGAGTGGGGCCGCAAGAACATCCGGGTCAACGCCGTCGCCCCCGGTGTCGTCCTCACCGAGAACGTGCGCACCGGCACGCCCCCCGAGATCCGCGAGGCACTGCTGGAGAAGACCGCGCTCCCGCGGCTCGGCGAACCCGAGGACCTCGCCTCCATGATCGTCTTCCTCCTCTCCGACGAGGCCAGCTGGATCACCGGCCAGATCCTGTCGGTCGACGGCGGCGTGACCATGCGCGAGTAGCCCTGCCGGCCGCCGGCCCGGCTGTCTGCCGGGCAGCTGCCTGCTGCCGGCTGCCGACTGCCGGCCGGCGAACCCGGATCCCCTCTCGCCGTACCTCCCCGTACGCGTTTGTTCCATCGGCACGTCCATACCTGGAGAACCCATGTCCGTCCGCATCCTCGCCCTCGTCGGCAGCC
Organism: Streptomyces sp. NPDC058683; assembly: GCF_042716195.1. Taxonomy (NCBI): domain Bacteria; kingdom Bacillati; phylum Actinomycetota; class Actinomycetes; order Kitasatosporales; family Streptomycetaceae; genus Streptomyces; species Streptomyces sp. NPDC058683. Next base: position 23,476 of record NZ_JBHXSK010000065.1, read on the forward strand.
TGCGCTCCGGCTCGCACAACCGCCAGCTCGCCGAGGCCGCCGTCAAGCACGCTCCCGAGGGCGTCACGGTCACCCTCTACGAGGGCCTGGCCGAGGTGCCCTTCTACAACGAGGACATCGACACCGACGAGCACCGCCCCGCCGCCGCCACCCGCCTGCGCGAGGCCGCCGCGCACGCCGACGCGTTCCTGCTCGTCACCCCCGAGTACAACGGCACCATGCCCGCCGTGCTGAAGAACGCCATCGACTGGCTGTCCCGCCCGTTCGGCGCCGGCGCCCTGGCGGGTTCGCCGACCGCCGTCGTCGGCACCGCCTTCGGTCAGTACGGCGGGGTGTGGGCCCAGGACGACGCCCGCAAGTCCGCCGGTATCGCCGGCGCCACCATCGTGGAGGACGCCAGACTCGCGATACCGGACTCGGTGACCCGCTTCGCCGAGACCCACCCGGCCGACGACACCGAAGCCGTCGCGCAGCTCAGGCAGGTGCTCGGCGCCCTCGCCGCCACCGTCGAGGGCCCCGCGGCCTGAGCCCCGATCCCCGGCACGCTCCGAGCGGAGGCGTTCCGGTGCCGGGTGGCGGGCAGGGACGGCCTGCCACCCGGCGTGTTCCGCGGACCGTGTTCCGTTTCCGTGGACCGTGTTCCGTGTTTCCGTGTTCCGTGTTCCGTGGACAAGGCGCCCGGCAGGACAAGGCGCACGGGACGGCACGGGAACCTGGGCGACCGCAGGTGGCCGACGGTGGTCCGGCAGCTCCCCGGCGTTCCCCTCCCGCGTCGATGACCGTCGACGCGGGTACAAGGGGGGACTGTCCGTCAGGCCGGTTCCGGGGCCTTCGAGGTGGCCTCGGAGGTGGACGGGGTGTGGGCGGACTTCTGCCGGGTCCGCAGGGCGACCAGCGTGGCGAGGCCGGCCGCCGCCGCTCCGGCGAGCATCGCGGCGCGGTCGCCGACCGCCATGCTGCTGTGGCCCGTTCGGTCCACCGCGTCGGCGATGGCGGGAAGCAGCGCCGCTCCCAGCGCGGCGCCCAGCTGGCGGCTCATGTTGACCACGCCGCCCACCAGTCCTTGGTCGCGGTCGGCGACACCGGCGCTGGCGGTCACCATGCTTCCGAACGCCGTACCGGCGGTGCCGAACCCGACCAGGACCACTGCCGCGAGCGGCGGACGGTAGCCGCCGCCCATCGGGAGCTGGGTCAGGACGAGGAAGCCGGCGGTGGCGGCCAGGGCGGTCAGCACCAGTACGCGCTGGATCCCCACGCGTCGCGCCAGCCGGGCGCCCAGCAACCCGGTCGCCAGGCCGACGATGCCCTGCGGGGCGATCACCAGGCCGGCCGCCAGCGGGGACATGCGCAGGACCTCCTGGAGGTACACGGAGAGCACCAGCATCTCCCCGCCGTTCCACAGACCGAGCAGCATCATCAGGGTGCCGGCACTGCGCAGCCCTCGGGTGCGCAGCAGCGCGGGCCGCACGAGCGGATCGGCACGCCGTTGCTCGACGGCGAAGAACGCCACGGTCGCCAGGGCCGAGAGCCCGAGCGGAACCAGCACGCCGGCCGATCCCACGCCGGTGACCCCGGCCTGGGAGACCGCGAAGACCAGCGCGGCGACGGCACCTGTGATGAGCGTCGCGCCGACGGTGTCCAGGTGCCGCCCGGCCCGGCTCAGCCTCGACTCGTGCAGGAGACGCGGGGCCAGCAGCAGGGCGGCCAGTCCCACCGGGATGTTCACCAGGAACACCGAGCGCCAGCTGAAGAACTCCACGAGGACACCGCCGAGCACCTGTCCGGCGACGAAGCCGACCGACGCCGTCGCCCCGTACAGGCCCAGCGCGCGGGTGCGCCGCGGGCCTTCGGGGTAGCCCGTGGTGATCAGGGAGAGCGCGGCGGGCGCGACCATCGCGGCGCCACAGCCCTGCACGGTGCGGGACAGGATCAGGAGCAGCGGATCGTGCGCGAGGCCGCCGGAGAGCGACGCGGCGGTGAAGACGCCGATCCCGGCCATGAACAGGCGCCGCCGACCGTAGAGGTCCCCGGCGCGGCCGCCGAGGATCAGCAGCCCGCCGAAGGTGATCGCGTAGGCCGTGACCACCCACTGCACCGAAGCGGCCGAGATGCCCAGCTCGTGCTGGATCGACGACAGCGCGACGTTCACGATGCTGAAGTCGAGCACCACCATGAAGGACGCGACGAGGATGAGCGCGAGTCCCAGCCGTTGGTGCCCGGAGGCAGAGGCGGGGGCCGGCGTGCCTGCCGTCGGGATCGTGTCCCCGGGGGGCCGTGTCGGGCCGTTCTCCGGGTCACTTCGGGTGGCCGGTCCAGCTGCTGCGGTCATCACCGGGGTCCTCTCTTGCGGGGTCCTGCGCAGGAACCCCGCAAGATCCCTGCGCAGGGGGCTGGTCAGGCGGCGGTGTACACCGCGGCCAGATCGTCGTCGGCGTGGCTCGCCGCGGCCTGCCGCCAGCGGGGCAGCAGCGCCTGGGTGAGCGCGAGTTCGGTACCGCTGGCCCGCGCGGCCTGCACCGCCAGCTCGGCGTCCTTGAGCGCGTGCTTGAGCGCGAACGCGGGGGTGAAGTCACCGGTCAGCATGGTGGTGGCCTTCTGCACGGCGTACGGCGAGCCGAGCGGCGTCGACTGCAGCAGGTCCACGATCGCGGTCGGGTCCAGACCGAGCCGGCGGGCGAAGGAGAGAGTCTCCGCGGTGGTCTCGGCGAGGTCGACGAGCCAGTTGTTGAGCACCAGCTTGGCGCTGGTGCCGGCGCCGGCCGGGCCCAGCCAGACGGTGGCCCTGCCGACCGCGCCGAACACCGGGGCGAGGACGTCCCGTATCCCGTCCGGGCCGCTGGCCAGCACGATGAGCTGCCCGGCCCGGGCCGGGCCCTCGCTGCCGGAGACCGGGGCGTCCACGAACGTCACCCCGCGGCGGGCGGCGAGGCGGCCGAGCCGGGCCGTCCAGTCGGCTCCGACGGTCGCCATCTGCACCCAGACCAGCCCGGGTGCATCGGCCAGGAATCCGTCGGGCCCGGTGGCCGCCTGTCCGGTGGCGGGGCCGTCGGCCAGCATGGTGACGAGGATCCCGGCGCCCCGGACCGCCTCCGCCGGGCTGGGCGCCACGGCGGCGCCCGCGCCGGTGAGGAGCTCGGCGCGGTCGGCGGTCCGGTTCCACACCCGTACGTCGAAGCCGGCGCGGGCCAGATTGGCGGCCATCGGGCCGCCCATCCGCCCGGTGCCCACGAACGCGATCGGCGGCGTCGACGTTCCGGGGCGGCGACCGGGACGGTCGGGACGGTCGGGGGCGGTGTCCTGTCGTGCGGGCGTGTCGGTGCTCATGGCATTTCCTCCGGCTGCGGTGGTGGGGTGGGTACTTCGACCCTCGCAGCCGCGGAAAGCCGCTGGTAGTGGCCTCACGCTTGGCGGGGTACAAGCCGGGCTTGTACCGGATCGCAGGCATCGACGGCCGGACGGCCGAACCGGACCGCGGCCACTCCCGGGCAAGCCCGAGCCGGTGGACGGGCCTGCGCACGAGGCCCACGACGGCAGCCCCGGTCAGTGGGTTCGGCCGCTGCGCCGCTCTTGGTGCCGGCGGGTCAGGATGTGGGCGATCAGGTCGCGGGCCGCGCCGCTGGGTGGGGTGGTGGCGCCGTCCCAGACGGCGCGCAGGGTTCGGCGCAGGTCGAGTTCGGGTGTCTGTACCGCGACGAGCCGGCCGCCGGCCAGGTCGTCGGCGACGGCGAGTTCGCTGATGACCGCGGGCGCCGCACCGGCCAGCGCGGCCGAGCGGATCGCCGCGGTGGTGGAGAGCGACAGCGCCGCGGGGGCCTGCGGGGCACCGGGGCCGAGTACGGCGGTCAGCGCGGCGGCGAAGGTGTCCCGGGTACCGGAGCCGCTCTCCCGGCTCACCAGCGGGGTGCCGGCCAGTTCGGCGGCGCTGACGGGCCGGGGGCCCGCCCACGGGTGACCCGGAGCGACGACAACCGTGAGCCGGTCGTGGCCGATGACCCTGCCGTGCAGCCCGGCGGGCTCGTGCGGGCCCTCGGTGAAGCCGATGTCGGCGATGCCCTCGGTGACATGGGTGATGACCATGGCGGTGTTGGCGTAGGTCAGTACGATCTCCGGGGCGTGCCTGCCCTCGGGGGTCTCCGCGCGGAAGGACGCCAGCCAGCCGGGCAGGAGCATCTCGGAGATGGTCGAGCTGGCGCTGACCCGCAGCCGCGACCGCTGGCCGGCCCGCAGTGCCGTGATCCCGGCGTCCATCTCGGCCGCGACGTCCAGCAGCCGGGCGGCCCACTCCGCGATCATGACGCCTTCGACGGTCAGGCTGGACCCGCGTGGAGTCCGGTGCACGAGGGTGACACCGGTCTGTGCCTCCATCGCGCGGATCCGCGCCGATACGGCCTGCTGGCTCACCCCCGCCTTGCGGGCGACACTGTTCAGGCTGCCTTCCCGGGCGACCCCGAGCAGGAGTTCCAGCGCGGCCAGGTCGGGGATGTGCGTGCTGAGCATCGTCCCAGCCCTCCCAGCTGTGAGCCAGGGTTCTTGCCCCTCAAGCGTACGACCGCCACCACGGCCCCCGGCCGTGGTGGCGGTCCGCCGTGGTGATCACTTGCCGGGCGAGTCCTTGCGGGGCGCGACGATGTCCAGGACGGCCATCATGCCCATGTCCTCGTGGTTGAGGATGTGGCAGTGCAGCACGGTCTTCCCGGTGAAGTCGGTGTAGTGGATGCGGAAGACGGCCTTGCCGCGCACGGGCACGTCGATGGTGTCGTACCAGCCGTGGGACGGGTCGTGGGGCTTCCCGTCGATGCTCATCAGCTGGAAGTCGTTGGTGTGGATGTGGAAGGAGTGGGTCTCGTCGGAGTCGTTGCGGACGGTCCACTCCTCGACGGTGTCGAGGGTGCCGGTGAAGTCGATCCGGCGCGGGTCGTACAGCCGGCCGTTGATGTAGAACTTCGTGCCCGCTTTGTTCTCCGTGAGGACGACGGTCCTGCGGGCCGCGATCGTCGCCTTGCTCAGGTCCTCGTGCGGGGCGATGCCGGTCGGCAGGGCGGCCCGGCGTACGGGCGTGCCGCCGCTGACGACGGTGGCGAGGTCGACCCGGGGGAACTTGTTCCCGGCCGGTCCGGTGTCGTACTTGAGGGTCTCCAGACGTGAGGTGCCGGGCGGGCCTCCCTGGACCAGGACGTCGAAGCGCGCTCCGGCCGCGATCACCAGGGTGTCCTGGTCGTACGACTTGCGGACGGGGATGCCGTCCTGGGCGATCACGCGGAAGCGGTAGCCCGGGAGGTGGAGGCGGTAGTAGATGTTGGCCCCGATGTTGGCGAGCCGCCACAGCTGGGTCTCCCCCGGCCGGATGGTGATCACCGGGTTCTGCTGGCCGTTGACGGTGCGGTTCGTGGGCGACCCGATCTTGAGCGGGTGCGTCTTGATCGCGTCGCCCTCGACCTGGAAGTCCTTGAGCGCGATCGTGTGCTCGGTGATGCCGCGCAGGGACGGGGGCAGGTGCTGCTGGAGGCCCTCGACGACGATGACCCCCGACTCGCCGCCGGCGACCTGCGGCGCGGACATCATGTCCGCGTGCGAGTGGTACCAGAAGGTGCCGGTCGGATGGTTGAACGGCAGCTGGTACCTGTAGTGGTACGAGTGGTTGTACTTGACGGCGATGAAGACGTCGTCGGAGGGGGCGCGCGGCGAGACGTGGAGGCCGTGCGTGTGCAGGTTGGTGTCCTGGTCGATGCGGTTGGTCATGGTGAGGTCGATGCGGTCGCCGGGTCGTACCCGCAGGGTGGGTGGCATGTACGCCCCGTTGTAGGTGGTGGCGTACAGCCGGCGGTCGCCTACCTGTACCTCGCGGCGCTCCACCACGATGGCGGCCTTGAGGAGGCCGTCGCGGCTGACCAGTTCCGGCGGGTCCTGCAGCCGCGGTCCGGCCGCGGGGCGGTGGCCGGCCGCCGATGCGGGCTGGGTGCGGGGGGAGTCTCCGGCCGGTGTCAGGTCCCCGCAGCCGGTCAGCCAGCCGGTGGCGAGGAGCAGGCCGGCGACCGGCAGGGCCGGCGAGAAACGGATGCGGGACCGGGTCACTTCTCTCCCAGGGAAGCCGAGCGACCGGACGGCGGTTTCACGCCCGAAGGGTCGACGTCACGACGGTCCGCCGAGGGACCGTCTGCCGGAATGTAGGAGAAAGGGCCCCCGCCCCTCGGCGTGCCACGCGCAGGGAACGGCGGCAACCGCTCGAGGCGGCAGGACTTCCACACGGATGGCGGCAGTTCCGCGCCCTATGGCCGTAGCCGTCCCGCCCCGCCCGGCCTGGGCGGGGCCGGCACGGAGCGGGACGGGGCGGTACGGGGCGGTACGGGGCGGTAAGGAGCAGGGCGCGTTCAGATGCTCAGTGCGATCGCGGCGCCGATGCCGCCCAGACCGAGCGCGACGGCGGCAGCGGGCCAGCCGTCCGAGCGCCAGGGGAAGAACCGGTCGACGGACACCCGGCCCGGGCCGATGGCGGCGAGGGCGAGGGCGACGATGCAGATGGAGACGCTGTACTCGACTCCGCCGTTCTGGATCCACAGGCCGTGGGCACCGCTCACGGTCACCATGGCGTTGATCATCACGCCGATGACGGCGGCGGCCGCCAGCGGGGTGAGCAGCCCGACCGCCAGACCGAGGCCCCCGCAGAGTTCCGAGAGACCGCCGATCACCGCGAAGACCTTGCCCGGGTGGTAGCCGAGGACGTCGAAGCTCCTGCCGGTGGCCGCCAGTCCCGGCCCTCCGAAGATGCCGAACAGCTTCTGCGCACCGTGGCCGGCCAGCAGCAGTCCGAAGGTCAGCCTGATCAGCAGCAGTCCGCACTCACCGGCGGACAGCCGGAGACCCGGACCGGCGGCTTGTGTCCCGCCCGGCGGGCCCCAGGCGGTCCTGGCCGGATCGGCGGGCCTGCGGACCTCCGCCACGGGGCCCGCGGGAGCGCGTGCCTGGGTCAGTGACAGGACATGAGTTCTACCGAAGGGGTGGAGATGCAGAGCACGCATGACAATGCCTTCACTGGTGGGAACGAGCCGGTCCGCCCGCCATGCGACGGGCCCTCCCCCATCACCCAGCATTGCGCCATTACCTCACCATATCCACCGATATGTTGAAATATGCATTATCTCGATCGCCGATAACGAGCAGGGCGCAGCTCGGCTGCTACCGGGCGCGGTACGCGACGGGGCTCCGAACGGCGGTGGAGACCAGGCATGGTGACGGATCGCCAGGAAAGCCGGGGCGCGCGTCGAACACGGCGCCGCGACACCCGACGGGGGCGGCTCTATGCCGAACGTTTGCGAGGTGAAACCGTCTTCTTGACCGTCGACTTCTTCGCCGTCGCCTTCTTGGCCGTGGACTTCCCGGCCGCCGCCTTCCCGGCCCCCGCCTTCGCGGCCGACGTCTTCGCGGCCGACGTCTTCGCGGCCGTCGCCTTCTTCGCCGCCGTCCCCTTCGCCGCCGTCTTCTTCGCCGCCGCCCTCGGCCTCTTGCCCGGCATCGGCGTGACCTCGGCCTCCGCGCCCCGCGCCTCCTCGCCCCGCGACTCCTTCGCCGCGCGGACGCTCTTCTCCAGGGCCGCCATCAGGTCGAGCACCTTGCCGCCCCGCGCCGGTTCCGGGGTCTCCGGCGGGGCCTCGCCGGCCGCCTTCGCCGCGATGACCTCCTCCAGGGCCGTCCGGTACTCGTCGTGCAGGTCTTCCAGGTCGACCTCGCCGAGGGTGTCCATCAGGGCGTCGGCGAGGTCGAGTTCCTTGTCGCGGACGGTGACGTCGACGTCGGGGGCGACGCCCTCCGGGGCGCGGACCTCGTCCGGCCAGAGCAGGCCGTGCATGGCGATGGCGTCGCCGACCACCCGGAGCATGCCGAGGCGTTCCCGGCCGCGCAGCGCGTATTTCGCGATGGCCACCTTGTGGCTGCGTTTCAGGGCCTCGCGCAGCAGGGTGTACGGCTTCGCGGCGGGGGCGCCGGAGGCCGCCAGGTAGTACGCCGCGTCCATCTGGAGCGGGTCGATCCGGTCGGCCGGGACGAAGGCGACGATCTCGATGGTGCGAGCGGTGGGAAGGGGCAGGTGGGACAGGTCGTCGTCGGTGATCGGGATGATCGTGCCGTCCGCGTCCTCGTACCCCTTGCCGATCTCCGACTGGGTGACCTCGCGGTCCTCCAGCTCGCAGAACTTGCGGTAGCGGATCCGGCCGTTGTCCTCGGCGTGGACCTGGCGGAAGGAGATCGAGTGGCTCTCCGTGGCGTTGACCAGCTTGATCGGGATGCTGACGAGACCGAAGGAGATCGCGCCGTTCCAAATGGATCGCACCTGCGGCTTCCTTCCGTCCGGATGCCCATGATTTGTATGAGATTGTCATCGTATGACGCCGATCACGGAGGTGGACGGACGGAGGGTCGCGCTCAGCAACCTGGAGAAGGTGCTGTATCCGGCGACCGGGTTCACCAAGGGCGAGCTGCTGCACTACTACGCGACGTCGGCCGAGGTCCTGCTGCCGCATCTGCGGGACCGGCCGGTCTCGTTCCTCCGGTACCCGGACGGTCCTGACGGCCAGGTGTTCTTCACCAAGAACGTGCCGCCGGGTACGCCCGAGTGGGTCACCACCGCCGAGGTGCGCCGGTCGGAGGGGCCGGCCCGGATGGTGCTGGTGCAGGACCTGCCGAGCCTGATGTGGGCGGCGAACCTGGTCACCGAGTTCCATACGCACCAGTGGCTGGTGCGGACGCCGGACGAGGCCGACCGGATCGTCTTCGACCTGGACCCCGGGGCTCCGGCGACGGTGGTGGAGTGCTGCGAGGTCGCGCTGTGGCTGCGGGAGCGGCTGGCCGCGGACGGGATCGAGGCGTACGCCAAGACGGCCGGGTCGAAGGGGCTGCATCTGCTGGCGGGGGTGCGGGGGTCGTCCAGCGAGCGGGTGAGCGAGTACGCGAAGGGGCTGGCCGTGGCGGCGGAGCGGGCGCTGCCGCGGCTGGTGGTGCACCGGATGACGCGGAGCCTGCGGCCGGGGAAGGTGTTCGTGGACTGGAGCCAGAACGCGGGGCGGAAGACGACGGCGACCCCGTACACCGTCCGGGCGCGGCGGGAGCCGATGGTGTCGGCGCCGGTGACCTGGGAGGAGGTCGCGGAGTGCCGGCGGGCGGAGGACCTGGTTTTCCGGGCCGGGGACATCGCGGGGCGGGTCGAGGAGTACGGGGACCTGCTGGCGCCGCTGCTGGACGCGGGGCGGGCGGCGCCGCTGCCGTGTGAAACCTGAAACGTGAAAGGAAACTCGCACGGGCCGGACGGGCCGGGAGTTACACCCTCCCCCACGTGTTGCGGTCCCGCGCCATCGCGTGCAGGGCCTCGACGTCCGCCGGTTTGAGGACTCCGCCCAGGCGGGACAGGCCCTCCAGGTCCCGGTCGCGGAGGATGCGGACCTCCCGGGGCGGGGCCGTCAGCACGACGTCCGCCGGGTCCGTCAGGGCCAGGACCGGGTGGACCTCGGCCGTCAGGGCGTAGGAGGCCCGGTCGGCGTCCGCGCGCAGGCGGCGCAGCAGCGGCCGGGGGTCGCGGCGGCCCAGGGTGACCATCGGGTCGGCGACCAGGACCTTCTGCTTGCGGGCGTAGAGCGCGTGCACGCAGAACAGGCCGCCGGGGCCGATCAGCAGATGGTGCAGGCGGTCGCCGCCGGGGAGCGGGACGGAGTGCAGGGCGTGCCAGCCCGCGCCGTCCAGACGGTCCAGGGCGTCGCCGACGGTCTGCTCGGCGGTCAGGGCGCGGCGGCGCGGGTCGGGGCGGAGGCGGTGGGCCGGGCCCGGGTCCCGGTCGAGAGCGATCAGCAGCGCCTCGCCGGGGCGGTTGGGCGCGAGGTCGTCGTCGGGGTGCAGGGTCAGCCGCGCCAGTTCGGCGGGCGTGGGCACCGGCGGCGGGCCGATCGTGACCGGGCCGGTCAGGAACGGCCGCAGGGTTTCGAGTACGTCGTCCTGGCGCTCCTCGCTGAGCAGGTTGACCCGGCCCGCCTCACGGTCGTACCAGGCGATGTTCCGTCCGTCCGTGAGGCAGACGTACAGCCGTTCCTGGCCCCGGCGCCAGGTCGGCACGACGCGCAGTCCGGTCATTGCGGCATCACCCCTCGACCATGGGAACAGGCGGGGTGCTCCGCGGGCAAGAACCCCGCTACCTTTGACAGGGGGTTGGCGCGTGCAGCGGGGAGGCGCCGGTGCGGATCCATGGGGAGCAGTACGACGTTCCGGCTCCGGACAGCCCGTGGAGCGAGGTGCTGCCCGGGCTGTGGATGGGCGGCCACGAGTTCCGGGGGCGTGCGGGGCAGCTGGAGTCCGCTGTCGTACGGGACGAGTTCGATCTGGTGCAGAGTCTGCTGCGGGTGCCCGGGCACGGGCCGGACACCGGGGTCGAGCATCAGGTGTGGCCGATTCCGGACGGACCGCTGGACGGTACCCAGTTGGCGGGCGTGATGCGGCTCGCCCGGGCCGCCAGCGAGGCCCTGGACGCCGGACGGTCGGTACTGGTGCGCTGCCACAGCGGCTACAACCGGTCGGGGCTGGTGGTCGCGCAGGCGCTGGTGCACCGGGGGCGTACGGCCGAGGAGGCGATACGGCTGGTGCGGGCCCGGCGCTCGCCCTGGGCGCTGCACAACGAGCTGTTCGTCGCCTACCTGCGGGCCGGACTCTCCACCGCCCGGCTCCTCGAGGAACTCGCCGAGTAGCCTCTGCCCTGCATCGGCCACCCCGGGGTGCAAAAAGGACTTCCCTACGAATCTACGAATAAGGTGTACGGGGCCCTGAGACCCACAACCCCCGAACCGCCCAGGAGCAGCGTGCCGACCCGTCGCCCCGTCCGTACCGCCCTCGCCGCTGCCGTCGTCGCCCTGCTGGCGGCGGTGGCCGGCTGTGGCGACTCCGGCGGGCTCCAGGGAGCCGGGGCCACCCCGACCGCGGTCAGCCCCGTGAAGCTCTGGCCCGACCTGCGGCCGGCGTCCAGCCCGGCCTGGCCCTACGACGAGGGCAGCGCGCAGACCGTCAAGGGCGTCACGGTTCCCGGCGACGACATCCGCAGGGTCGACCCGGTGGCCGTCGTACGGGCGGAGATCGCCGCGGGCTCGGCGGACTACGGGTCGAAGGGCGCCTACCACGAGACCTCGGACCGGATGAAGGAGTGCGCGGCCGGGGGCGGCGGGGCGCGGTGTCCGCTGCTCAAGCCCTACTACCGGGACCTGACCGGGGACGGTCGGGACGAGCTGACGCTCGGCTTCCGGCTGTATCCGACCAACCAGACCGCGCTGCGCGTGTACACCGTCGAGAAGCACCGGCTGGTGGAGGTGCTGGAGGACAACGACGCGATCATCGGCGTCGAGCTGGCCGGGCGGACGGTCATCGTGCGGTCGCCGGCCGGGATCACCGGGTACGAGTACCGGACGACCTGGGCGTGGGATCCGGAGCAGAAGGCGATGGTGTTCTCCCGGGACGAGTTCCTGCGCACCGGCAAGGCACGGCACAGCCGCACACCGGCACCCTCCGCCCCTGCCTCTGCCTCCGCCTCCGCCTCTGCCTCCGCCCCTGCCTCCGCCCCTGCCCCTGCCTCCGCGAGTGCGCGATGAGGCTCCCCCACTGGGCCGGAACGCTCGCGGCGAAGTCGGCGGCGTTCATCACGGTGATGTGCTGTGCGCTGGCCGCGCTGCTCGGTGTGCTCGTGCATGTGTCGGTCACCGACCAGACCGTCGCACAAGCCCGTGACCAGGCACTCTCCCGGCTCGCGGACGCGACGACCGCGTACGAGGCGGGCGACGCGCTGCTGCCGGGCTCCGCGATCGACCCGGTGGGGCTGCCGCCGCGGCTGCGGGCGCTGGCGGTGACCGGGGAGCGCGGCACGATGGTCGCCCGGGACGACGGCCGTCCCACGATGTGGGCGGCGGGCCCGGCCGACCGGAACCGGGCGCTCGCGGTGGCCGTCGACTACTCCCAGCAGGCCCGTACGATCGACGGCCTCGACCGCTCCATCGTCTGGTCGTCGGCCCTCGCCATCGGGACGACGCTGCTGGTCGGGGCGTTCGCGGTGACCCGGGTCACCCGACGGCTGCACGGCACCGCGCAGGTGGCCCGGCGGATCAGCGCCGGGGACCTGGACGCGCGGGTGCACGATCCCCGGACGAAGGATCCGACCCGGCCGCAGGACGAGGTGGCCGCGGTCGCGGCGGCGCTGGACGGCATGGCCGCGTCGCTGCAGAGCAAGCTGCTGAGCGAGCAGCGGTTCACCGCCGACGTGGCGCACGAGCTGCGGACGCCGCTGACCGGGCTGCACGCGGCGGCGGAACTGCTCCCTCCGGGGCGGCCGACGGAACTGGTGCGGGACCGGGTCGCCGCGCTGCGCACGCTCACCGAGGACCTGCTGGAGATCTCCCGCCTCGACACCGGCCGGGAGCGGCTGGAGACCGACGCGGAGGCGCTGGGCGCGCTGGCCGAGCGGGTGGTGCGGGCGTCCGGGACGGAGACCGAGGTGAAGGTCGTACGGGACGTGTGGGTGGAGACGGACCGGCGGCGGCTGGAACGGGTGCTGGGGAACCTGGTCGCCAACGCGCACCGGCACGGGCGGGCGCCGGTGGTGCTGACGGTGGAGGGGAAGGAGGTCACCGTACGGGATCACGGGGGCGGGTTCCCCGGGTACCTGGTGGCCCACGGCCCCCAGCGGTTCCGGACGGAGGGCGGGGCCAAGGGGCACGGGCTGGGGCTGACGATCGCGGCGGGACAGGCGGAGGTGCTGGGCGCGCGGCTGTCGTTCGGCAACGCGATCGACGGCGGGGCCGTGGCGATTCTGACGCTGCCGTAGAGGGCTGCGGGCGGTTCGCGCGGCTGCGGGCCGGTGGGGCTTGTCGCACGATGCACCCGCACCTGCCACATCTCCTCAGCCACCCCGGCCGCACGCCACGCTGGCGCAAGCCAACACATCACACACCTCCCACTATGTGGGTAAGTTCCGGACATGACCAAGGCCGGAACCACCCTCACGGCGTCCGCGGCCCCGGCCGCCCCCGTACGGCTCCCCCGGCGCCGTGGCATCGAACTCGCCCTGCTCGTGCTGGCCGTGCTGCTCTCCGTGTACGGCTACTGCGCGGTCGGCCTGGCCCGGACCGGCACCGTCCCGCCCGGCGCCGCCGGTTACGGCGCCGGCCTCGGCGTCCTCGCCCTCGTCGCCCATCTCGCCGTACGCTTTCGCGCGCCGTACGCCGACCCGCTGCCGCTGCCGATCGGCGTGCTGCTCAACGGACTCGGCCTGGTCCTGATCTACCGGCTGGACCTGGGGACCCCCGGCGACCGGGCGGCCCCCGCCCAACTCGTCTGGTCCACCCTGGGCGTCGGCCTGTTCATCATGGTCGTGCTGATGCTGCGCGACCACCGCCTCCTTCAGCGCTACTCCTATGTCTGTGTCGCCGCCGCGCTCGTCCTGCTGCTGCTCCCGATCTTCTTCCCGGCCGTCAACGGGGCCCGGATCTGGATCCGGATCGCCGGATTCTCCATCCAGCCCAGCGAGTTCGCGAAGGTGCTGCTCGCGGTGTTCTTCGCCGCCTATCTGGCCGCCAACCGCAACGCGCTCGCCTACGCCGGCCGCCGGCTGTGGTTCATGCAGTTCCCGACGGGGCGGGTGCTCGGCCCGATCGTCACCATCTGGCTGGTGAGCGTCGGCGTCCTGATCCTCGAACGCGACCTGGGCACGTCCCTGCTCTTCTTCGGCCTGTTCGTCGTCATGCTCTACGTCGCCACCGGGCGCACCGGCTGGATCGCCGTGGGCCTGCTGCTCGCGGTGCTCGGCGCGGTCGCCGTCGGCCATCTGGAACCGCATGTCCACGGCCGGATCGAGGACTGGCTGCACCCCTTCGCCTCGATCGACGCCGGGCAGGGGCCGAACCAACTCGCCCAGTCCCTCTTCGCGTTCGCCGCCGGCGGGGTGGTGGGCACCGGACTCGGCCTCGGCCACTCGATGCTGATCGGCTTCGCCACCAAGTCGGACTTCATCCTGGCCACAGCGGGCGAGGAACTCGGCCTCACCGGGCTGTCCGCGATCTTCCTCCTCTACGGCCTGCTCGTCGAGCGCGGCTACCGGGCCGGCCTCGCCCTGCGCGAGCCCTTCGGCCGGCTGCTCGCGGTCGGGCTCGCCTCGATCGTCGCGCTCCAGGTGTTCGTCATCGCGGGCGGGGTGACCGGGCTGATCCCGCTGACCGGCATGGCGATGCCGTTCCTCGCCCAGGGCGGCTCCTCGGTGGTCACCAACTGGGCGATCGTCGCGCTGCTGATCCGGGTGAGCGACTCGGCCCGCCGCCACTACGACGGACGGGTGGCCCCATGAGCCGTCACGACCGCCAGGACACCGGCATGGCCAGGTACATCCGGCGGGCCCGCGCCTTCTGCGCCCTGCTGCTCTTCGCCCTGCTCGTCAACGCGGCCCGCGTCCAGGTGGTCCGGGCCCACGCCTACGACGACAATCCCGCCAACCGCCGCACCTCCATCGCCCGTTACGGCCTGCCGCGCGGCGACATCCTGGTCGGCGGCCAGCCGGTCACCGGCTCCCGGGACAGCAGGGAGCAGCTCCGCTACGAACGCACCTACCCGCAGGGGCCGTTGTACGCCCCGGTGACCGGCTTCGCCTCGCAGCTGTACGGCACCACGTTCCTGGAGCACGCCGAGGACGGGCTGCTCTCCGGCACCGACCCGCTGCTGTCGCCGTTCCCGCTGTGGAACGACACCAGCCGCTCGCAGAACCCGGGCGGGAACGTCGTCACGACCCTGAACCGGTTCGCGCAGGAGGCCGCCTACCGGGGTCTGGGCGCCCGCAAGGGCGCGGTGGCCGCGATCGAACCGTCGACCGGCCGGATCCTCGCCCTGGTCTCCACCCCGTCGTACGACCCCTCCGAACTGTCCGGCAACGGCGAGGCGGTGGCCACGGCCTGGGCGCGCCTCAACGACGACCCGGAGAAGCCGATGCTCAACCGTGCGGTGCGGCAGACGTATCCGCCGGGGTCGACCTTCAAGGTCGTGACGGCGGCCGCCGCCCTTGACGCGGGCGTGGTCACCGACCTGGACGCGCCGACCGACTCCCCCGACCCCTTCCGGCTGCCGGGCACCACGACCCGGCTGACCAACGAGGGGGACGGCTGCGCGGACGCCTCGCTGCGGGCGGCCTTCGAGTGGTCCTGCAACACGGTCTTCGCGAAGCTGGGCGTGGACGTGGGGGTCGCGGACATGACGACGACGGCCCAGGCGTTCGGCTTCAACGACAGGAACCTGCGCATCCCCTTCGCGGCCGCGCCGAGCACCTTCGACACGAGCGTGGACAAGGCGCAGCTGGCGCTGTCGTCGATCGGGCAGTACAACACCCGCGCCACCCCGCTGCAGATGGCGATGGTGGCGGCGGCGGTGGCCAACGGCGGGATGGCACGGCCGCCGTATCTGGTGGAGCGGACCGTGCGGCGGACCGGCGAGACGGTCGGCACGGGCGGCGCCGGGCCGGTCCGGCAGGTGATGAGCCCCTCGACGGCCGTCCGGATGAAGGAGCTGATGGCGGACGTGGTCCAGGAGGGCACCGGGTCCAACGCGGCGATCCGCGGCGCCACGGTCGGCGGCAAGACCGGCACCGCGCAGCACGGCATGGGCAACTCCGGGGTGCCGTACGCCTGGTTCGTGTCCTGGGCGAAGGCGGACACCGACCTGGAGCCGAAGGTGGCGGTGGCCGTGGTGGTGGAGGACGCGGCGGCCGACCGGGGCGACATCAGCGGGGGCGGGGACGCGGCGCCGATCGCCAGGGCGGTGATGCGGGCGGTACTGGGGCTCTGAAGCGGGCCGGGCGGACGGGGCCGGGTAGACGGGGAGTCAACAAGTCGCGCGCGGGGGATTGACCACCTTGCTGACAAGCGGTCTCATAAGAGCGGACGGCTACATACCCCCGGGTAACTAGGTGAGGGAGCCATGACGACCCTGACGGAAGCGGACGCGGTCGACGGCCTGCGCGACGCGCTCGGCCTGCTCAAGGACCGCGAGCAGGTGGCCGAACGGCTGCTGGTCTCCTCCGCGAAGCACTCCTTCGACCCGGACGAGGAGCTGGACTGGGACGCGCCCTTCGAGGACGGCAAGTGGTTCTGGCCGCCGGAGCTGGTGTCGCTCTACGACACCCCGATGTGGAAACGCATGTCCGAGGAACAGCGGATCCTGCTCTCGCAGCACGAGGCCGCGGCCCTCGCCTCGCTCGGCATCTGGTTCGAGCTGATCCTGATGCAGCTGCTGGTGCGGCACATCTACGACAAGGCGGCGACGAGCGCGCATGTGCGCTACGCGCTGACCGAGATCGAGGACGAGTGCCGGCACTCGAAGATGTTCGCGCGCCTGATAGCCCGCGGTGACGCGCCCTGGTACCCGGTGAGCCGGGCCCACCTGAACCTGGGCCGCCTGTTCAAGACGATCTCGACCACGCCCGGTTCCTTCACGGCCACGCTGCTCGGCGAGGAGGTCCTGGACTGGATGCAGCGGCTGACCTTCCCCGACGAGCGGGTGCAGACACTGGTCCGGGGGGTCACGCGTATCCACGTGGTCGAGGAGGCCCGGCACGTCCGGTACGCCCGCGAGGAGCTGCGCCGGCAGATGGTGACGGCACCCCGCTGGTCCCAGGAGTTCACCCGGGTCACCTCCGGGGAGTTCGCGCGGGTGTTCTCGGTGGCCTTCGTCAACCCCGAGGTCTACACGAACGTGGGCCTGGACCGGCGGGAGGCGGTGGCCCAGGTACGGGCGAGCGGGCACCGGCGGGAGGTCATGCAGAGCGGCGCGAAGAAGCTGACGGACTTCCTGGACGACATCGGCGTCCTGCGGGGAGCCGGCCGACGGCTGTGGAAGAGCTCGGGGCTGCTGGCCTGAGTGCCGGGGTGCCAGGTGTCAGGTCCGAGTCGGAACCGTCGGCAGTGGGGCGCCGAAGCCCTCGTCCGGGCCCTCTGTCGCCGCCTTCGGGATCGTCGGGGGTGTGTAGTGGCCCAGGGGCCGGGACCTCGGGTCCGGGCGTACCGCGCCCAGGATGGGGTTGGCCGCGATCGGGGAGACCTTGATCTTCGCGCCGGGGCGGGGGGCCTGGACCACCCTGCCGTCGCCCAGGTAGAGGGCCACGTGGGTGGCTTCGGGGAAGTAGACGACCAGGTCGCCCGGGCGCAGCTGGTTCAGCGGGACGTGGGGCAGGTCGGCCCACTGCTGCTGGCTGGTGCGTGGGATGGGGGTGCCGGCGTGGTCCCAGGCCTGCGAGGTCAGGCCCGAGCAGTCGTACGACGTCGGGCCCTGCGCACCCCACTGGTACGGCTTGCCCAGCTGCCGCACCGCGTAGCGCACCGCACGGTCGCCCTCCTGGGACGGGGGCGGGGTGGTGGCGCTCAGGGCGCCGGACGCGGTGAGTTTCCGCTGCGCGTCCGCCGTGTTGTTCCGCTCCAGGTCGGCCAGGGCGGTCAGCTGGGCGGGGGTGAGGGAGGCCAGCATGCGCTCCACCTCGGACAGCCGGCCCTGGACCTCGTCGCGCTGCTTCTTCTGGCTCTCGGCGAGGGCGAGTCGGGTGTCCAGTGCCTTGCGGGCCTTGCGGGCCAGGTCGGTCTGCCGCTCCTCGTCGTCCACGAGACGCCCCACCGTGTGGGCCCGTTCGCGCGCCAGCTGCCCGATGACATGGCCCTCGTCGAGCGCGTGCTGGGGGTCGCGGGCGAGGAGCAGCCGTAGGTACGGGGAGAGCGCGGTGACGCTCTGGTACTGCTGGCGGGCCAGCCGGCCCGCCTCGGCCTTGCTGGAGTGCAGGGAGAGCCGGGACTCGGCCAGCTCGTCGTCCAGCCGGTCCACCTCGGCGCGCTGCCGCCCCAGCCGTTCCTCGGTCGCGTTGTAGGCCTCGGTGGCCCGCTCGGTCTGCCGGTACAGCCCCTGAAGGTCCGTCAGCAGCTCGGCCACCGGACGCTCGGGGTCGGGTGCGGCGAGTGCGGGCCCGGGCGCGAGGACGGCCTGGGCCGCCACCGCGGCCGTACAGGCCAGGCGCAGAAACCTTCCTGACACGTCTTCACCTCCGATGCGGGACGGTCTCTCCGTACCGCATCGTGATAATCAGACCTGTACGTTTGATTCGCGCAGTGATTGTGGGCTTATCGGCCCAGCTCTTTCACCCGTCCGTGTCATCCGGCTTGCGGAACGGCGCGGTGTCCGGTGCGGGGGCCTGGTCCGGGACCGGGTCCGGCTTCGACCACGGCCACTTCGGACCTCCGCCGCCGACCTTGCCCGTGGGGTCGTACTCGTACTTCCAGCCCTGGGTCAGCCCCAGGCGCTTGCTCTGTCCGCGGGGGACGCGGCGGTAGACCAGGACGGTGGGCCTGCCACCGGCCGGGTCCGGGACCGGGATGCGGTACGTCTTCGGGGGGTGGCCGGTCATGCCCAGCAGTACGGGGAGCACGCGCCCGTCCATGGGGCCGCCCTCGAAGGGGGTGTCCTGACTCTTCACGGCACCAGTTTCAGCCATCCGCCGCGAGGGCGTCGACGAGGGCGGCCGTCTGCGGGTCGCGGCGCGCGGTGACGCTCAGTACGGCGACGAACTGGTCCACCAGCCAGTCGCGCAGCTCGTCGGCGGGCGGCTGCTTGTCCTCGTCGAGCCAGATCAGGGAGGCCGCCTCGACGGCGGTGATCCACATACGGACGGTCATGCGCAGCCGGGGTCCGGGGTCGGTGACGCCGAGGTGGCTGAGAATGTGCTGCGCCGCGGCCCGTCGTACGCCGTCCACGGTCGCCGTCGTCCGTGAGGTCTCCACCACGCTGCCGCCCTGGAGCAGGGCGCTGAAGCCGGCGTCGTGCTGGTCGACGAAGGCGAGGTAGCGGTCGAGGGCGCGGGAGAGCCGGGGCAGCAGGGGGCCCTCGCGGGGTTCGTCGAAGCAGTGCTCCAGCTCCTCGGCGGCCGACCTGAGCGCGGCCTCGTAGAGCTGCTGCTTGCCGCCCGGGAAGTACCGGTACACCAGGGGGCGGGAGACCCCGGCCGCCTCCGCCACGTCGTCGAGGGAGACGTCCTCGGGGACGCGGTGCGCGAAGAGGGAGAGGGCCGCTTCGAGGAGCTGGCTGCGCCGCTCCTCGACGGACAGCCTGCGGTAGGCGGGGGTGGCGGCCTGCGGGGTCATGGGTGCAGCGTATGCGCTCCGCCGGGAGCGCCGCGACGGGCCGCCGGTCAGCTGCGGCACCGTTTGAGCTGGTCGCGCGGCCCTCCGCCCCACCATGCTCAGGCACCCCGGCCACCGAGGCCGGGCAGGCCTCCCGTCGGCAGGCGGATCATGGATGCGGCAAGGCCGGCCTCGGACTGCTCCCGCTCCGGGCGCCACAGCGGGCCATCACCGCCCTTGAACCGGGCGCGGACACCCGTGAGCGGCGGCCCGTACGCCGGGTACGAACCACCGCTCACTCGACAGTCATCCGCTCAGGGCGGTGGAAACTTACGCGTTCCCGTCCTTGTAGACGGGGTGGTAGTCCGTCGAGCCGTTGACCTTCACGACCCACACGCGGACGGGAGTTCCCTCGGGGTTGATGTCGCCGGTCTTGTAGTCCGAGCAGTACGGGGAGGTGTGCCCGCGGGTGCTGACCGTGCGGTCGATGTCCCCGTCGCGGCCGATGTCGAGCCGGACCTCGATGCCCCAGCCGTCCGCGGAAATGTCACAGGCCGCGATGGCGTCTCCGGGCGCGTCGCCGAGGCCGATCGGGTCGGGGCCCGGGTCGTAGTTCCAGACGCCGTACCCGCCGCCTTCGTAGGCGCCGTAGGTCCACCCCGCGGCAGACGCGGAATTGGCCGTGACCAGCCCCAAAGCGAACGCGCACAGTGTGACGGAAGCAGCTCGCGCCTTGCTCGATTTCACGCGGTTTCCCCCTCTTCGTTGTCCGAGCCCGGCCGTTCCTTCTTCCGAAGGACCCCGGCGGGCTCCTGACGGGCACGTTGAGCCTAGCCGGTGATGATCTTGCTGGTACATCGGATTTTCGGCTCAGCGGTTGTCGGCCAGGGACACGTGCCGGGAGCCTCGCGGTGGGCGCGGAGCACTCCCCGACGACGCGTCAGGAGCCCTTGGGAGAATGACGGTCGGGCTGCTTGCCAGAAGGCTGTTCAGGCTCCGGCGACCGAGGCCAGGTAGGCCTCCGTCTTCTCGGGCTCGTAGAAGAAGTTCTCGAAGTCCGAGGGGTCGTTGAAGCCGTTGGCGAAGCGGTCGGCGGCCGGCTGGAGCTGGCCGGCCGCGCCGATCAGGTTGAGGATGTGCTCCGGCGGCGGGGAGAGCATCGCGTTCGTCCACTTGGTGACGTGCTGGGCGGTGTCCCAGTAGCGGTCGAAGGTCTGCTGCATCCAGGTCTCGTCGAACTCCTTCTCACCGTGTTCGAGGATCGAGGCGAGATAGGCGGCGGCGCACTTGGCCGCCGAGTTGGAGCCCTGGCCGGTGATCGGGTCGTTCGCGACGACGACGTCCGCGACGCCCAGCACCAGGCCGCCGCCGGGGAGGCGGCCGACGGGGTTGCGGACGGTGGGTGCGTAGCGGCCGGCCAGGGTGCCGCCGGCGTCGGTCAGTTCGACCTTGGTGGCCCGCGCGTACTCCCAGGGCGTGTACCGCTCCATGAGTTCCAGGGTCAGGGAGAGGTGCTCCGCGGGGTCCTTGACGCCGTTGAAGACGTCCAGCGGGCCGCCGGGTATGCCCTCCCAGAAGAGGATGTCGGCCGGTCCGGAGGTGGTCAGGGTCGGCATGACGAAGAGTTCGCCGACGCCGGGGACCAGGTTGCAGCGGACCGCGTAGTAGTCGGGGTGCTCGGGGCGGGGGCCGAGGCCGTGGACGTAGGCGACGGCGAGGGCGCGCTGCGGCTCCGTGTAGGGGGAGCGGGAGGCGTCCCGGCCGAACATCTGGACGAGCTCGCCCTTGCCCGCCGAGACCAGCACCAGGTCGTAGGCGCGGGCGAAGTAGTCGAGGTCGCCGACGGCCGCGCCGTGGATGACCAGCTGGCCGCCGCGCTGGGCGAAGGTCTCCATCCAGCCGGCCATCTTGACCCGCTGGTCGACCGACTGCGCGTACCCGTCGAGCTTGCCCACCCAGTCGATCGCGCGGGCCGCGGGGCCCTCGCCCCAGGAGCCGGGGGCGGCGACCGAGACGCCGAGTCCTTCGATCTTCGGGGCCTGGGACTCCCAGAAGTTCAGCTGGAGATCGCGCTCGTGCTGCAGTGCCGTGTGGAACATGCACTGCGTCGACATGACCCGGCCGGAGCGGATCTCGTCCGCGGTCCGGTTCGACATCAGGGTGACCTCGTAGCCGTGCGACTGGAGGCCGAGGGCGAGCTGGAGGCCGGACTGGCCGGCCCCCACGACGAGTATCTTCCGCATGCGGGTGGTGACTCCTAACGAAGGTCTACTCGGGGGCTACTCGGGGGTTTCGTCCAGCGCGTGGGCGACCAGGGACAACAGCGTCTCGATCACCGGGACACGACGGCGGGCGTCCATGATCATTACAGGTATGCGCGGGGGAATCGTCAATGCCTCCCGCACGTCCTCGGGTTCGAAGCTCTCGCTGCCGTCGAAGTGGTTGACCGCGACGACGTACGGCAGCCCGCAGCTCTCGAAGTAGTCGAGTGCCGGGAAGCAGTCCTTCAGGCGCCGGGTGTCCGCGAGGACGACGGCCCCGATCGCGCCCCGCACCAGGTCGTCCCACATGAACCAGAACCGCTGCTGGCCCGGCGTGCCGAACAGGTAGAGCACCAGGTCGTCGTCGAGCGTGAGGCGGCCGAAGTCCATGGCCACGGTGGTGGTGAGCTTGCCGGGCGTGGCGGTGAGGTCGTCGGTCTCCTCGCTCGCCTCGGTCATCAGCGCCTCGGTCTGCAGGGGCGTGATCTCCGAGACGGCGGTGACCAGTGTGGTCTTGCCGACGCCGAAACCGCCCGCCACGACTATCTTCGTCGCGATGGGGGCCCGGGCGCGGTCCGTCTGCCAGGACCGCACATGCTCCTCCCCGTCGAGGAGCGGGGCGACGCCGGAGGCGTCAGAGACGGCGTAGTCCACTCAGCACCCTTTCGAGCAGAGCGCGGTCCGGGCGGCCCGCGCCGTGACCGGTACCGGTTCCGTACACACGGATCTTTCCCTGGTCCGCGAGGTCACTGAGCAGGACCCGGACCACACCGAGCGGCATCTTCAGCAGCGCGGCGATCTCGGCCACCGTGCGCATACGGCGGCACAGTTCGACGATGGCCCGCATCTCCGGCATCACCCGGGTGTTGAGGGAACCATTCGTCAGTTCCTTGCGCTCCTCGGGAGCCTCCAGCGCCGCCACGAACGTCTCCACGAGGAGGACGTGGCCGAAGCGGGTACGGCCGCCGGTGAGCGAGTAGGGGCGGACGCGGGCGGGTTTGCGGTCGCCGCCGCGTACCGGGAGGTTCTGCCTGCGGTTCTTCGGCGCACTGCTCATCGGCCGCTCCTCGTCGCGTCTGCCTCCAGGGATTTCCTCAGCTCGGTGCGGAGTTCGGGGGTCAGGACGTGACCGGCGCGGCCGACGAACAGCGCCATGTGGTACGCCACGACGCTCATGTCGCACTCCGCGGAGCCGTGTACGCCGAGCAGCGAGCCGTCGCTGATCGACATCACGAAGAGGCTGCCCTCGTCCATCGCGATCATCGTGTGCTTGACCCCGCCGAAGTCCATCAGCCGGGCGGTGCCGACGGTCAGGCTGCCGATGCCGGAGACGATGGTGGCGAGGTCGGCGGCGGAGCCGCGGGGCCCGGTGCGTTTCTCGTTCCTGGCCTCGCGGGCCGCTTCGTTCCGGCCGGGGTCAGAGGAGAGCAGGAGCAGCCCGTCGGAGGAGACCACGGCCACCGACTGGATACCGGGCACCTCCTCGACGAGGTTGCTCAGCAGCCAGTGCAGGTTACGAGCCTCACTGCTCAGTCCGAAGGTACTGGGCGCGGTCAACTGCTTGCCTCCTCGACAGTGCCCCCCGTGGCTTCTTCGGACACGACTGATCCGGGTACGGCTGATGTGGTGCTCGGCACCTGGTTCTGGCCGGTCTGCTCGGCGATCTCCGCCGCGACGTCCCGGCGGCCGGCGTCGGCGCCGCTGCGGAAGCCGCCGAGCCTGCGGCGCAGGGCGTCGGCGTCGACGCCGGTGCCGCGCTGGCGGGGGGCCACGGCGGGGGCGGTGATCTTGGGGGTGCGCTTGGGGAGGCCCTTGCTGGTGACCGGGTCCTCGTCGTCGGCGCCGTCGTCCCCGAGGGCACCGCCCGTGCGGGCTTCGCCGAAGCCGTCGTCCACGCCCGCACCGCGCGTGCGGCTGTCGTGGTCGGGTGCGGGCGGCCCCAGTGGGACCCGCTCGCCGTCGGCGACCGCGGACCGCGGCCGCGTGCGGCCCTCGGCGTCAGCGGGGTGCGTCCGCTCCTCCCCGGCGGCGGCAGCGGGGTGCGCCTGCTCCCCGGCGGCAGGGTGCGCCTGCTCCTCGGCGGCAGTGGTTCGCGTCGGCTCGTCCGCCGCCCCGGGCTCCGGCCCTGCCGGGTCCGGGACCAGGAGTTCCATCGTCGTCTCGGCGAAGGTCTCCGCCGGGGCCTTCGGGCGGGCCGTCGGTTCGGGGGCCGCTGCCTTCGGCGGGGATGCCTGCTCGTGGGCGGGCTGTTCGTCGGCGTCCCGTACCGCCTTCTCCGCCAGCGTCACCAGGAGGTCGCCGGACTTCGCGCGGCCGTAGAGGACGTTGGAGTTGACCTCGGCGTCCGCGCCGGGCAGGGAGAAGCCGTGGGCGGTGCCGGAAGCCGTGGTGGCCGACGGGACCGCCGTCGTGGGGGCCGCGGCCAGCAGGGGCTGGGGCAGGACCACGACCGCGGCCACCCCGCCCTGCTTCTGCTCGCGCAGGTGCACCCGCACGCCGTGCCGGTGGGCCAGGCGGGCCACGACGTAGAGACCGAGGCCGAGACCGTCCTCGCCCTCCTGGTCGTACGGCGACTCGGGGTCGAAGTCGGCGAGGCGGCCGTTGAGGCGGACCAGGCGGTCGGCGGTCATGCCGATGCCCTCGTCCTGCACGGAGAGCATGACCTCGCCGCTCTCCAGCAGCCAGCCGGAGATCTCCACGGGCACGTCGGGCGGGGAGGACGCGGTGGCGTTCTCCATCAGTTCGGCGAGCAGGTGGCTGAGGTCGTCCGCGGCGAAGCCGGCCACGTGGGCGTGCGGGGGCAGGGCCGAGATCCGGACCCGCTCGTAGCGCTCGATCTCGCTGACCGCCGCCCGGACGACGTCCACCAGCGGGATCGGGCCCGCGTGCTGCTGGACGTGCTCGGTGCCGGCCAGGACCAGGAGGTTCTCACTGTGCCGGCGCATGACCGTGGCGAAGTGGTCGAGCTTGAAGAGGGTGGCCAGCCGGTCCGGGTCCTGTTCGCGCTCCTCCAGGCCCTCGATGACGGCGAGCTGACGCTCGACCAGGCCGAGGGTGCGCAGCGCGAGGTTGACGAAGGTGCCGCCGATGCTGGTGCGCAGCCGCTCCAGCTGGCCGACGGCGTCGGTCAGCTCGGCGCGCAGTTCCTCGCGGGCGTCGGCCATCTTCTGGCGCTGGCCGACCAGGTGCTTGCGGTCGGTCTCCAGGGTGGCGATGCGGTCGTAGAGCTCGACGGCGTGCCCGTGCAGGGCGT
This sequence comes from Streptomyces sp. NPDC058683, assembly GCF_042716195.1. Lineage (NCBI taxonomy): Bacteria > Bacillati > Actinomycetota > Actinomycetes > Kitasatosporales > Streptomycetaceae > Streptomyces > Streptomyces sp. NPDC058683. The sequence goes on from NZ_JBHXSK010000065.1 coordinate 48,135, forward strand.
TGACGGAGCGGACGACCTGGGCGAACTCGTCGTTGCGGCCCGTGAACGTGATCGGTTCCTGGGTGCGCGGGTCCTCGGCCTCGGCGAGCCGCGCCGAGCCCCGGCGAAGCACCGAGAGGGGGCGGGTGAGGGTGCGGGCCATGGCCGTGGCGATGCCCACCGCCACCAGCATCAGGGCGCCGAGCACCGCGACCCGGATCTCCAGCGCGGTGACGTCGTCGTCGCGGAGCCCCTCGAGGTCCTTGGTGCGGTGGGTGTAGAGGGCGGACTCGGCGCCCCGCATCAGGTCGACCCGGGCGGACAGCGCCGTGTCCAGCTTCTTGGTGCCGGTGGCGAGGTCGTCGTCGGAGAGGGTCGGCTGGTCGGTGAGGGCGGCCAGGAACTTGTCGGCGTCGTTGACGTCGTTGCCGGTGACCGTGGAGTCGAACGACTCGACCGCCGCCTCGGGCGCGGTGTCGCGGAAGTCGGCGAGGGCCGCGTCGGCGCGCAGCCTGGCCTGCTGGGCGGCGGCGGTGAGCGCGTCGCGCTGCTTCCTGTCGGCGTCGGAGGTGGTCTTGCTCGTGGTGGGCAGACCGGTGAGCGGGTCGATCGTGGTCTGGGTGGAGGTGGGGATGTTCAGGGCGGCGAGCAGGAGGCCCCGGGCCGCCGCGGACTGCTGGACGGCGGAGTCCAGCTCGGCGAGCGCGTAGGCGCCGGAGCCGGCCCTGGCGGGCGTCTGCTCGGCCAGTTCCTCGGCGAGCCGGTGGAGTTCGGTGATGGTCCGGGAGTACGCCTCGTGCGCCTGGAGGGCCGTGCTCTGGCCGGTGAGCGCGGACCGGCGGACGGCCGCGATGCCGTCGAGGTCGGTGCGCAGCCAGCCCGGGATGTCGGTGTCCGCGCGCAGGTCCTCGACCTGGCGGTCGACCCGGGCGCCACGGTCCTGCGAGGGCGCCTTGGACTTGGGGCGGCCCGCCGCGACGTAGGAGGTGACCTCGTCGCGCTCGTCGGCGAGCGAGTTGGCCAGCGCCAGCGCGTCCCGGGTGCGCCCGGCGAGGGTCACCAGGTCCTGGGAGTCGCTCAGCTGCCCGGAGGCGGTCAGCAGGGCGGGCGCGCCGGCCCCCGCGATCGCCGCGGCGACCACCGCCACGGCCACGATCAGCCGCGTGCGGACGTGCTTGCGGCGGCCGGTGCCGACGGGAGCGACGGCGCCCGTTTCGGAGGCCGTCTTCTTGCCTGTGCGCCGAGGCCGCGTCTTCTGCACCGGTGCTCGCATTCCTGAATTCGTGTACCCAAGGGGCCGGGTGGCACCCCGTCATAATCCCCGGCATTTCGGTGCCAGGTCGTGCGTGTGCCCTGTACGTGCACCCGTTATGTAGGTCCCCGACCCTCCCAGCGCCGGTGGGCGGCGGTCTCGCATCGCCTGACCCGCCACCCGAAGGAGTGAACATCGGAGGGGAGTTGGCGGGCAAGTTCCGGAGCACCGTGCGGGGGCCTTTTCCGGCTGGCCGGTTGGACGCGGACGACAGGCTTTGACAGGATTCGCCACCACGCCTTCCCGGAGTGCGCCATTCCACCCCAAAACAGGCGGCTGACCTGCGAGACCGCGTGAATTCCCGGACCGTTGCCAGCCTTTGGCGAAGATCGTGAAGGGGTCGTGCAGACTGGCCGAATGCGTACTGAAGTCGTTTCGGAACCCGGCGCCCCCGACCGCCCCAACGAGGACTTCGCCGGTGTCGGCCTTCCCGCCTCGGGGCAGGGGGGTTGCGTGATCGTCCTGGACGGGGTCACCCCGCCGAAGGACGGAACCGGGTGTCTGCATTCCGTCCCCTGGTTCACCGCGCGGCTCGGCGGCGCGCTGACCGAACTGACCGTTTCGGCAGCAGATCTGACGCTGCGGGAGATCCTCGAACGGGCGATCCGTCGCACAGCCGACGCACATAGCGACACCTGTGACCTTTCTCACCCGCGCACACCGCAGGCGACGGTCGTTCTGACCCGCTGGTCCGAGGACACCGTGGAGTACCTGGTCCTGTCCGACTCCGCGCTGCTCCTGCGCTCCCCCGACGGCACCGTCACCCCGGTCCTGGACGACCGGCTCGACCGTGTCCCCCGTTCCTCCCTGGCCACGGACGCGATCGCCGACGCCACGGTCCGCAACAGGGAGGGCGGTTTCTTCACGGCCGCCGCCGACCCCTCGGTCGCGGCCCGCGCGGTGACCGGGAGCGTGCCCCGGCACCGGGTCGGCGCGCTCACGGCCCTCACCGACGGGGCGACCCGCTGGACCGAGAAGTTCCACGAGGGCGACTGGGCGGCCCTCTTCGACGTCGTACGCAAAGAGGGCGCGCGGGCGCTGGTGGAACGGGTACGGGAGCTGGAGGCGGCCGACCGGGAGAAGCGGGCGTTCCTGCGGCGGAGCAAGACGCACGACGACGCGACGGTGGTGCACGTCGAGTTCTGACACCCCCGGTGAGTTCTCAGGCCCCCCGGGCGGCTACTTCTCCATGACGCCGTTCAGCTGGTGCAGGAGCCGGGCCAGTTCGGCGACCTCCCGGCGGGGCCAGTGGGCGAGCTGGCTGAAGTAACGGCCGCGGCGGGCCTCGCGGACCGTGCCGACCCGGCGCCGGCCCTCGTCGGTGAGGGCGACCAGCCAGGCCCGTCCGTCGGCCGGGTCGGGCTCGCGGGCGATCAGCCCGAGCTCCTCCAGGGCCCGCAGCTGGCGGGACATGGTGGCCTTGCCGACGCCGATGTACCCGGCCAGTTCGGTGGCGCGCTGGCCGCCGCACTCGTCGAGCCGGACCAGCAGACCGTACGCGGCGGACTCCAGGTCGGGGTGGACCTCGCGGGCCATCTCCCCCTGGTTGGCCCGGGCACGCCGCAGCAGCACCGTCAACTCGCGTTCCAGGGTCAGGAATTCCTGGTCTGCACCACTTGGCGTCAACCCGGTGGCGGCGGGCTGTTCGTCGCCTTTTTCGTCCTCGTGCACGTCAGTACCCCTGATCGGTTTCGCAGTCCTGAAAGTTTCCGTCAAACCCCGTCATCGCCGCAGCTCGCCAAGTATTTCGCAGGCGTAGACCAACGGCAGCGTCCGGACCCCCTTCCCCGGCTTCCGCTGCGTGCGTAGCGTCTCCACCAGGCAATTGATGGCATGCCCACGCCAGCGGTGGGCGTCGCGCCGTGTGACCTCGCGTCGTGTCGCGCCTCTCGCGCCGACCGTCTCTGGCATATCTGGGACACCACCTCACCCCACGGAGGCACGTCATGCCCGTGCACAGACCCGCCCCCACTCTCGTCACCGGACTGCTCGCGCTGCTGCTCGCGACGGTCTCCCTGACCCCGGCCCACGCCGACACGGGCATTCCCGCCCGCGGTTCGGCGTACATGGGCATGGGCGTCCTGGCCCACGACGGCCAGAGCGGTACGCCCAAGAGCGGCGACGCCACCCAGACCGAGGGTGTCGACGTCGCCGGGTACCAGGGCAACGTCGCCTGGTCGACCCTGCTGAGCAGCGGGGTCAAATGGGCGTACACCAAGGCGACCGAAGGCACGTACTACACGAACCCCTACTTCACCCAGCAGTACAACGGCTCCTACGACGTGGGCATGATCCGCGGCGCGTACCACTTCGCGACCCCGGACACCACGAGCGGCGCCACCCAGGCCAACTACTTCGTCGACCACGGCGGCGGCTGGTCGCGGGACGGCCAGACGCTGCCCGGCGTCCTCGACATCGAGTGGAACCCGTACGGCGCCGCGTGCTACGGCAAGTCGGCGAGCGGGATGGTCAGCTGGATCGCCGACTTCCTGAACACCTACAAGGCGCGGACCGGCCGGGACGCCGTGATCTACACGGCGACCAGCTGGTGGACCGACTGCACCGGCAACTACAGCGGCTTCGCCGCCGGCAACCCGCTGTGGATCGCCCGGTACGCCTCGGACGTGGGGACGCTGCCGGCCGGCTGGTCGTACTACACGGCGTGGCAGTACACGTCGTCCGGTCCGACCGTCGGAGACCACGACAAGTTCAACGGAGCCCTTGACCGGGTGATCGCACTCGCCAACGGATAGCGCACACCGGCCCGGCCGGGGGTCCGGGGGTCGTCCCCCGGGAAGACACGGCAACGGAGCCCTTGACCGGGTTGTCGCACCCGCCAACGGCTGACACCGCACAGGGCGAAGGCCCGGGTCTCCTCGCGGGGACCCGGGCCTTCTTCCTGCATCCGGCAGCGTCCGTCACGCCGCTACCGGAACCTCCGGCGTCGCGCCGTTCGTGGCGGGCGCGAGCGCCAGCTCCAGGACCTGGCGGACGTCGGTGACGGCGTGGACGTCGAGCTTGTCCAGCACCTCCGCCGGGACGTCGTCCAGGTCGGCCTCGTTGCGCTTGGGGATGATGACGGTGCTCACCCCGGCGCGCTGAGCGGCGAGCAGCTTCTGCTTCACACCGCCGATGGGCAGCACCCGGCCGGTCAGCGAGACCTCACCGGTCATCGCCACGTCCGTGCGGACCAGCCGGCCCGACAGGAGGGACGCGAGGGCCGTCGTCATGGTGACGCCGGCGCTCGGGCCGTCCTTCGGGACCGCGCCCGCCGGGAAGTGGATGTGCACGCCCCGCTCCTTCAGGTCGCCGACCGGGAGTTCCAGCTCGGCGCCGTGGGAGCGGAGGAAGGACAGGGCGATCTGCGCGCTCTCCTTCATCACGTCACCCAGCTGACCGGTGAGGGTCAGCCCCGCCGCGCCCGTCTCCGGGTCGGCCAGCGACGCCTCCACGAAGAGGACGTCGCCGCCCGCTCCGGTGACCGCGAGCCCCGTCGCCACACCCGGGACCGCCGTACGGCGCTCGGCCGGGTCCTGGGCGGACTCGGGCACGTGGTGCGGCCGGCCGATCAGGGCGCGCAGGTCCTCGTCCCTGACCGTGAACGGCAGCTCCCGCTGTCCCAGTTCGTGCTGGGCCGCGACCTTGCGCAGCAGCCGGGCGATCGACCGCTCCAGGGTGCGGACGCCCGCCTCCCGGGTGTACTCGCCGGCGAGCTTGCGCAGCGCGCTCTCCTCCAGGACGACCTCGTCCTTGTCGATGCCCGCCCGCTCCAGCTGGCGCGGGAGCAGGTGGTCACGGGCGATGACGACCTTCTCGTCCTCGGTGTAGCCGTCCAGACGGACCAGCTCCATGCGGTCGAGCAGGGCCTCCGGGATGGCCTCCATGACGTTGGCGGTGGCCAGGAAGACGACGTCGGACAGGTCGAGTTCGACTTCCAGGTAGTGGTCGCGGAAGGTGTGGTTCTGCGCCGGGTCGAGGACTTCGAGCAGGGCGGCCGCCGGGTCGCCCCGGAAGTCGGACCCCACCTTGTCGATCTCGTCGAGCAGGACGACCGGGTTCATCGAACCGGCCTCCTTGATGGCCCGGACGATCCGGCCGGGCAGCGCACCCACGTACGTACGCCGGTGACCGCGGATCTCGGCCTCGTCGCGGACGCCGCCGAGGGCGACCCGGACGAACTTCCGCCCCATGGCATGGGCGACGGACTCACCGAGCGAGGTCTTGCCGACACCGGGCGGACCGACCAGCGCCAGCACGGCACCGCCACGGCGCCCGCCGATGACCCCGAGCCCCCGGTCGCTGCGGCGCTTGCGCACCGCCAGGTACTCGGTGATCCGCTCCTTCACGTCCTCCAGGCCGGCGTGCTCGGCGTCCAGGACCGCCTTGGCGCCCTGGATGTCGTACTCGTCCTCGGTGCGCTCGTTCCACGGCAGTTCCAGCACCGTGTCCAGCCAGGTGCGGATCCACGAGCCCTCGGGCGACTGGTCGCTGGACCGCTCCAGCTTGTCGACCTCCTTGAGGGCGGCCTCGCGGACCTTCTCGGGCAGGTCGGCGGCCTCCACGCGGGTGCGGTAGTCGTCGGACTCCTCACCGTCCTTCTCGCCGTTCAGCTCGCGCAGTTCCTTGCGGACGGCTTCGAGCTGGCGGCGGAGCAGGAACTCGCGCTGCTGCTTGTCGACGCCCTCCTGGACGTCCTTGGCGATGGTCTCGGCCACGTCCTGCTCGGCGAGGTGGTCGCGCAGCTGCTGGGTGGCGAGCTTCAGCCGGGCGACCGGGTCGGCGGTCTCCAGGAGCTCGATCTTCTGGTCGGTGGTCAGGAACGGCGAGTAACCGGAGTTGTCGGCGAGCGCGGAGACGTCGTCGATGGCCTGCACCCGGTCCACGACCTGCCAGGCGGCGCGCTTGCGCAGCCAGGCGGTGGCGAGGGCCTTGTACTCCTTGACCAGTTCGGTGACATGACCGGGCACGGGTTCCGGGACGTTCTCCTCGATGCGGGTGCCCTCCACCCACAGGGCGGCACCCGGGCCGGTGGTGCCGGCGCCGATGCGGACGCGGTAACGGCCGCGGATCAGCGCGCCGGGGTCACCGTCGGCCAGCCGGCCGACCTGCTCCACGGTGCCGAGCACACCGGTACTCGGGTAGGTGCCGTCGATACGCGGGACCAGCAGCACCCTGGGCTTGCCGGACTCGGTACGGGCGGCGGCCTGGGCGGCCTCCACGGCGGCACGTACATCGGGGTCCTTGAGGTCCAGCGGGACCACCATCCCGGGCAGCACGACCTCGCCGTCGAGCGGCAGCACAGGGAGGGTGAGTGATGCGGACGTCGAAGCCATGATCTCCCCTTCGGCATTGAACTTGAGTTATGCCGACTCAATGCACGTGAGCCTCGGAATGTTCCCCGGGCCGCGTTCGCTCTGAGCGATCGGGTGGTGACCTGGCGGTATGGGGCCTACGAAGGGGAAACAGCGGGCCGGCACGGGCGCATTCCCCCTACGGTCGGCCGGTGACCGACACAGACCTCGCGGCGACCCTGCTCGCCGCCTACGACGCCCGGATGCGCGCCGTCCAGCCCGTCCCCGCGCCCGGGATCACCTACGAGCACGACGGTCCCGTCCTCCGGGTCATGGGCCGGCACCGCGGCTTCGTGACCCGACTCGCCGTGAACCGGACTGGTGGGGGCCCGGTGACCTCGCGAACGGTCCTCAAGGCCGGGGAACGGCACCAGCCGGTCACCTCGGCACGGCCGGGTCTTGCCATCCCGGGTGGGCGTGCCCGCCGTCCTGGTCGGCGCCGGGCCTGAGCCCCTGCGTCACAGAGCGGTCGTGGGCGTACCGGTCGTGCCCGCCGCCCGGGCCTGCTCCCGGTACCAGCGTCGTACCACCGGCCAGAGTGCCGTCCCGATGCCCAGCGAGATCAGGTGGCCCCAGTTGGTCATCGGGTCCTCGAAGGCGACGAGGTCCGTGAGGAGGCTGTAGCCGACCAGGGCGAGCAGGGGCCAGCGCAGCCAGGGGGTGAGAAGGCCGGAGAGCGCGCCGACGCTGGCGGCCACGCCGAAGCTGATGCCGTAGTCGAGGCGGTGCAGGGAGCTGTCGGGGAGGTGGCCGACCAGGACCGCGAGGCCGACCGGGACCTCGGTGGCGAGGGTGGCCAGCACATGGCCCGCCAGGAAGACGAGGATCGCGCGAGCGCCCCCTATCCGCCGTTCCAGCGCGGTCAGGACGAGCACGAAGGCGAGGGCGTACGGGGAGAGGACACCGCCGGCGACCCACAGCGCGCTGGCCAGCAGGACGAAGACCGGTGTGCGCAGGAGGTGGGCGACGTCGGTGCTGGAGTCCTGGTAGACGGTGTGCAGGAGGCCGGGGCCGGCGTAGCCGGCGAAGAGCGACGTCAGGGCCAGGATCGCCGTGTAGGTGAAGGTGACGGGAGCGCCGCCGGGGGTGGGCAGCAGCCGCCAGGGACGCACCCGGAGGGCGGGGCGGAGGACCTTCGGAGCGCGAACCGTGCCCGAGCCGCGCTGCCGGGGCACACCGTCCAGCAGAACGGCGACCTCCACGCCGGGGAGCGGCCCCGGCGAAGTCGCCGGAAGGGGCTCTGCTGTGGGCGTCGACGCAGCCCCAACGGTCCGTTCCACGGTGAGGCGCTCCTTCCGTTTCACCTCACCAGCCTTCGCCGTCCCTCGAGTCGCTGTCTATGACCGAGGCCACGCGGGGAGCGATTCACAGGATTTTCCGAAGAACTACGAGGGGTCGGGAGGAACCATATGAGCCGCCTGAAGCCACCGGCGGCCGCGAAGCGCCGGGCGGCCCCTCGAACGAGTGACACCCGTGCGACCGTCCGACACCGGTAATTCGCGTGGCCGCAAAGCCCTGTTGGGGCAGGATGGCCTGCATGGCCAACATCGCGGACATGACCGGCGTGACTTCCCTGGCCAACAGCCCTCCCACGGTCCTGGACCGGCGCGAGGGGCCGTACGGCGAGGTGGTCCTGCGCCGGCACGGCGGGCTGCTGCAGATCATCGCCAACGGCTGCTTCCTGATGGACACCTCCGACGGGCGCTCGGAGCGGCTGCTCGTGGACGCCGCCCGGGACGCCCTGGACGGACGGGCGGAGCCGGCGGTGCTGATCGGCGGCCTCGGCGTCGGCTTCTCGCTCGCGCACGCCGCGCGGGATCCCCGCTGGGGGCGGATCACGGTCGTGGAGCGGGAGCCGGCGGTCGTCGACTGGCACCGGGACGGCCCGTTGTCCTTCCTGTCCGCGCGCGCGTTCGCCGACCCGCGCACGGCGATCGTCGAAGACGATCTCGTCGCCTACGTCAATGAGACTTCCGACACATTCGACGCGGTGTGCCTGGACATCGACAACGGGCCCGGCTGGACCGTCGACGAGGACAACGAGGGCCTCTACTCACCGGCCGGACTCGCAAGCTGCGCAAGGGTGTTGAGGCCGGGCGGGGTACTCGCCGTATGGTCCGCGCAGCCCTCTTCCGAATTCGAGGAATCCTTGTGGAATGCCGGGTTCAAACAGGTGCGTACCGAAGAGATCCCGGTTGCCCGGGGCGTTCCGGACGTCGTTCACCTTGCCGTCCGCCCTGGATAGCGAGTGCGCCGTCTGTCCCCGTAATGTGCATCCCTGACGCGGATCATTCAAGCGTCAATCGCAGTCATGGGATCACCCCACTGGTTCCGGAAAGCACACAGGGGCGGGCGATGGAGCAGACACACACCTCCCACAACGGCACGGCGACGGCTACTCCGGGCGCCCAGCGCCGGGTTCTGGTTGTCGAGGACGACGCCACGATCGTCGACGCCATCGCGGCCCGCCTGCGCGCCGAGGGATTTCTCGTGCAAACGGCCGGCGACGGACCGGCGGCCGTCGACACCGCCGAGGCCTGGCAGCCCGATCTGCTGATCCTCGACATCATGCTGCCCGGCTTCGACGGTCTGGAGGTCTGCCGCCGCGTGCAGGCCCAGCGGCCGGTGCCGGTGCTGATGCTCACCGCGCGCGACGACGAGACCGACATGCTGGTCGGCCTCGGGGTCGGCGCCGACGACTACATGACCAAGCCGTTCTCCATGCGGGAGCTGGCGGCCCGGGTGCACGTACTGCTGCGCCGGGTGGAGCGGGCGGCCGTCGCGGCCTCCACGCCCCGGTCCGGCATCCTGCGCCTCGGCGAGCTGGAGATCGACCACGCACAGCGCCGGGTGCGGGTGCGCAGCGAGGACGTGCACCTCACGCCGACCGAGTTCGACCTGCTGGTGTGCCTGGCCAACACCCCGCGCGCGGTGCTCTCCCGTGAGCAGCTGCTCGCCGAGGTGTGGGACTGGGCGGACGCCTCGGGCACCCGGACCGTCGACAGCCACATCAAGGCGCTGCGCCGGAAGATCGGCGCCGAGCGGATCCGCACCGTGCACGGTGTGGGCTACGCGCTGGAGACACCGACGCCATGAGCGCGGGGCCGGCCGGACCGAGAGGCCCCGGGGAGGAGCCCTGGGGCGCCGTACGCCCGTTCTCGATCAAGACCAAGCTCGGCGCGCTGGTCGTCGTCTCGGTCCTGATCACCACGGGTCTGTCGATGATCGCGGTGCACACCAAGACGGAGCTGCGCTTCATCACGGTCTTCTCGATGATCGCCACACTGCTGATAACGCAGTTCGTGGCCCATTCGCTCACCGCGCCACTGGACGACATGAACGCCGTGGCCCGGTCCATCTCGCAGGGCGACTACACCCGCCGGGTGCGCGAGAACCGCCGGGACGAGCTGGGCGACCTGGCCGAGACGATCAACGTCATGGCCGACGAGCTGGAGGCCCAGGACCGCCAGCGCAAGGAGCTGGTGGCGAACGTCTCGCACGAGCTGCGCACGCCCATCGCGGGCCTGCGGGCCGTCCTGGAGAACGTCGTCGACGGCATCGCCGAGCCGGACACCGAGACCATGCGCACGGCCCTGAAGCAGACCGAGCGGCTCGGACGGCTCGTGGAGACCCTGCTTGACCTCTCCCGCCTCGACAACGGCGTCGTACCGCTGCGGCAGCGCCGCTTCGAGGTGTGGCCGTACCTCTCGGGCGTGCTCAAGGAGGCCAACATGGTCGCCGGGGCGCGCGGCCTCGCCTCGAACTCCGGCAGCCACACCCGTACGGACGTCCATCTGCACCTGGACGTCTCGCCGCCGGAGCTGACCGCGCACGCCGACCCGGAGCGCATCCACCAGGTCGTGGCGAACCTCATCGACAACGCGGTCAAGCACAGCCCGCCGCACGGCCGGGTGACCCTGAAGGCGCGGCGCGGCCTGCAGCCGGAGTCGCTGGAGCTGGAGGTCCTGGACGAGGGCCCCGGCATTCCGCGCTCGGAGTGGCACCGCGTCTTCGAGCGCTTCAACCGGGGTGCCGTACGACGGCCGCACGGGCCCGGCAGCGACGGCGGCACGGGGCTGGGGCTGGCGATCGCCCGGTGGGCGGTTGATCTGCACGGCGGCCGGATCGGCGTGGCCGAATCCGACCGGGGCTGCAGGATTATCGTCACCCTCCCGGGGCTTTGATCCGTGCCAAGTTGACGTAAAGTTCGATCCGGAGCCTCAAGATCCACCTGTGGTCCCACCGTCGGCACCGCCTGACGGGCAGCCCGGACACGTGTGATCAGGTGCGGCCTCCGCGCACGTCGCGACGGGGGCCGGAGTGAGGTGATCACCGGCGTGGCGAAGCCATGCCCGATTCAGTCCTCTCACAGCGGAACCACGCTTGTTTCCCGCCATTTCAAGCCCCGAAACACGGTTTCCGGTGTGACTTACACGACGATGAACCGGCCCGACCTGACCTTCACGGTCTTGGAGGCGTAGCCTTTATTCCCGCTGTCCATCACCTTGTGAAGCGGAAGAGGGCGGTTGCCGCCGTGTCGCCACAGTCCCCCAGTAACTCGAGCATCTCGACCGACGCAGACCAAGCGGGCAAGAATCCCGCAGCCGCGTTCGGACCGAACGAGTGGCTCGTCGACGAGATCTATCAGCAGTACCTCCAGGACCCGAATTCGGTAGACCGAGCCTGGTGGGACTTCTTCGCCGACTACAAGCCGGGAGCGCCCGCCGCCTCGGCTCCGGCGGGTACCGCGGCCGCGGGGGCCGCGGGCACCACGACGCCCGCGCAACCGCAGGCTCAGCAGGCCGCGGCTCCGGCCGCGCCGGCGCCCACCACGCCCGCGCCCGCCGCTCAGGCGCCCGCCCCGGCTGCTCCGGCCGCCCCGGCCACGCCCAAGGC
>NZ_JBHXSK010000066.1:0-58838 GCF_042716195.1 Streptomyces sp. NPDC058683
CAGACGCCACCAGGCAACAGCCCGACACCGCCACTACCAACGACGATCCGCCGACGAACCTGCTGGATAGATCACGAAACCGCACTGGAGTACTAACCGTTGTAGTCGAGGACCGCGGCGTCGGGACCGGGGTGTGCGTTGGTGGTGCGGGTCAAGGGTCGGGAGTCTCCAGGGCACGGTGGGCGAGGGTGGCGACGGCCGCTGCAAGCAGGGCAGGCAGCAACAGGGCCGTGGACAGGGACGTGGCGGATGCGAGGGTGCCGATGAGGGCGGGACCGGCGAGCAGGCCGAGGTAGCCGGTGACGGAGACCGTGGCCACCGCTGTGGGGCCGCCGGCGCCGGCGGCGGTGATGAGCGAGGGGATGGTGGTGGACAGCCCGAGGCCGAAGAGGGCCCACCCGGCCAGGGCGAGCGGCACGCTGGCGGCCGACGCGCCGGTGGCCAGCCCGGCCGCGGCCAGCAGCGCGCCGGCGCGGACCACGGTGGGGACGCCGACGGCGGCGGTGAGCTTGTCGCCTGTCAGCCGTCCGCCCAGCATGGCGGCGCTGTAGAGGGCGAACGCCGTGGCGCTGACCGCTGTTGTGGCGTGCAGGCTGTGCAGGTGGACGGCGGCCCAGTCGGCTGCCGCTCCCTCACCGAGCAGGATCGCGGCGGCCAGGGCGCCCAGCAGCCACAGCTTCGCTGCCGGCAACCCTTGGCCACCGTCGTCGGCTCCGCGCCCGGTGAGCACCGCCGGTTGCCCGGTCCCGGTCAGAGCGCGGGTGCGTGATGCGGTAGAGAACACGGTGGCGGTCAGGACCAGGCCGGTCACCAGGAAGAGGGTGGTGTGCGGCATCCGGGCCGTCGCGGCGGCGAGGCCGGCACCGGCGAGGGCGCCGCCGGAGTAGGCAGCGTGCAGGGACGCCATGATGGGCCCGCCGATGGCGTTCTGGCATCGCACTGCCGCGGTGTTGAGGGCGACGTCGAGGCTGCCGTGCGCGGCTCCGTATGCCAGCGCAGCAAGGATCAGCGAGGTGAGGGTGGTGCACTGGCCCAGGACGGCGAGGCATCCGGCGAGGCCGGCACCGCCGCAGATCGTGAGGGCGGGCAGCCGCTGGGGCCGGGCGAGCCGCCCGCCGGTGGTAAGGCCGGCGACCATGCCGAGGGCGGCGGCCAGCAGCACCAAGGACAGGCGTGCGGTGCTCAGGTCGGAGGCGTGCTGGACGGCGGGCATCCGTGCACCCCAAAGAGCCATCACCGCGCCGAGTCCCAGGAAGTAGCCGGTGAGCACAATCCGCTCGCGGCGGGCCGGGGCAGTCGGCTGGCTCATGCGCCCCGACCATCGGCAAGCGCACCGGGGCTGCGGGGTGTGATGTGGATGTCGAGGCTGTCGAGGGCCTGTTCGGCGCGGCTCTGCGCCGCTTCGGCGGTGGGCCCGGTGGTGATCAGGTAGCCGATGCGGGCGGTGAACATGTCGCCCCCGTCGGCGGGCAGCAGCAGGGCGTCGCCGACGTGGTGCTGGAAGTGGATGCGCTCCAGCCACGCCGGCCGGTCGCCCTCGTCCGCCAGGCGGTCGAGGGTGCCGGAGGTGTCCGTGTAGAGGAGGCGGATCGCGGCGGCCGAGGCGCGGGTGGGGGTGAGGTCGGGGGCGCGGTCGCAGGCGATGTCGGCGGCGGCCCGCGGCAGGTCGATGCCGGTGGCGAGGTTCACCAGGCGGCTGATCATGTCGCCGGCGATGCGGCCGTTGACCTCGATGAGGCGGGGGCGGCCGTCGACCAGGCGTATCTCGACGTGGCTGACGCCGTCGGTGATCCCGAGCGCGCGGATCGCCGCCCGCGCGGCGGGTGCCACCGTGGCGAGCAGGGGGTCGGCCGCGTCGACCGAGTGCGCCGTCTCTTCGAAGAACGGCGGCATCCCGACCGTCTTGCGGGTGACGGCGACCGCGGTGGTCTCGCCGCGGTAGGTGACGCACTCGACGGAGACCTCGGGACCGTCGAGGTACTCCTCGACCAGCACGCTGCGGCTCTCGCGTCCCAGCCCGGCCGCCCTGTTCGCGAACTCGTAGGCTACGCAGAGCTGTTCGGGGGTATCGGCCCGGATGACTCCGATGCTGGCCGCGTGTGCGGCGGGCTTGAGGACGACCGGGTAGCCGATCCGCACGGCGGCGTCCTTCGCCTCCTGGAGGCTGCGGACGCTGACGGAGGCGGCGGAGGGGACACCGTGCCGGGCGAACAGGGTGCGGGCGGTGGCCTTGTTGCGGCACGCCTGCATCACCTCCGGACCCGTGGTGGGCAGGCCGAGCTGGCGGGCGAGGCGGGCGACCGGGACGAGACACCACTCGGTCCAGGTGAACACCCCGGCCAGCCCGTGGCGCTCGGCCAGCACCCGGCCGGCCGCCGACAGCGCGGCCGGGTCGGTCGGGTCCGCGACGACCACGCAGTCGCGGATGTAGGGCACTTCCCACGAGGGCTCCTCGCCGGTGATGAGGACGACGTCGTAGGCGGCGGCCACGGACTCAAGGCAGGTGCCGCGGTATCCCTCGGCTTCCCGATCGGCTGCGACGACCAGGACGGTGGGGCGGTCGGACAAGAACAGGCTCCTCGATGATCTGGATGGCGGTCGGTGGGGCGGTGAGGGGTTCGCGGGCTGCGTCGGCGGCGCGTCTCGATCGCACGGGCCCAGTGCGGGTGCGCGGCGATCAACTGGCGTGCGTACAGGGCCGTGTAGTTGTTGTTGAGGCCCTTGACGCCGTGGGGGTGGCGCCAGCGCAGGGCCTCGAACAGTGCCTTCATCCCGACCCGGGTCGCCCCTTGGCCGAGGCGTTCGGCGACGAGCTGCTCCAGGGCGCGGTAGACCCAGGGGTGCCGGGTGTCGAACGCGCGGAACTGGTCGGTGATGGAAGGTCCGTCCCGGGGCGGGAGGCCAAGGCCGGGAAGTCCGTCCTGGATGGTGGTGGGCATGTGCGGCGAGGGGGCCTCTCGTAGCGGGAGGTCAGGCGGATCGGGCGGGGAGGGTGCGCAGCCGGGCGAAGGCGGTCGTCAGGCCGAGGGCCTGCAGGAGGGCGGCGGCGGTGATGGCGTGCCCGAGCTGGGCGGCTGGGACGGCGGCGACGAGCAGTCCCGCGACGGGGAAGGGCAGCAGAAGCAGCAGGATCGTCACGGCGAGGGTGCTGGCGAACACGTCGGGTGGGATGAGACGTGAGCGCAGGGTGCGCAGCACGACGGTGAGGCCGCCCTCGCCGGCCATCAGGACGGCGATGAGCACGAGGTATCCGCGGTAGGTATGGGTGTGGGCGATGGCGAGGGTCGCTCCGGCGGCGATCGCGGCGGCGGAAGCGCCGACCGGCCACAGGCCCCACCGGTCGATCGCCCGGCGGGCGGCGGCAATGGCGAGCAGGGAGACGAGGGCCGCGGCGGACCAGATGAGTCCGGCCTGGGCGCTGGAGCGTCCCAGTTCGCTGACCACGATGACCGGCAGCGCCGCCTGGAGCAGGGCGACGGCCGTATTGGAGACGACCAGGCCGCCGACCAGCCAGGCGAGAGCGGGAAGTTCCCGCAGGGTGCGCCAGCCGGTCCGCAGTCCGCCCTTGCTGCTCACCACACCCCTCGCCAGGGGCCGGTGGCTGGGGGCGAGGACGGCAGCGAGGACGGAGAACGCGGCGAGCGTGCCGAGCATGACGGCCGGTCCGCCGTGTTCCAGCAGCAGGCCCGCCGCCAGGGGCCCGGCAAGCATGGCCGTCTGGTCGATCCCCAGCAGCACGGACTGCACCCGGTGTGCCCGGGCACCGGCCGTCCGGCTCGCCTCGCCGCCTGCGCTCTCCGCCGCGACATAGCTGAACTCCGTGAGGAAGCCGGTCAGCGGGGCGAGCGTCATCACCGTCACCACCGCCGCACCTCCCCTACTGTGCACGGCCAGCAGGAGCGCGGCCACCAGGACGACCAAGGCCCGGAGGACGCAGGCGGTACGGAAGACGCGGGCGATTCCGTGACGGTCGACGAGGGTGCCGGCCACCGTGAACGCGCCGAGCCGCGGCAGCCACTCCATGGCGAAGGCCAGTCCGGTCAGCGTCGCCGACCCCGTCGTCGCCACCACGATGAGCGGAATGCCGTAGGTGGCCATGGCCAACGCGGCGCCGTCGGCGCTCCGGGGCAGGTAGACCCCGCGCACCAGGGGCGAGGCGGGGCGGCGGACCTGCAGAGCGCAGCCTGCTCTCACGCGGCTGTCTCGGGCTCGGCGGCCCCGAAGACTTGCGGATTGGTGTGCAGCCACTCCTCCAGGAGGCGGCGCAGCCGGGCGAAGTCCGCGTCTGCCACCGAGTTGGCCGGGACAACTTCGGCACGCCGAGGGGGTCCGCTGCGCGAGGGGCGTGCCGGTGGCTGTGTGAGGAGCGCGAGGGTGTGCTGGATCCGGCTGGTGAAGTCGCAGACCGGCGCCGGACGCTTGTGGCGGCGAGCCCAGCGAGCCAGCGCGTCGTACACGTCGGCCAGTTCCTCGCCCAAGGCGGTCAGGCTGAGGCCGGCGCCGGGCTGCACGTGGACGAGACCGAGCACGCGGGCCTGGTCGGCGCTGTGCCGCAGGCGGTCCTCAAGGACGTCGGCGAGGGTACGGGTCAGCGCGCGGGGCGGGATGGGGCCGTTGTCGTCGATCTCGGTGATCAGGCGGATCAGGGTCGGCGAGGACAGGACCGCGTGCGCGTGCTGGACATCGGTCGTGGAGAGGGTGGTCATCGGCGCGGTCCTCCCGCCGGAAGGGCCGCCGTCGGGCGGGCGGGGGTGGCGTGTGAGAAGAGGCCGCCGTGCTGCAAGGCCGGGGAGGGGCTGTGGCGGGTGGTCGGTGCGGGCGTGGTGGTCGGGGCGGGAAGCCGCGACGGGTTGCTGACCCACTTCTGCGCGGCGGGCGGGGCGTCCGGCCGTCCCCAGACCGGGTGGTGTGCGGCCTGCCGCAGGGGTTGCCCTGCGGACCATGCGGACAGTGCGCCCAGGACGGGCCCGAGAGCGTCGCCGGCGGCGGACAGCCGGTAGGGGTGCCCGCTGCCGTTGGTGTCGACCAGGCCGTCGGCGACGAGCTGGCGCAGCGGCGGGTAGACGTTGGTCCAGTCGCTGTCGGGCATGACCATCCGGGCCAGCGTCCGGCCGCTGCTCTCCCCACGGACCTTCAGCACCCACAGCAGCGCGACGGCGTGCCGCCGGGTCAGGAGGGTGAGGCCGTCCTCGATCTGCTCGATCGCGGGCAGCGGCCTCTCCGGCTTCTCCAGGTTCTTCTCGGCCCAGGTGACGATCAGCGGCAGGACCGGCAGCAGCGCGGCGGCCCGGTCGGTGTGGCCGTACGTGACGTGACGGGTCGTGTGCTCGGTGCGCTGGACAAGTCCGGCATCGCACAACTGCCGCAGCTTGAGATGCAGTTGGCCGTTGAGCAGCCAGGACACCTTGCGCGCGAGTTCCTTGTAGCGCAGCGGCTGCGCGTCGAGGGCGAGCAGGACCCGTGCGTTCCAGCGCGGAGTGATCATGGCGAGGGCCTGGGAGACCCGGGCGATGTCGGTGTCGGCATCGGGAGGCAGACCGGTGAGGGCCAAGGGAGCAACTCCTGGGGGAGGAAGAAAAGAATGGGGAATGCCCGTGAAGGGGTCAGCGGCTCGGAGCAGCGCTAGCCGCCACCGCGGGAGGCGCGGGCATGGCGGGCGCGGGCGCCGGGGACGGCTCGGGGGCGGTGACCCGCCCCAGGCTCTGGAGTACGGCCAGTCCCGTCGCGGCTTGGACGTCGCGGATGGCGACCGCTTCCGCGAGCCGGCGGGCGCAGTCGAGAACGTGCGAGACCTCGTGTGTGCCGATCTGCTGCTCGCCATCGACGAGTTGGGCGAGCCGGTCCCGGTGGATGGCGATGCTCTGCTCGGCGAGGGCGAGGCCGTGGTGCAGGCCGAGGAGAGCGGAGAGCATGCCGGGCGGCAGGTTCTGCGCGTGGGTGGCGAGATCGGCGAGCGGGGCGCCGTACAGGTCCTCGATGCGTCCGGCGATGTCGGTGGACGTCAGGTGGGGCAATCGGGGGCTTTCACGGTTGCCGGGCCCGGGCTGCCCCGGCACGCTGCGGTGCCGGGGCAGCTACTGCCGTGGAGGGGGCGGTGGTGATCCGGGGTTGTGCCGTGTGGACGGGCCGGGGGCGGTGGCCGGTCGACGGCATGGTGCGCAGCAGGGTGTCGATCGCGGCGCGGTAACCGTCGCGGGCGTCGAGTGCCGCCTGAAGCCACTCGGCGTCAAACCGGAGTGATTCGGGAGACAGCTCGCCCATGTCGCGATCGGCCGCCGCGGCGTCGTGCACGCGGGCACGGACTCGGGCGACCTGTTCCTCGGCCAGGGCGAGGAAGGACCGCAGCTCCAACGCGCGGGTCAGGGCCGGGGAGGCATCCGGCCGTACCGCCATCTCGTGCAGGTCGTCGACCGGAGCGTCGAAGACCTGATGCAGGCGGGCGTCCATAGAGCTGGGCTTGCGTCGGGTGCTCACCGTGTCACGCCCTGTGCGGCCTGCGGCGCATTGGCCGGACGGGGCGGGGCGCTGGTCGGCACGGCCGGACCCCGGCGGTTGACGCGGAGGCGGGCGAGCCGTTCGGCGGCAAGGCCCTGCTTGCCCGGGGCCGTCGGATCCAGGTACCACCGCAGCGTCTGGGCCCGCCCGTCGCGCGCGACCACGGCGGCTTCGACACGGCGGACCAGGGCAAGTGTCGGGTCGGCGACAGGGTCGGGCTGGGTCTCCAGCGCGACCATGAGGTCGTGCTCCGCACGGTCGAGGACCGTCTGGGATTCCAGGAGAAGCCCGTGCCACCGGACGATGTCGGTGGCGTCAGGATTGGCAGCCGGTGCTGCGGCGACGGCGGCCTTCAACTGCTCCATGCTGAGTCCGAAACGGGCTTCGATCTGTTCGGTGAGCACGTCCACGACATCGACCGTGCCGTCGGATATCTCGTCGGACAAGAAAGAACTCCTTCACGGCAGGGGCCTATCGGCCCCCATAGGCGTGAGAATGCGAAAAGTGGCCAACTCGGCTTATAAAGCGTCCGGTTGCTGCCGAGTGCCGTCAGTCGAGGCACGTGCGGACGTCGCGGTACACGTACGTGCCGGACACCCAGCCACTGGCCTTGGTGGTCTTGTCGGTGACGTACACCCACTTCGCACCCTTGGCGGTCTTGTGCACCGTGAACGCGTGCGACTTGTAGAGGATGCCGACGGCCGTGGACGCGGTCGTGGCCTTCGAGCGGATGGTCACGGCGCTGGTGCCGTGGATGGCCCACGGCAGGTACGGGTTGCTGGTGCAGGACGATGCGGGCAGCACCGTGGCAACTGATACCGGGGCTGCGGTGGCCGCCGAAGCCGACGCGACCGGCAGAGCGAGCGCCCCGAGCACGGCTGCGGATATCCCCATTCGGGTGGAACGCATGCGGAAGAAACCTCCGAGCAGAAAAGAAGGGGGTGGAGAGAATCGGCCGGGGTTGTTGTCCCGTCGGCCGTAAATAGAGTCCGGAGAATCGCCGGTTTGGCCAACCGGCGATCGTCGGCTATGTTGCGCCGCGCCAGTCGACGTTGTTAATCAACGCGATTTGCCCAGCGAACGCGGAATAGGGGCCGTGGGCGGGAGTGACGGGCGGGTCGCTGACGTGGCCGGCCGGACCGACGGGAGGGGGCCGGCCGTGCCGGTGAGCCGGTCGTCGCACCACGTCAGGGCTCCCTCGACCGTGGTGAAGGCGCCCTCGCGCAGGGTGTGCGTCCAGGCGCCGGAGTCGACCTCCTCGACCACGACGCGGAACGGAGAGGCGGCTCGCTCGTCCAGGGCGCGCAGGACGACGACGGTGACCATGTCGTCCGGGTCGTCGCGGGTGTAGGAGTAGCCGAGTGCGTAGTGGTCGCCGTCGCCCGCGAGGCGTCGTTCCAGCGCCCGCGTCGCCTCATCCGCCGCAGGCGGCCCCTGCTCGGGGTCGAGGGTGATGGCGTCGGCGGGACAGCCGCGGTGGATCAGCCAGGACTGCGCCATCGAGGGCAGCGGCAGCGGGGCCTTCTCGAAGTCGAACGTTTGGCGTTCGTGGTGCCGGTGCAGGTGGACGGCGATGTACCGGGGGACGCCGGGGTGGCCCAAGGTGGCGGTGCGGTCGAACAGGACGTAGTAGCTGTGCTCACGGCCGGCGGTGTGGTGCTCGGCGAGCGGGACGAGCATGTCCTCGTTGACCTGGACCTGCCGGTAGAAGTCGCGGGAGATCCGTTCATCGGCGTCGAGTTCGTCCACGTCGAAGTCGACTTCAGGCATGCCGCCCGGGGCAGGCGGTGGTGCAGAGGAGGGCAACAAGACCCTTTCGGTGGTCAGTCAGCGCCGGGGTGCTGGGGTGGACGGCCACTTTCCGGGCCGCGTCGCCACCGTCTGTGCCCCGGCTGACGGGGGACGGCGTCCGGCGGCGAGTGCGGCCCGGCCGGCGCCGGTGAGGCTGACGGGCTGTCTGGCGTGGACGGGGTGGCTCGTGTCGACGGACACCAGACCGCCAGATACCAGGCGCTGCAGTTCGGCGTAGGGGATGCGGGCGCCGGAAGCCGCGGTGACCGCGAGACGGCCAGTCAGGAGGTGCTCATAGAGCTTGGCGCCACCGGCGATGGCCAGCAGGGCCGCCTGATCGGCAGTTGAGATCGACTCTGCCGCCGCTCCGGGAACCGTGCGGGCGGCGGCCTCGATCGGCTCCAGCGCTGCGAGCACCCGTCGCACGGCGGCATCCCGGACACCGGCCGCGTCCCGCAGCTGGGCCACGGTGCGGTCGATCCGGAGGAACAAGGCGGCGTCGATCGGGAACTCGCCGCTGGACAGACGGCTCAGGAGGGTTCGGTAGAACGTCACGCCCGTCTCGGCCTGGACCAGCTCACGGTGCCGGTCGACCAGGTCGATGTGCGGTTCGTCGAGGACGCCGCGGTCGCGGTGGGCCCACAGGGTGTCGACGTCGTGACCGGTGGCGGCCTCGATCCGGGAATCGAGCGAGGACAACGCGCGCCGGTCTGCTGCCGACGCGGGTTCACGGGGCATGGGTGGGAACTCCAGGTACTCAGAGGATGTGACGGTGCGAGGGGCTCTGCGCAGCACGGGGCAGACCCGGCATCGCGGAGGGCAGGGGACCGGGCCTCGGGACAGGGCCCCGGGCCGCGAGCTGCGGTGGCCTGGAGCGCGCCGCATGCGTGCGCGCGCTCAGCGGGCGGCGCGACATGCCCAGGCGCCGCCCGACCTCGTCGTAGACGTCGTTGCCGGCCCGGGGCCTCACGGCCACCACATAGATCTCCCGTTGGTGCACCGCGCCCTCCGGGGCCGACCGCAGGCCGTAGACGACCCGCCAGTCCTTGCGGGCGTCCACGACCAGCTTGCGGTAGCCCTCCAGGTCGCCCGTCAGCCGCGGCCCGAAGTGCTGGCCGTTCACGACGTCCTGCAGGTAGGCCAGGGTGAGGTCGCGGATGTCGCTGGGGGCCCGGAGCAGATCGGTCAGGGCGCGGGGATCGAAGCTCAGACCGAAGACCGACCGTGGCTGTCCCCCGCTCATGCCGTCAGCTCGTACGGTTCGCCGGAGTCCGGTGGCTCGGGCTGCGTGGTCGTCTTCGGCGGGCGTGCGGACGGGGGCGGGCCGGGAAGGATCCGGTGCGCGGGCCTCTCCGGGGAGGTCATGCAGGCCGACAAAGGTCCGGCGGGCGCGCGGACGGCGGCGATGGTGTGGGTGAGGAAGTCCCGGTGCCACACCGCCATGCCGGACAGGCCCGCTTCGGGATCCTTGTGCTGCTGGTAGGCCATCCACAGGGCGTGCAGCCAAGCGACGACGTCCTGATGTTCCTGCCACTGCGGGCACCAGGGCGCGGCCGTGGTGACCTCGGCCCCGTAGACGGGCAGGAGCCAGTCGTCCACCCAGTCCGACAGGGCGTCCAGCTCGTCTTCGTACGCCTCGCCCTCCAGTTCCAGGATGGGACGCGGCTCCGGGGGCGGTCCTCCGAAGCCCGGCAGGCCGAAGGCGGCGAACGGCGATCCGCCGGGTGCCGGGGCGGCGGCGAGATGGTCGAGCTGGCGGGCCTGCTGCGCCGACTCCTCCATCAGCCTGCGCACACTGGCCTCGATTCCCTCCAACTGGGAGTCGGGAAGGCGGACCGGTTCCAACTCCCTCTCATCCAGGGGTTCTACGGATTCAGGCATGAAAGCAATGGCCTCCTCGGCCGTGGGAATGGCAGGACACGCCTAGCGGTGACGAACAGGCCGACTCGCAGGAAGGGCGAGGTCCGCCCGGGAAATCGGCCTGGAACTGCGAAAGTCGCCAACTCTCGCTGGAATGAACCCTGTTGACAGGTCAGGCGGTGAGGATCAGGTCGTCCTGGGTGAGGGTCTCGCGGAGGGTCCCGGTGAGCCGGTCGGCCGCCACGGCGGCGTACTGCTCGGTCTTCTCCACGCCGACAAAGTCCCGGCCTTCGAGGAGCGCGGCGACCCCCGTAGACCCCGAACCGGCGCAGAAGTCGAGCACCGTGCCGCCGTCGGGACAGATCTTGACCAGCTCGCGCATCACCTCGACGGGCTTTTGCGTGATGTGCCGCCGGACCGAACCGGACGGCTGCGAGGCCGAGTACATGCCCGGCAGGTAGACCGGGTTGGCCGAGCCGTCGATCGGCCCCTTCGAGGCCCAGACGACGAACTCGCAGTTCTGCGTGAAGCGCCCCTTCTGCGGGCGGGCCTGCGGCTTGTGCCAGGCCAGCACGCCGCGCCACAGCCAGCCGGCCGCCTGGATCGCATCCGTCGTGACGGGCAGCTGCCGCCAGTCGGTGAACAGCAGCGCAGTACCGCCGACCTTGGTCAGCCGGTGCGCCTCGGTCATGATCTGCGTCAGCCAGAACCCGTAGGAGCGCTGGTCCATGTTCTCGCCGGTGAAGTCCGGCAGCGTGTGCTGGGCGTCGGCGGATGTGTACTTCTGCTTGGCCGACCGGCTCGTGCGTTCCTTCGCGGTCCGCCCGCCCGAGTTGTAGGGCGGATCGGTGATCACGGAATCGACGCAGTCGTCCGGAAGCTTGGAAAGGACGCTCAAGGCGTCGCCCTGATGCAGGGAAAAAGGCAAAGAGGAGCCCCGATTCGGGTCGGTGAATGCGCATGCGCAGGGAATGACCGCCTCGCACAGGACGTCCCTGCGGAGCCGAATACGGGCATGCAGAAGCCCGAGGCCGCAGACCGGGGAGGGCGAGGGAGTCCTAAAACTGTAGAGGCGAATCGGCCGACGACCAAGAAGTGCCCACCTGAGGGGCCGGAATCCGGCACCTCCCGCAGACTTTTTGGTCAACGGCCGATTCGGGCCTACTGTTTTTGAACCGCCCGGCGCACACCGCCGCTGGCTCTCTCCTCTTTGCCTCCTGGAGGTTCCCCCTGCCCCGGCGCACCTAGCGCCTTTCGGCCCCGCCGAGCGAGCGGCAACTCGCCTGCGCCCAGCCGACGCACTCGATCGCCCACCCCGGCCGCCGCGCCCCCTTCCACGACGCCACGCGCACGCGGCACGCCGGACACCGCATCCCAAGGACCCTTGATGACGCCTCGTTACCCGCCCCTGCCCAGGCCCCCGGACCGCGACCGCCGACGGGGAGGCTCCGCCGGTTGAAGGGCGTGGCCGCCGGCATCGGCGTCTTCGTCCTCTCCCCTCTCCTCCTCGCCGGCACGGCCATGCTGATGGCCACCAGCAGCGAGGCCGTCCAGAGCACCTACTCCTCCCTCACGTGCGTGGGCGACGTCGATACCGACGCCGTCGTCGAGCAGGTCACCAAGATCCTCAACGGCGCGGACGCCAAGACCGTCCGTGTCGAGGGGCTGTCCCTGCCCGAGGAGCAGATCCCCAACGCCCGCACGATCGTGGCCACCGGGATCAGCCTGAACGTGCCGAAGAAGGGGCAGATCATCGCGCTCGCCACCGTGATGCAGGAATCGCGGCTGCGCAACCTGAGCTCCGGTGACCGCGACAGCCTTGGGCTCTTCCAGCAACGCCCCAGCCAGGGCTGGGGCACCGCCACTCAGATCCGCGACCCCGTCTACGCCTCCGCCCAGTTCTACAAGCATCTGCTCGCGGTGGACGGCTGGCAGCAGCTGACCGTCGCCCAGGCCGCCCAGGCGGTCCAGCGCTCGGCATACCCCGACGCCTACGCGCAGTGGGAGGAGCTGGCGACCGCCTTGCAGAAGGCGATCGCGGCGACGTTCCCCGACGCCGGCCAGGACACCAGTGAGACGGACACCGCCTCCAGCGCTACGTCCTGCGCGGCGACGGAGAACGGCTCGGGGTACGGCACCATCCCGGAAGGGTCGGTGCCGAGGGGCTACTCGATCCCCAAGGACGCCGATCCGAAGGCGCGCAAGGCGATCGCCTGGGCGATGGCGCAGCTCGGCACGATGTACCAGTGGGGCGGCACCTGCACCGCGCCGCACGGCCCCGACCCGATGGGCCGCTGCGACTGCAGTTCGCTGACCCAGCAGGCGTACAAGCACGCCGGCATCACCCTCACCCGCACCACGTACACGCAGATCAACGAGGGCAAGGCCGTTTCCGTCAAGCACCTTCAGCCGGGCGACCTGATCTTCTCCCGCGGCAGTGCAGCCCGCCCCGAACACGTCGGCATGTACATCGGCTCGGGACTCGCGATCGAGGCACCAAGAACTGGAAAACCAGTGCGCATCACGCCCCTCGCGGACTGGGACATCCTCGCCGCCCGCCGGGTCATCTGACCCCCGGCCGGGGCTCGGCGGGACTCCTAACCCGGATATCCCCTGGGCCTGTTCCGCACCTCCGCGGATAGGCCCCCGCAGGACACGCCGTCCTGCTCCCTATTCCCCTTTCCTGACAGTTCGGAGCGTCTACTTGATAACCCGCCATCGCACCCAGCGTGCCCTCGCGGCAGCCTCCCTGGGCCTGGCCGTCGCCGCCGGTGGCCTGGCCACCGCTACCGCGGCGCAGGCGTACGACACCAGCACCACCACCATCAGCTGTAGCGCCGTCAAGGTACGCAAGGCCCCGTCGAAGACGGCCACGGTCTTGGGCATCGGCTACCGCCACGACAAGGTCGTCTACGACCAGTGGGTCTACAAGAAGTCCGAGAAGACCTGGTACACCCGCGGCACCGTTACCCGGAAGTCGGACGGCAAGAAGATCGGCCGCGGTTACATGATCTACAACTGCGCGAACCCGTACAAGACCAACCCGGCGCCGAAGCCGCCGATCCCGAAGTAGCGCACCCCGACGGCCTGTTCGGAGTCTGAGCCACAGCGCCGTCGGCAGCAGTGCCCGATACACGGCCTCGCCACCCGCTTCGGCGCGACGCCTTCCGTGTCCGCTCCCCCCGCGCGCGGATGCCGACCGGGCCGGCTGTCTTCCGCCTTGCTGGTCGGCCGTCCGTCTCCAGGCAGTCGCCTCGTCCTTCCTCTCTTTCCGTGATCCCCCGCGCGCCGGTTCCGGCGTGCCCTAGGAGCCTTGTTGCACCTGCTCTCAACCGTGCAGTACCTGGCCTACGACCCCGGCATCACACCCTCCGGCGGCGGGCTTCCCGGCCTCGCGGTGTTGAAGAACGTCGTCAACTCGATCAACCTTTTCGCGATCGTCGCCGTCGTCGGCGCGCTCGCCGTCTCCCTCGGCGTGTGGGCCTGGGGCCACCACACCGGCGGCCACCAGGCCGAGGCCAACGGCAAGAAGGGCGCCGTCATCGCGGCCGGCGCCGCCCTCGGCCTCGGCGCCGCCAACGGGATCGTGGCGTTCTTCTCCGCCCTGGGGTCGCAGGTCCACTGATGCCGAAACTACCCCTCTCCCTGTCCGGCTACGGTCTCGGCTGGTCCACCCGGCAGCGCGTCACCGCCATCGCGATCGGCCTGGCCGTCCTGCTGGCCCTCGCCACCGCCGTCGCCCTGCTCTCCGGGCGCACCACAGCCGGAGACAACCAGGCCGCCGCTCCGTCCTCCGGGCCGAGGAGCAGCACCGCCGCGTCCGCCGGTCCGTCGGCCTCGGCCGGGGCCGGTTCGGTGGCGAAGCCTCCGCATCTGGCGGACCTGGTCGCCTTCGCCAAGGCCGCCGCCGCTCTGCTGTGGTCGTACGACACCCGCACCACCAGCCGCGATGAGCAGCTCGCCGGGATGCGGGCGTGGCTGACGTCGGAGACCAAGTACGCGGACTGGTCCTCGATCGCCGCACAGGTGCCGGATCCGGTGCTGTGGTCGCGGATGGCCGACCAGAACCAGTACGCCACCGCCACCGTCACCGAGGCCCACTACCCCTCGGCGTTCAAGGAAGCACTGGCGGATGACCCGTCGGCGATCACCCAGGCGTACATCTACGCCGTCACCGTCACCGGCAAGCAGCAGATCACCTGGAAGAAGGGCGGAGCCGGAGCCGAGGACCGCTCCATCACCCTCGCCGTGCAGTGCCGCCCCAACGCGGACTGCTCCCTGGTCGCCATCGCCCCGAGCGTCGTGCCCTGACGCCTCCAGCCCACCTGAGAAAGGAGGGACTCCCCTTTGGGCTTCTGCGACCTTCCCCTCGCGGACAAACTCTGCGCCGTCGGCGACGCCGTCGACTTCGCCTCCGACCCCGGCACGGCCATCGGCAACTGGATGGCCAAGAGCGCGGGCGAACTCGCCGCCGCCGCAGCCGACCTGGCCGCCGACGCAGTGAACACCACCACCCAGGTCGACCTAAATGCGACGTGGTTCCGCGACAACTACGAGATGATCCTCCCCATCGGCCTGATCATGCTGGTCGGCACGTTCTGCGCCCAGCTGGTACGCGCCGCGATCCGCCGCGACGGCCAGGCCCTCACTCAGGCATTCACCGGCACCGCCACCGGCGTGCTGTTCGCGTTCACCGCGATCGCCTTCACCACCGTCGCCATCGAAGTCGTCGACGCCCTCTCCGACGGACTCCTCAAAGCCGCCAACCTCGACATCGCCACGGCGGTGCGGCGCATCGTCAAGGTGGGACAGATCGCCTCCCTGTCCGGCCTGGGCTGGCTCCTGACCGTCTTCGTCGGCATCGGCGCCGCGATCGGCGCCATCCTCTACTGGTGCGTGATGGTGGCCCGCAAGGTCGGCATCCTCGTCATGGTCACCCTCGCCGTCTTCGCCGGAGCCGGCGGCGGCTGGGAAGCCGCCCGGCGCTGGCGCAAGGGTTGGATCGAAGCCACCGCCACCCTCGTCGTCTCCAAGCTCCTGATGACCGTGATCTTCGTGCTCGGGATCGCGGCGATGGGCAAGACAGAGGCCAAGGACGGCATCGCCGCCCTCGCCGACGTCATGGCCGGCATCGTCATCATGGCGCTGGTCCTGCTGTGCCCCTACGCGACCTTCAAGTTCGTGCACTGGGCCGCGTCCGAGGGCTCCGACGCTGAGTCGCTGCACCGCTCCGGTGGTGCCGGTGCGCAGATGGCCCGTCAGCATGCCGAACGTGCCGGACGCAAGGCCGCCGCCGCGGTCGCCACCGCCGGCACAGGCGGAGCCGCGGCCGGAGCGGGCGTCGCACCGCAAGGTCCGGACGCCGTCCCCGGCGGCTTCCCGGGGGACATCGCCTCCCACCCCACGCCGAGCGCCGGCACCGAAGGCAGCAGCTCCGGAACATCGTCGTCCGGCAGCGAGGAGACCAAGAGCGGTCTGGAGAAGGCCGTGCAGCCCCCGCCGACGCATGTCGCTGACGACACCGGCAGCCAGGTGGGCGGAATCTCCAGCCCAGGCGTCTCCGGGTCCGGCACCGCGGCCAGCCAGACGGGTGGATGGCAGTCCTCTCCGCCGACCACGGCTCCGCCGCCGCAGGGCGCCCCGCCCCCGAACTCCAACAGCTCGACCGGGACCGGCACGCAGCCGCCTTCGCCCACCGGCCTCTGACCCGCCCTCCGCCCCGGGACGGCACCCCGCACCGCCCCCTCGGGGGGTGCCGTCCCGGCCCCGCGCTCCACCAGAAACCGGCTCCTTGTCTGAACTCCCTTCCCCGATCACGGTCAAATTCCCGCACCGCTCCCGGCGCGGTATCCTCCTGGGCCTCTCCTTCCCCCAACTCGCGCTCGTGTCCGCGGCGTTGGCGCTGCTCCTGATCACGGTGGTGACCACCGGGCTGCTCGGCGCGCTCGTCCTGACCCCCGTCTGGGCCGTCGTCGCCGCGCTGGTGGCGGTGCGCCGCAACGGACGTTCCCTGATCGACTGGGCGCCGATCGTCGCCCGCTACGCCCACCGCCGCCGCACCGGCCAGAGTCTGTGGCTGGCCCGGCCCGTCTCCCGGCCCCGCCAGGACGGCATCCTGCACCTGCCCGGCACCGCTGCCTCATTGAAGGTGGTCACGCCCGGCGACTCCGCCAACGGGGCCGCCGCCGTGCACGACCCGCACCGTCAGACCCTCACCGCCGTCGCTCGCGTCACCTCACGCGCGTTCGCGCTCCTGGCCCCAGCGAGTCAGAACCACAACGTCGCAGGGTGGGGCCGGGCATTGGCGGGCATCGCCCGTACCGGGCACGTTGCCACCGTGCAGGTCCTGGAGCGCACCGTGCCCGACAGCGGCGACACCCTCGCCCGGCACTGGGCCCACCACGGCCGCCCCGAAACCCCGGTCGCCGGGCAGGTGTACTCCGAACTGGTCGCCTCTGCGGGTCCGGCCGCCGCCCCGCACGAGACGTATCTGGCGATCTCTCTCGACCTCAAGGCCGCCCGGCGGCTGATCCACCAGGCCGGCGGTGGACTGCCCGGCGCCTTCACGGTGATGGAGCAGACCACCTCGGCCATCGCCCAGGCCGCGCGCAGCGCCGGCCTGACAGTGACCGGCTGGCTGACCGCACGGGAGATCGCCGCCGTCATCCGCACCGCCTACGACCCCAGAGCTCTGTCCGCGCTGCAGCAGTGGTCTCCCGCCGGCCGCGCGGAAGCCGATCCGGCCGCCGCCGGGCCCGTGGTCCAGGTCGAGGAGTACGACCGGCTCGCCACCGATACCGCCCGGCACGCCACCTACTGGGTCGAGGACTGGCCCCGCACCGAAACGAGCGCCGGGTTCCTGCACGGCCTGATGTTCACCGCCGAGGTCCGCCGTGCCCTCTCCCTTATCTACGTGCCGCAGGGACTCGAGTCCGCGATGCGCGACGTGCAGCGCAAGAAGGCGGCGATCATCGCCGACGCCAACGAGCGCTCACGCCGCGGGCAGGTCGACTCCGAAGCCGACTCCGTCGAATACGCCGACGTGAAGACCCGCGAACGGCAGCTGATCGCCGGGCACGCGGACATCGCGCTGACCGGTCTGCTCACCGTGTCCGCCGCAACCGACGCGCTCCTGGATGCCGCGTGCGCACAGATCGAGACCGCCGCCGTCACCGCCCAGGTCGATCTTAGAAGGCTCTACTACCAGCAGCCCGACGCCTTCACGCTCGGCGCCCTCCCTCTCGCCCGCTCGGCCCTGTAAGCCCCGCCCCGGTGCCGGCCGACATCCTGCCACCGCGGCAGGAAGGAACTCCTCCCCCTTTGACCTCCGCTCTTCCCCTCGGCGACGCGTACCCGTACCTGCGGGCCGCCAGCGCCGGCATCCGCCACCACGCCCGCGCCCTCGCCCCTCGCACCCAGCACACCGCTTCACCCGCGGACCGCGCGCACCTCGACGTGCTGCACGCCCATCTCACCGCGCTGCACCACCTGCTCGACCAGCTCGCCGAGACCACCCGGCCCCCGCACCCCGCCGCCGGCCGACATCTGGCCACCGCGCACACCCGGCTGTTCCAGGCCGCCGCCGCGGTACACGACGCCTTCCACCTCTTGCCCACCGCAGACGAACCCGTGACGGACACGAGCTGCCGCCCCGAGCGGCTGCCCGAGGGGCCGCCCGTCCTGACCATCTGCCAGCGCCACCTCGCCGCAGGTCACGCCGTCCGACGCAAAACCACCCCGAGCGATCTCAACACCCCGCTGCACGGCCACACCACCACCTGCAGCCGGTAACCCCGCACCACCGAAAGGCCCTGCATGCGCGCCCCGAAGCGCTCCGGCGGCTACATCCACGCCACCGCCACCGTGTACTGGGACGAACCGTACACAGCGAAGAACCGCTCCACCCTGACCTTCAACAAGGCCAAGTTCCAGCTCCAGACCAAGAAGAGCGTCAGCGGCAGAGACCCCGTCGTGAAGTCCGGCGCCTACACCGGCCTGGAGCACGCGCTCGAACACAGCAGCAGCAACGGCAACGGCTCGTACTCGACCGGCACCTTCAAGTACAAGGCGGGCCCGTACCGTTACCTCGCCGACGGCTACATCCAGGTGGACTGGTCGGGCGACGGCAAGAGCTTTCGGGCTCCGATTCTGTTCACCGCCTCGCCGGTCGTCTGACCCCGTCCCGCCCCAGCATGCTGCCCCGTGAGAGCCGCCCCGTCATGAGCCACCGGCCCGCGCGCCGTGCCCGCCGCGCCAGCGCCAGCCCCCTGTTCACCCCGCACCACACCGACCGCTCCGCCCGTAAAGCCGCCCGCCGACAGCTCGCCGAGGCCGCCGCTAAAGCACGCGCCGAAGCAACCGCCCACGCCAGGGGCGCAGCCGTCGAGGAACAGGCGATGCCGGCGCCCCTCTTCCCGCCATCCGGGCGGCCCGGCCCCGCGTCCGCCCGCCACAGCAGGCTCAAGCTGCCCGCCCATCGCATGACCACCGCCACCGCGAGCGGGGCGTACCCGTTCCTCGCCGAAGGCGGCCTCGGTGCCGAGGGCATCTACATCGGGCGCGACGTCCACGCCGAAGCCTCCTTCTGCTTCGACCCGTTCGCCTTGTACGGCAAGGTGGAGGGCTTTACCAACCCCAACGTGCTGCTGGCCGGGGTGATCGGGCAGGGGAAGTCGGCGCTGGCCAAGTCCTTCGCGCTGCGGTCGGTCGCCTTCGGCTACCGGGTCTATGTCCCGTGCGACCCCAAGGGCGAATGGACGCCCGTGGCACAAGCGTTGGGCGGCACCTCCATCGCGCTCGGGCCGGGGCTGCCGGGGCGGCTGAACCCGCTGGACGCAGCCCCGCGACCGCCGTCGGTCTCCGAGACGGACTGGGCGGGCGAGATCCGCAAGCGGCGTCTGCTGCTGCTCGGCTCGCTGGCCCGCACCGTCCTCGGGCGGGACCTGCTGCCGATGGAGCACACCGGCCTCGACGTCGCCCTCGACGCCGTCGTCACCCGTGCCGCGGCCACCGGGCGCACCCCGCTGCTCGGCGACATCGCCGCCACCCTCAACAACCCGGACGAACTCGACGCGGCCGGCGGCGTCATGTCCGGCCGCCTCGGCGACGCCTCCCGCGACCTCGCCCATGCCATGCGCCGCCTCGTCCACGGCGACCTGGCCGGGATGTTCGACGCCCCGAGCACCGTCACGTTCGATCCCACCTCTTCGATGCTCACCATCGACTTGTCCCGCCTGGGCGGCGCCGGCGACGACACCGCACTCGTCCTCGCCATGACCTGCGCGTCCGCCTGGATGGAATCCGCCCTGTCCGATCCGAACGGGGGTCGGAGATGGATCGTCTACGACGAGGCGTGGCGCCTGATGCGCCACCCCGGCCTGCTGCAGCGCATGCAGTCCCAGTGGAAACTCAGCCGCGGCCTGGGCATCGCCAACCTCATGGTCATCCACCGGCTGTCCGACCTGCTCACCGCCGGCGACGCCGGATCCCGCGGACGCGCCCTCGCCGAAGGGCTCCTCGCCGACTGCTCCACCCGCATCATCTACCGGCAGGAGAGCGACCAACTCCACGCCGCAGCAACCCTGCTGGGCCTCACCTCGGTGGAGAGCGACGCGCTCGCCCATCTCAACCGGGGGCGCGGCCTGTGGAAGGTCGCCGGACGATCTTTCATCGTCCAGCATCTTCTCCATCCGCACGAGCTGTCGCTCTTCGACACCGACGCTCGGCTGCGCTGAAAACCCGAACGGAAACCCCGTGACCAACGTTGAACAGCCCAGTCCGACCGAGCCCCTGCGCTCCTTCGCCGTCGCTCAGGACGGCACACTGCACTTCATCGTGCGCGCCCGGGACACCCGCCGCAGCACCTCAGGAACCGATGCCCGCACCCCGCCCGACCTCGCTGTCCCTCTTCGCCGCCGCCCTCGCCGAACGCCTGCCTGGCCCGTGGACGAGCCAGTACCACCGGTACCGCTCCTTCGAGGACCAGTTCCCCACCATCGAACGGCTCTGGGACGTCGGCCATGTCGACTACATCGTCAGCCAGTACGCCCTGGGCCATGACGCCGTCCTGCACGGCCCCGCCGGACAGCAGCTCTACGTCACCGACCGGCCCCGCTACCGCCATCAGTTCGTGGTGGCCCCGCTGGAACCCCAGGGCTTCAGGCCCCATCAGATCTCCCCGGTGCGGGAGCCGAACGGCATCGCCGTCCCCAGCAACGCCGTCCGCGCCGCCGCCCATGTCACCCGCCGCCTCCTGCCCCGCTACCGGGCCGCCCTGGCCGCGGTCCGCGACAGCGCCCTCGCCCAGCCCGAACCGCCGCACCGCCAGCCCGCGCCCGAGGTCGCGCAAACCCTCACACTCGTCTGGTACCCGGACGGCGTGGTGGGCGCACCATACGACGCGGTACCCGAAGAAGCGCGCACGACGCTGTTCGGCTGCCACTTCCAGTACCGGCCATACGAGTTCGCCTTCGTGCTGCCAGCCTCCTACAGCGACACGGAGCGCGCCCTGCTGGTCCAACTCGCAGCCCAGAAGCTCACACTCCAGGGAATCGGGGTCAACTTCCGCCGTGCCGCACCCCTTCCGCCTCCCACAGCGGCACCGGCAGCCGCGAGCAGGACTCAGGTGGCCACCGCGTTGAAGTCCGCCGCCCGGCGGTAGAACACCGCCTCGGCTTCAAGGAGTTACCGCTGTCCGCGTCCGATCCCGACCAACGGATGCTGCTGCACGACATAGCCGACAAGTTCAACGCCGTCTCCGACCAGCTTCCGCTTCCCGACCAGATCCACCCTGATCCGGCGCTGAGCGACATCCTGGACGACGAAGTCCGCCACCTGACCCGCCTGCTGGCTTTCCTGGCCGGCGAGAGCGCATTCCGTCACCGGGCCGCCACCAGCTACCCGACCCGGCCCACGGCCACGGTGCGCCGTACGACCCTCGCGCTCGCGAGTGCCGCCGCACCCGCCGGGCTCGCGCTCGCCGCCCTCGGCGCCGCCGTCCACCACCTCGGCCAGCTCGCCGACCTCGCCCACCAGGCCCCCGGCCCTGCCCGTACCCGGGCGACCGCCATCGAGCAGCAACGGCTCGTGGACCGCCTCTGCGACAGCCGCATCCACCTCGCCCGCGCCGCGAAGCGCCTGCGCACTGCCGCCGACACCCGCACCCCACCGGCCGCGACCGTGCCCTCGCCGTCGGTCGCAGCAGCCGCTCCCCCTTCCCGTTCCCGCTGACCCCGCCCCTGGAGCACTCACATCCCGTCGCACACCACCGCCCGCCAGGCCGCTGTCCTGCTCACCGCTCTGTCCGTCGCGCTCACCGCGTCCGCGTGCAGCACCACCTCCTCCGCCACGAGCACCCCAGCCAAGGCCACCCGCACCACCTCCCCGGCCCCGACCGCCGAGCCGGCGCTGACGAAGAAGGAGGCCCTCGCCCAGATCGCCCGCTACTCCAAGATCAACAACGAGGCCAACGCGCACTCCAGCCGCAGCATCCTCGACACCGTCGAGGACGGCCCGCTGTACGCGCAGTCGGTGGCGGACTACAAGGAGAACGAGGGCCTGCCCAAGGCCGACCGCGAGACGTACAAGCCCTGGTCGTACGACCTGGACGCCACCGACGTCTACATTCCCCGCGTCAGCGCCGGCCAGCCCAGGTGGTTCGTCGCCGTCAGCCGCAGCGGCAAGAAGAAGCAGTACACCCGCGTGATGGTCATGGCTAAGCAGGCGAAGGCGAAGCGGTGGGAGATGGTCGCCGCCGTCGACCTCGACGACCCCAAGAAGCTGCCGGAGATCGCCCTGGACGGCCAGGGCTACGCCACCGCCGTGGACGCCACCTCCGCCCAGAACGTGGCCGCCCCCGTCGACGTGCTGCGCACCGCCGTCGGCGACAACTTCGCCACCGGCGGCGACATCAGCGGCAAGAAGGTCTTCGACTCCTCCCAGGCGTCCGCCCGCCAGATCAAGGTCCACGACGAGACCGGCACCAAGTTCGGTACCCGCGGCACCACCCGCTTCGCTCTGGACGCCACCCAGTACCCCGACAGCTACGCGCTCAAGACCACCGACGGCCAGGCCCTCGTCGTCTTCTCCCACACGCACACCCAGCGCGACGCCGTCGCCCCGGGGCTGGAGATCATCCCCGGCAAGGACGACCGTGCCTGGCTCGGCACCACCAACTCCCCCTTCTTCACCTACACGTTCACCTGCTCCGACGCTGCCACCGTCCCGACCACGCCGGGCAAGTCGACACTGATCGGCTACACCTGCCGGCGTACCGACGCCCATGCCTGACCGCCCCGACGCGACCTGTTACCCCAACGCCTCGCTGGTTGAGGAATCGCCCTTGCACATAACGGAGTTCACCCGCGCGCTCGCCGACCGTCTGCCCGGCTGGCAGCCCGACCCGGCCGCGGTGCCCATCGCCACCGACCCGGCCAGCGACCGGATCTGGGACAGCGGCCCCCTGCCGTACGCCTCGTTCGGCACGGACAGCATCCAGCGCAGCGTGCTCACCCACCACTGGGGCCTGCAGCTGTACGTCATGCCCCGCCCCCATCGCCTGGGCGAGTACCTGGCGCTGCCGATGCTGCCCGCCAATACCAGCCACCAGCACGTGACGGGCCTGCGCGCCCCGCGTGGAATCGCCGTCCCTGCCGACCCCGTCCGCGCCGCGGCCAGGCTGCGCCGGCGGCTGTTGACCGGCTACCGCCTCGCTGCGCCCACTGCGATCCGGCGCAGCAGTCCCGGGCACCTCCAGGTCCACGTCGCCCTCGACGAGCGCCGGCGCCCGCGGATCCGCACCGGCTACCTCGGCGCCGTCAGCGAACTGCTCGTCCGCGGCGGGTTCCTGCTCGACCCGGCTACCGGTGAATGCCACCTTCCGGACTCTCTCACCGACACGGCGGCCCGGCGCCAGCTGATCATCAGCGTGCACCGCCTCCGGCTCCAGGGCTTCCACATCACCATCCCCTCACCCGACGGCCCGCGCACCTACCCGCCCCACGCCCCCGCCGCACCGCGCAGGGGGCAACGGCGATGACTCCGACCGACGACGAGTTCGTCCGCAGCCGCCTGAACACCTGGCAGCGCCGCATCACAACTGCTCCCGCGAGCCTGGTCCCGCCGCAGACCGGCAGCGCGCAGGCGGCACTCGTGCCCG
Organism: Streptomyces sp. NPDC058683; assembly: GCF_042716195.1. Lineage (NCBI taxonomy): Bacteria > Bacillati > Actinomycetota > Actinomycetes > Kitasatosporales > Streptomycetaceae > Streptomyces > Streptomyces sp. NPDC058683. The sequence goes on from NZ_JBHXSK010000066.1 coordinate 23,303, forward strand.
TGCTGCAACAGCTGGTCACCGTGTACAACCTGTTCTCCGGTCTCGTCGCGGATCTGCGCCAGACCGCCGACAGCCCCCTCGCGGCAACCAGCGCGGGACGCGCGTACCTGGGCCAGCTGGCCGCCGCTCTCGCACACAGCAACCGCGCGGCCACTCATCTGAGTACGGCGTTGAGCGGCCTCGCCGACGCCCACCGGCTCACGCCCCGCCCGGGCACCGCCGCCCCCGTCGAGAGCCAGCTGGCCGTCACGCTCGGCCACGCCGCCGCCCTGCGCAGCCTCCACTGTGCGCTTGAGGCCGTCACCAGCCCGCTCGCCGGGCCGGAGCAGACCTCGGGACCCTCCTCTACATCCGTCGTCGGACAGCACAGCCGGGCCGCTGACGCCGGCGGCATCCAACCCTCACGCCGCCGTCCCTGACACCCCCGGCATCAACTGCCGCCACCGATAGGAGATCCGCCTTGCCCGAAGCACCAGCAGAGCCGTTCATGACGATCCGGCACACCATCACCGGCGAGATCACCACCACCGGCTACAACGCCGCCGCCCGGCGGATCCTGCTCCAGGCCGGCTTCGAAGAGACGCCAGGCTGCGCCTGCCGAGCGACGGAACCCGGTACGGAGCGGACGCACGGGCCTGCTCGGCAGCCAGCGAGCTGCTCGTCGCCGGCCATCCCCTGCACCTGGACCGAGCCCTCGGTCGGCCGGTGAGCGCCGACGGTACGCCCCGGTGGGCCCGGTCGCCGATGTCGGCACAGTCCGTGATCCGCTCCGAGAGCGGCCAGCCTCTCCGGCGCATCGCCAACCCAACCCGCACCCGCACCTGTTGAAGGACCCTCGTTTTGACCACACCCGGACCGCCTACCAGTCCAGCGCGCACCAAGGGCGGTGAACTACGGGCCAAGGTGGCCCGACTGCTGGCCGACCGGCCGGCGGACACGCTCACCATCGGGGACATGGCCAGGCAGCTGGGCCACTCCCACGGCGCCGTCCGCAACGCCGCCCTCACCCTGGTGCGACGCGGCGAGGCCGGACAAAGCGGAACCGGACAACCGGAGTTCCGCGCGAACGCGAAAACCGCCGCAGCCGCGCAGACCGCTGTGATCAGCCCACCGGGCACCCACTCTCCCCGCGCCCAGGCGGCCACGGCCCGCACGACCATTCCCGCCGCAACCACGCCCAGGCAGACCGGCCCGATCCGCCGCGCGGGGGGCCAGCTCTACCACCCCCGGGAGCTGGCCGATCTGCCCGACGTCGAGGCGCTGAATCGCCTGCGCGACGCCGACGTGCCGGTGCTGCTCTACGGCCCTCCGGGCACCGGCAAGACGAGTCTGGTCGAGGCGGCGTTCCCGGACCTGCTCACCGTCGCCGGTGACGGCGACACCACGGTCGGCGACTTGATCGGCGAGTACACGCAGGACGACGCGGGAGCCTACGTCTTCCAGTACGGTCCGCTGGTCACCGCGATGACCGAGGGCCGCGCCCTGCTGATCGACGATGCCACCTTGATCTCACCGAAGGTCCTGGCGGCGCTGTATCCCGCGATGGACGGGCGCAGGCAGATCCAGGTCAAGGCCCACAAGGGCGAGACCATCAAGGCCGAGCCGGGCTTCTACGTGGTGGCGGGCCACAATCCCGGCGTCCACGGCGCGGTGTTGACGGAGGCGCTCGCGAGCCGGTTCAGCGTGCAGATCCAGATCGGCACGGACTATGACCTCGCCCTGGCGCTGAGGATCGATGCACGGGTTGTCCGGGTCGCCCGACACCTCGCCCACCAGGTCGAACTCGGCGAGCTGGGCTGGGCCCCCCAACTGCGAGAGCTGCTCAGCTACCAGAAGACCGAGGCCGTCCTCGGCACCAAGGCCGCGCTCGCGAACCTCGTCGGCATCGCTCCTGTGGAGGATCGCGACGCCGTCGCCGCTGCCGTCATCAAGGCTGCCAGCGTCAAGGAGGTCGCTCCCCTCACCCTCGGCAAGCAGCTCTCCGCCTCGGCCGTCCGGCAGCCCCCGGGCAGCACCGGCTCCGCGCACCGGGGCCGCTCGCGATGAGCGCCCACCACCACGTCCAGTCCCCCGCCACCGCGCCGGACGACGACGCCGACCTCGCGCGATGGGACGACGACGGAGCCCCGCCCGCGCAACCCCGTTCCTCCCCGGACGCGTGGCTGCGCGTGGGAGCCGAACTCGGCGATCGGCTGGTCGCCCTCTCCGGCCGCCAGGACCTCCTCGTCACCTGCCGCCCCGGCACGCGCAGCGGCGCACCGGCCGCGTTCTTCCCCACTCTGGGCGAGGTCGAGTTCGACGCCGGCCTGTTCGCCCCCCTCCAGCCCCACGAGATCAGTCCGCGGATCGTGGGCGACGAGGACCGGTATCCCGCCGCCTGGGGAGTGTTCGTCCACGAGGCCGCGCACGCGGCCCACTCCGTCTGGACACAGCCTGCCGGAGCGGACCCCCGTGTCGTCGAGGCCGCGCTCCTGTTGGAGGAGAGCCGTGTCGAAGGCGCACACCTGATCACGCGGCCCACGGACCGCACGTACCTGCGCACCAGTGCCCGAACCCTGGTCATGCCCGACATCGCCCACCCCACCCTCCAGGGCATCGAGCACGCCGCCGCCGTGGCGGCCCTGATCCTCGGCCGCCGTGACGTCGGCATCCTGGACGCCGGCGAGACCCGGGCCGTCGCCGATCTGTGCGAAAAGGTGCTGGGCGCAGACCTGCTGGCCACCCTCACCCGCATCTGGACCGCAGCCCACCAGTGCGCCGACCACGACGCCACGACCATGCTCGCGCACGCTCAACAATGGTGCGACGCTCTGGACACCGCGGCCCCCGCCCTGCCCGTGCCGGAGAACCTCACCGACCTGCTGTCCGGCGCCGTGGGGGTCGTCATGGACAGCACGGCAGCCACCGACGCCGCCGACCTCGCGGCACAGGCCGCAGCGACCAACGCCATGGCCGCGCAGTCCAAGGCGCAGGCACAGGACCGCGCCCAGCGGGCCGGCCAGCGACGCAAAGCCGCCGCCACCGCCAAGTCGGTCTTCAACGCCCGTGGCACCACCGTCACCCCCGACGGCACACCTGCGCCCTACGGCAACCCGGTCACCGGCACCCGCAGGCCCACCGCCGCCGAACAGAGTGCCGCCGCGCGCCTGAGCCGCGCCCTGCGTGCCGCCGCCTACCGCGAGCGGACCGAGGAGCGGACCACCAGCCCCACCCCGCCCGGCCGCCTCAACATGCGCGCGGCCCTCGCCCGCGACGCCCAGCGCGCGGCCGGGTCGGTCCCCACCACGGAACCGTTCACCCACACCCGCCGCCGGAACTCCCCCACCCCACCGCTGCGTGTGGGTATCGCCGTCGACGTCTCCGGCTCCATGCGTGCCGCCTGCGCGCCCGTCGCGTCCGCCGCCTGGATCATGGCACGCGCAGCAGCCCTGACCGACCCCGACTCCCTTACCGCCACCATCGCCTACGACATGCACCTGACCGCATTGACCCGACCCACCCACCGAGCACCAGAGCGCGTGACGACGTTCGATGCCAACGGCGGCCACCACAACCTCGGCGACGCCATCGACGCACTCGACCACGGCCTCGAACTCAGCCGCCCCGGCGCCGGCCGCCTCCTCGTGATCGTCACCGACGCCCGGTACGGCAGCGACGAAACCGCTCAAGCCGTCACCCGTGTCAAGCAGCTCACGACCGCCGGCTGCGCCGTACTCCAGCTCACCCTCACCGCGGAGTCCCACCACTTGCCGGGGACCACCTTGCTGCACCTGCCCCAGCCCTCCAGCGCTCCCGTCGCCATCGCCACGGCGGCCACAGACGCCATCCGCAGGACACGCTGAGACGACGCAGAAGGCGGAAGCGTCCCCGAGACCACCGCCAAGCACTCCAGACCACCTCCGCCGGCCGCATGAAGCGTGCATCTGATGCACGACCCTCCGCAACGACGCAGGCCACCACCCCAACCGCCAACGAAATGCACTCGATTTGAAGCCCCAGACCAGCAGCCCGACCTCGAACGTAACGCCCATCAAACGGAATTCCCCGGGGGTGCGTACGCACTGGACCGTGAAGCACGCCTGCTCCCACAGCGTGGATCACGATCTGTCGCATCGTCCTGCTGACCAGCGGGCGGGTTTCGCCCGCTGGCTCGCGTCGAAGGACTGCACCGACTGCTGGAAGGCAGCGCACGACGCCGACTCCGAGTCCAAGCAGGAGTGGCTCGCTCGCAAGCGGGCCGAGGAGCAGGAAGCGGCCGTCGCGTGGGCGCAGCAGTTCGGCATGCCACAGCTGGAGGGCTCGGAGAGGGCCCTGGACTGGGGTGAGCGGTCCCGCCACCAGCTGATGACGGCCGCGTACACCGCGCTCGTCGTAGAGGGCACGTGGGACGAGGCGGACTGGGCGGAGCTGGAGGAGAAGGCCCGCGCCGTCACCCGTGCCGGATGGTGGATCGATCAGCGCGACGCCGGCGGCACTGACCTGCTCGAACTCCTCGACGCAGCGGGTGAGGCGGACCGCGGGACGGAGAATCCTTTCCGCTGACGGCGGGGCAACATAGCCGGGGAACGCCGGTTAGCCAAACCGGCGTTCCTCCGGACCATTGATGTTCTCACCCCGCCAAGCAATCGCGTGGAAGGAACTCATGTCCCAGCCCCCGCCCACCTCGGCGTTCGCGCCGACGCCCGACCCGCTCACACCCGACCGGGACATCACCCACGCCCACTTCCAGGCCGGTGACACCGTCGTCGTCCTGAAGGGGGTGGCCGGCGGCGAACTGTGGGGTGACGCGATGGGCGTCGTGGCCCCGTCCTGGCACACCCCGACCGACGAGGACGGGTGGCGGCTGCGGGATGCGACCGGCGGCGCCCAGTCCTACGTCACCGCTCACCCCCGCTACCTCGTACACCTGACGCGCCGCTGCCCGGACTGCCTGATCCACCTGCGGGCCATGGAGGAGACGCTCCTGGCACGGTTCGCCGGCCGCGACGAGCTGATCGACTGCGGCTGGTACACCACCACCGCCCTGGGCCAGCTCGTGCACATCGCCGACATCCGAAGCGGCCGGTGATCGCCGGCCAGTACAACGCCCAACGCTCTCCGTAGGAGAAACGACTCCTTGCCCCGTACTGACCGCTTCCTGGACATCCGCCGCGACCCGCACTCCGACGAACTCCTCGCCCGGGGCGGCGACTCCGAGGCACACAGCATCCTCCAGCGCGCGGGCTTCATCGCCGTCGTCCGCCTCCACGAGACCTACCACCGGGCCCCCGCCGCCCTCGCCAAAGACGACGAGGCCCGACTCGCCACCAACGCCGTCGCACGCCTGCGGGCAGCCGGATACCACGTCGACTGCGACCCTCTCTTCCACTCCGATTCCCGACCCGTCCGCTATCCCACCCTCGGCGCCTCGGTCTCCCACCTCGCCGAGCGTCTCCGGGAAGCCACCGACACCGACGACGCAGCCGCCATCCTCACCGAACTCACGGCGCCTCACGACGGCGTCCTCGCCGGGCTGGATGACACCCTTGGCGCCCTGGCGGAGTTCTTCGACGGCCTCGGCAACCCGGCCGATCCCTACACCGCCCGGCGCCTGCGCTACCTCGCCGACGAATACATACGCGTCATCCGCTCCGACCTCGCACACACCCGCGAGCGGCTGGCCGACCGGTACACCCCTCACCCCGGCCGCCGGGCCTGCACCGAACAGGTTCCCGACCACGAGACCGAACGCTCCGCGGTGTGCGCCTGCCCACCACCGCCACGTGCACTGCCGGCCCCGGCACCACCGCCCGTCAGTGCCACCCGCCTGCGCCGCTGACCCCCTGCAACTGCCCAAGGACACCATGCACGACCACGACACCTCCGAACGCCTCGCCTCGTACGCCGACGTCCTCGCCGGTGAACTCCCCGACACCTGGACCAGCTCCTACCTGGAGCCGGACGCCAAGGACGACCTCGCCGACCGCATATGGGACCTGGACTTGGTCGCCGCCTGTCTCGCCGAGCACCCCCTGCAGCAGGCCGCCCTCCTGAGCCGGCCCGACGGCGCCCAGCTCGTCCTCCTCGACCGGTACGACGAGCGCGACGGCTTCCTCATCGCCGCCGTCGCCCCGGCCGCCCTGCCGGACGTTGCGTTCCTCGCCGTTCCCGAGCCCAACGGCATCGCCCTGGCCGATGACCCGTTCCTCAGCGCCGAGCAGGTCGCCGGCGACCTGCTCAGCCGCTACGACGCTGCCCTTGCCCAGGTCCGCCACAACGCCCTGGGCGGCATCCAGCCCTCGCAGCCGGACCGGGTCGTCCTGACCTGGCAGACGGACGGCAGCATCGCCACCGCCCCCGCCGACGACCGCGCCAGCGCGGTCCTCACATCCCACGGCTTCGTCCGGGACCCGCAGAGCGGCATCTACCGGCTGCGTGGCGACGACACCCAGGCCCAAGCCCGCGCCCTGCGCGAGATCGGCCCGTCCCTCGACGCGCTCGGCATCGGCACGGCACTGCAGCATCCCGCAGGCCGCACCGCGCCCACCGCCGCGCCCGCGTCCGTGGCGCCCGTCCCGGCCGGTCCCCGTACGCCGGCCACCCGGTCTCGGTGAAACAGACGGAGCCCGACTTCTGGGTGCTGGAGTACGTCACCATCACCAAGGACCCCCGCACCGACCTGGTCGTGGCCATCGGCGGCACCGAAAAGGCCGCGGACATCCTTCAGCGAACGGGCGGCTTCCTCTCCGCTCCCGGACCGCGCGGGGACTATCACCGGCTTCCCCACGGCCTGCCCGTCGAGCAGCAGCGACTGAAGGCGACCGCAGCCTCGCACGCCCTGCTCGCCGCCGGGCACAGCGTCCACCTCGACCCCACGCTGAACATGCTGGTCGCACCGGACGGTGAACGTGAGGCCGCCCTGCGCTACCTGGCCGGGCTCGCCGAGCGCGCCGCAGCCGCCACACCCGGCAGCGAGGTGGCCGAGGTCCTGACCGAGGTCGCTGCCCCCGTCCACGGGCTGCTGCCCCTCGCCAGAGAGGTCGTCGTCCACGCCTGGATCACCGCCAGCGGCTTCTCGGGAGCCGTGCCCGCCGGGGAGCCCGATCCCATCGCGCGACTCGGAAGGATCACCGACTCCCTGAGCGTGGCCGCGCGGGACATCCTCCACGCCCGCAACCACGCCGCACGCCCTGCGCAGCAGCCGGGCACTGCCTCACCACCGCCGGGCCGCGCCCAGCCCGCGGCATCCCGTCGCCGTTGACCCCGGAGAAGCCCGCCGTACCCCGCACACCCCCGCCGATCAGCAACCGGCTCAAGCCCCGACTCGCCACGGCCCTCTTCCGCCGTTACCTGCGCGCCTGCATTCCGGCCGGCCCCGACCGCACCTCTCCGCCGGGCGGAGGACGTCCTCGCCGAGACACAGCGCGTCGGACCGCGTCACGACCAACGGCTGTCAACCCACCCGGAGGAGCATGTCCCACCCCGCCCCCTACCCAGTGAGACTGGCCGACGAGATCACCCGCCAGCTCGGCCAGCTCGCCGACCACCTCTCTCAGCTTCCCCCGCCCCAGGCCGCCCAGGTCATCGCCCGCGTCCTCGACCCGGACAACGGAGTCCTCGGCGGCGTCACCCACCTCGTCGCCACCGGCAGCATGTTCGCCAAGAACCAGGCAGAGCTAGGCGCACTCCCCGCGGAGGTGTGGCTCGCCCTGGGCCGCGCCTCGAACGAACTCGGCGACATCAGCCTCGACCTGGACGAACACAAGGACACCCTTCGGCGCGCCGGCACCCAGCCCGCCGCCACGGTGGCGAAGCCCCCAGCACCCGTACCGCTCGTCGTACGGCGTCACAGGTGAAGAGGAAGCAGTGGCAGGACCGGGGCTCCGGTGAGCAGGCCGAGCAGCATTACCTCGTCCAGCCCCGCGCCCTGGCCGGCGGCGACGTCCGGCACGTCTCGGAGTTCCTGCGTGCCTCCGGCTGGCGGGACACGTCCAAGAGGGGCGGCCCCCTACGCATGGAGCGCCCGGACCGCACCGTGCGCATCGCCTACGACCCCTACATCCTCCCCGGCGGATGGACCATCCACGGCCGGGCGGACGGGGCAAACGGCGAGTGGTCCGCCCACCTGGGCCAGCAGACCCCGGTGGAGATCGTCGCCGGTATGACCGACACCCTCACCCGCCCCCGCTCCGCCCACGCCCCCAACGTCTGGGCCCCGCTGCAGGAACGGCACTGGCACACGCGCTTCGAGGGCCAGGACTACACGGCGACGAGCCCCGACGGCACCGCGTCCATGCAGTACTGGCACAGCCCTGACGGGGCCACGATGTGGTGGACCGGAGCGCAGGACCAGCAGGGCAACGGCTGGACGGCCAGTTTCACGCCGAACACCCCGATGCACCTGGTGCAAGCCTTCGCCACGGAACTCGCCAGCCCGGACCCCGTGATGCGCCCGCGCGGACGCGTCCCGGCGAGCGCCCAGATCCGCACCTGGTCGGTGTCCGTGAAGCCCTCCCAGCTCAGCGCATGGCAGCAGGCCCGCATCACCGCCGCCCGAGCCGCCACCTGGGCCCGCAGCGGCACGCAGAGCGCCCGGCCGCGCACCAGCGCCCGTCCCTACACCACGGCCGGCGGCGCCCGCACCCGCCGCTGACCACGACACCTCCAACCCCCAGGAGCCCGATGCCCGCACTCACCCCGGACACCATCCGTACCCTGACCGAAACGCTCGCGGACCTCACCGACTACCTGCGGGAGAACCCCGACCCCGCAGAGGCCCTCGCCCTCGTCGAGCCCCTCCTCGACGAGTACACGGGCCTGCCCGTCCAGTTCGCCGACACGCTGCGCGCCCTCGCCCGCGCCGTACAGGAGAACCCGGACACACCGCGCAGCCCGCAGGGCGACCTCCTGATCACCGAGCTGCGCACGGCCGCGTGGGAACTGACCGACCAGCACACCCTCCACTACGTGCTGGACGATCTCCGCGACCTGTACGGCAGTTCACCGGCAAGCGAGCAGGAGTCCCGCCCGTGCCGCTGAGCGAACGACAACTCGCCGCCTTCGCCGACAAACACGCCTGGCAGATCCCCTTCGACACCAGCCCCCGCCATCTCGCCGGTCCCGGCGACGCACGGCACATCACCCACGGGCTGGCCGTCGCCGGATGGCAGCGCACCTCCGACCCACTCAGCCCCGAGATGGTGCTCACCAGCCCCGACCACCGCTACAGCATCGGCTTCGATCCGGGAGCCGGCATGTTCGCTTGGTGGCGGCTGTGGGCGGAACCCACGGACAACGAACACGGCTGGTACGCCTACTTCGGCGAACTCGCCCCTGCCGAGATCATCTGCGGACTCACCGACGCCCTCGTCACCTCGCCGCCCCCGGCAGACACCACCCCTTTGGACGTGCTCGACGCCGTGGGCTGGCTCATCGATGCCCAGGGCGCGGCCAGTTCGCCGGACGGAACGTGCCGCGTTGAACGGCGTGCCGAGGAGCGCGACGACTCCGAGGTGTCCTGGCACATAGAGGTGCGCGATCCCGATCGAGGTCGCTTCGGTCCCCGCCTGTGGGAGGCCCGGTTCGCCGTCCGCACACCCCGGCCACTGGTCAACGCCTTCGTCACCGCGCTCGCCGACCCCAGCCCCCTGCAGCGCGGCATGCACGATCGCACCGCCCACTACAGCGTCGTCCAGGAGCCCAGCCCGCTCACCCCCAAGCAGGTGGTCGAGACACACACCGCCCGGCTTGACGCGATCCGGGCCCGGGCGGGCGCCGCCCGGCGCCAGCACAGCCGGTCCGCCACGCCCCCTGCCACAGACGCCACCCGGACACCGGCGCGCCGCTGACCTGGAAGGACACCCCGCCCATCTCCCTCTTCGACCACGACGCACACCGCGACCTTCTGCGCCGCCTCGACCACTACGTGCGCGACAGCAAGAAGATCCGTGACGCCTGGGACATCTACTCCGACGAGCACACTGATCTCGACGGCTGGCCCCATGACGACCTCGCCTACGGCATACGCGCGAGCCAGCGCGACGCCGACACCGCCGAGGCGTTCGAGACGGTCCGCTACGGCACCCGGCACCTGCTGGCCACGGCCGAGACACAGCTGACCCAGCTACCGGAGAACACCGTGCAGAGCCGCTGGGTCTACCAGTTGGGCGTCCTGCACACGGCCCTCGACCGCCTCGACGAACTGCACGCGCAGTGGCTGACCACCCGGGACACCCTCCCTGCCACCGCCAAGCCCGGCACGCCGGACTTCGACGACGCCCTCACCGAACATCACGCCGAATCGTGGACCTACCTCGACGACTGGGCCACCCACGGCAAGGCGCTCCGGGAAATCAACACCGCAGCCCGCAAGGCCCCTTCGCCCCTGGCCCCCACCCCGGCCCTCGCACCCGCCCGGCGCACCGCGGCACGGACGTGACGATGCCCCCGGCTCCCGAGACCGTCGAGGTCGACTTCATCACCCCGCGCCACCTCGCCGGCGGGGGACGACCCCGCCTGGATCACCGTCCCCCTCCACCGCGCCTGCGGATGGAGTTACGGCGACGACCCCCTGATGCCGCGCGTCCTGCTCTCCAGCCCCGGCCAGAAGGCCCTCCTGCGCCTGGAACCCAACCCCGACGACCCGTGGTGGACCCTGCACCACGCCGCCGAGCCGAACCGTCCTGCCTGGTACGCGCGCTTCGGCGCCCGCACCCCCGTCGAACTGATCGCCGCCGTCACCGACGCCCTCGCCGATGCGGCCCCAGCCGCCGACGCGCCGTGCGACCCGTACGGAGCGCTCCACCAGGCCGGCTGGTCACCGTACGGCGACAACGGCCTCGCGTCCCCCGACAAGACGGCGTACGTCGAGCGGCTGCGAACACCGGCTGAGCCGGGAGCCTGGTCCACCACCGTCACCCTCGGCCTTCACCAGCGGGTCTGGGAGGCCCGCTTCGGCGCCTACGCCCCGCCGCGCCTCGTCGCCGCGTTCACCGCCGCGCTCGCCGACCCGAAGCCCGTGCACCGCACCGACAACGGGCGCCATCTGCCGACCCTCGACCCGGCCGTCGTCACCCGCAAGACCACCAGCGTGCTCGCCGCGTACATCGCCAGCGCACTGGAAGATCGCGTCCACTCCCTCGCTGCCCGGCACACCCCCACGCCGACGGCACCGGTCCCCTCACGGCAGGCGCCGCCCCGGCACGGCCGCAGCCGCTGACCCACTTTTCCCCGCCCGGAAGCACATAGCCCTTGCGCCCTCCCTCCTCCAGCAGCAACACCGACGGATACGACCTCGCCTTGCGCCTCCTGCTCGGCGTGCTCGCCGTCGTCATCCCCCTGTCCCACCTGGCCTGGCTGTCCGGCAACATCACCGCCTACCTCACCGGCACCAACTGGGCCCCGTACCAGCCGACCAACGCCCTGCTCCATCCCGAGCAGGTCTGGCCCGCCGCAGGCGAAACGTCCCTGCTGATCGGCGCCCGCATCGTCCCCGTTCTCCTGTTCCTCGCCCTCGGGGCGGGGGCGGGCGTCCTGTCGGCCCGGCACAGGAACCGAAGCGGCGGCCGGAAGAAGATCACCGACATGGCCAAGGCCCGGGACATCGAGCCGCTGATGGCCAAGGCGATCACCGACAAAGCCCGCTCCCTGCGCCCCAGCCTGAAGGACACCAAGCACATCGCCGCGAAGGACACCGGCATCCTCCTCGGCAACCTGCAGGCCAGCCGGCATGAGGTGCGCATGGGGTTCGAGGACGTCGCCGTCGCGATCATGGCACCCCGGTCCGGCAAGACCACCTCGCTCGCCATCCCCTCCATGCTCGGCGCGCCAGGCCCGGTCCTGCTGACGTCGAACAAGGCCGCCGGCGACGCCTTCACCACCGCCTACGAGGCACGGGCCCGGGCGGGGACGGTGTGGACCATGGACCCGCAGCAGATCGCGCACGCGGCCCGCGAGATGTGGTGGAACCCCCTCGCCTCCGCGACAACCTTGGACGGGGCGAACCGGCTCGCCGGACACTTCCTCGCCGCCTCCGTGGACGCCTCCCAGCAGGGCGACTTCTGGTCGAAGGCCGGCAGCAACATCCTGTCTCAACTGCTGCTGGCCGCGGCGCTCGACGAGCGCCCGATCACCGACATCATGCAGTGGCTCGCTTTCCCCGCCGACCGCGCCCCGCTCGACATCCTGCGCGACCACCAGTTCACCGCCGTCGCCGCCCAGCTCAAGGGCACGGTCGAGGGACCACCTGAGACTAGGGACGGCATCTACGAGACCGCCCGGCAGTACGCCTCCGCCCTCCTGAACGCGGAGATCGCCGCGTGGGTGACCCCGCAGAAGGACGTGCCGGAATTCCGGCCCGCCGAGTTCGTCACGTCCACCGACACGCTGTTCCTGCTCAGCAAGGACGGCGGAGGCGGAGCCTCGGCACTGATCGCCGCGTGCGCGGACTCGGTGATGCGGGCCGCGACCGCCCAGGCCGAACGCGCCGGCGGACGCCTCGACCCACCGATGCTGGCGATCCTCGACGAGGCCGCCAACGTGTGCAAAATCTCGGACCTCCCGGACCTGTACTCCCACCTCGGCAGCCGCGGGATCATCCCGATCACCATCCTCCAGTCCTACCGTCAGGGCCAGAAGGTGTGGGGAGACGCGGGCATGGACGCCATGTGGTCCGCCTCGACCGTCAAGGTGATCGGCAGCGGCATCGACGACCCGGACTTCGCCGACAAGCTGTCCCGCCTGATCGGCGACCACGACGTGGAGACCACGTCCACGTCGCACTCGGAGTCCGGCAAGAGCACGTCGGTGTCGATGCGGCAGGAAAGAATCCTGCCCGCCGACGCGATCCGCGCCCTCCCCAAGGGAACCGCGCTCTGCTTCGCCACCGGCATGCGCGCCGCCATGCTCGACCTGCGGCCGTGGTACCGGGAGCCCGGCGCGCAGGAACTTTCCGCGGCGTCCGCCCGCGCGTCGCAGGCGATCACCGCCCGCGCCGTCGCGAAGCACACGCCCACGCAGTCCGACTTCCAGAAGGCCGCGTGAGCGAGACCCCGCTGCATCTGGTGCCGGTCCGCTCACGCCAGGCGAAGGAGTTCGTGCGGACCTGGCACCGTCACCACCCGCCGCCCGCAGGGCAGATCTTCGCCGTCGGTGCCGCCGACGAGAGGGGCATCCTGCGCGCCGTCGCCGTCGTCGGCCGGCCTGTCGCCCGCCACCTCGACGACGGCGCCACCCTCGAAGTCACCCGGACCGCCAGCGACGGCGCACGCAACGCCAACTCCCTGCTCTACGGCGCATCGTGGCGTGCGGCGAAGGCCCTCGGGTACCGGCGCCTGATCACCTTCACCCAGGAAGGCGAGAGCGGCGCGTCCTTGCGCGGCGCCGGCTGGCGCCTGATCGCCCGCCGCCCGCCCCGGGCCGGATGGCACACCCCCTCCCGGCCCCGGACCGGCCACGGCAACGACCACGTCGCCCGCTTCCTGTGGCAAGCCCCTGATCAGACGTCGGCAGACAACCTGCCCAGCAACTGACAGACCCCTGAACCGGTCTCCCAGCGCGACCGTCCGGATCGGAGTAGCCCTGCTCATCGTCGACTTGACCGAACACACCCGCCTGCTCGCCGAGGTCTCCCCCACTCTGAAGGAGTTGTCCGCCGAGACCAGACGTATCCGAAAGGGCGAGATCGCCAAGCCTGTCCGCGAGATCGCGCCCCTCAGCCTGCGCGTGCACGAGTTGGCCGTGGAGTGCACGCGCCAGGTCCACGACCTGGCGGTCAGCCAGTTCCCCGCGATGGAGGGCGGCGCCGAGTCCCTGGCGCACTTGGCCGGCGCCTGCGCCCAGATCTCGCTCGCCGCGACACTGTGCAACCTCGCCATCCATCACCGCACCGAGATCCTGCTGTCCGAGGACGCCGACCCCACTCCCGCGGCCAGCGCCGATCAACTTCGCCGTGCTGGTGAGGAGATGCGACGCGCCGCGACCACCTATCGCACCGTGGCGCAGCAGTTGTCCCGCCGCCTCGCTTCCGTCGCGACGCGCCCTCAGGTCCTGCACCGCGGCTCACCGCAAGCCCATGCGAAGCCGTCGGCCCCGGCCCCGCGGCACCCCCCGACGGTCCGGCGGCGAGCATGACGACACCGCCCGACGAGGGCCTCCTGTTCGACGTGGCCGCCCCGCCGACTCCGGTCGAGCGGCTGCTGCTGCTCGCCGACCAGTACGTGCAGCACAACGACATGCTCGACCGGCTCCTGCGCTCCGGGCCATCGCCGGACCCCGACGCCCACGCGGGCTCCGCGCAGCGCCTCGCCGCCGCGACCTGCTCCGCCATCAAGGCAGTCACCGACGAACGCCTCTTCCGCAGCCACGACCTGTCGGACGCGGTGCTCCGCCTCCAGCAGCTCGCCTTCCTGAGCAACGCCTCCGCAGACCAGCAGCTCCCCACGGCACGCATGCTGACCGCATTGGCACCCGAAGCGGCGATGAGCTGCGCGGACACCCTCGCCTTCGAGGTCCGACACCGCCGTGGGAGCACCCCTGACGCTCCGGAGCATCCACTGACCAGCACGCAGCACACCGCCTTGTGGGAGATCGGCTGCGGGAACGTCGTGGCCACCAACTCCCTGGGCCGGCAGTACGTCCACTACCGGGACGAGCGCGTGCTGATCGGCACGCTGCGGGCGCTGGAAGCGGACGGCCTGGCCGAACGCGTCCCCACGTCCGCGCCCTCCGCCCACATCGGCGGATCGCTGCAGGACCGCGTCCGCCTCACGGCCGCCGGCACCACTGCCCTGGCCGCCGCGATCAGCCGCCCGCCCACCGCCAGGACGCCCCGTACAACCCCGGCGTCCGTCCCCGCCGCCGCGAAGGCAGCCACTCGAACCCGCTGACCGACCCTCCGGAGCCACACTGCGCCATGCCCCCGCTCGACCTGGCAGAACAAGGACGACAACTCCACTCGCTGGCCGATGACTTTGATGCCCTGCACACCCGCGTCAGGGACGTCTCCTACACCCCCGGCACCGACGCGCTATGTCAGATCAGCCCTCTCCTACTCAAGGCCCAGGAGCTGACAGCCGCTGTCCTCGTGCGTCTGAGCACGCTCGGCTCCAGCACCTACACCCTCGTCGCAGGGAGCCGCTCCAGCCTGGAGTGCCTGGCCTCGGTCGCGGTCGCCTCCACCGTGGCCGGTAACGACCTCGCCGGCGCGCTGTTCGCCAACCCCTACGACGGGGCGCCGTTCGACGGCTATCCCGCGGACGACGCCTCGGCGCGCACCGCTCGCCATACCGAGGCCCTCCCGAAGATGACCGGGCTCCTCGCCGACGCCTGCCACCAGCTCGACCTGAGCGCGACCGGATGCCACTCCGTCGCCACCGCCATCGCCCATGCCTTCCGCGCCGCCCGCGACACAACGGACTCGGCCCAGGAGGCTGCCGTCCCCGCTCTGACCGGCACCCAGTACGACGCCCTCAAGTCCCTCGCTCGCGGCAACGGAATGCTGTACGAGGGGGCGCGGCGAGGGCCGGGCGTGATCCGTGTGGCGACCGCGGACGGCACCCGTATCTCGATCGCCACCTTCCGGGCCCTGAACAAGCGCGGGCTCGTCGGCCGGGACATGAGCACCCGGCTGTCGCGCGGGCAGAAGATCACCGTCACCAGGCTGGGACACCAGGCTCTGGCCAGGCCGCGCCCCACAGCTGCGGCCAGCCCGCTCGGGCCTCCTCCACGCCTTCTGCGGTGCGCGGCGCACGCCGGTGACGCACTTCGCGCCCAAGGACCGCGTCCTGGTCTCACCACGCCATCTGGCAGGCGCCGGAATCGACCGGCTCGCCGACGCGATCGGTCCGCTGATCCACCTGTTCGGCTGGCCGGGCGAACACGACCGTGCGGCCGGACGCATCACCGTCACCAGCCTGTTCGTGACCTTCGGCTCCCGCCACACACACGGGCAGTGGTGGTCCATCGCGCACCACGAGCCGTTCTGGGAGGCCCGGTTCACGCGGCAGACCCCGATCGAGGCCATCGCCGCCGTCACCCAGGTACTGCCCCAACTGGCAGGCGATTTCCGTCACGCCGACCGGATCCCGCTCACGACCAGCGCGCTCACCGAGATCGCCGACCTGAACCACTGGCGCCATGGCTAGGGCGACGTTCACCGGCCCCACCAAGGCGACTCCAACTGGCTCCAGTGGGAGGGGCGTTTGGGGGTACTGAGGGGTTGTGGCGAGGCGAAGTGGCCCCACCTCGGGTCTTGCGGTGCCACGGTGGTTGTGGTCCGCCGAGGGTGGGTGCTGTGGATGTCCTTGTCCAAGCAGGAGTTGTTTGACCGGATTCGCCGTGACAGCTGGCAGCGGGGGCTGTCGATCCGGGCGTTGTCGAAGAAGTACGGGGTGCACCGTCGTCTGGTGCGGGAGGCGCTGGCCTCGCCGGTGCCGAAGCCGCGGAAGCGGCCGGTACGGACCTCGCCGCGGATGGAGCCGTACAAGAAGACGGTCGACCAGTGGCTCCGCGCCGACCTTGAAGCGCCGCGCAAGCAGCGGCACACCGCCAAGCGGATCGGTACGCGGCTGGAGGAGGAGTTCGGCGTCACCCTGCCCTACACGACGGTGCGTGATTTCGTCACCGCCCGCCGCCGGGCGATCGCCGAAGAGGGTGGGGTCGCGGCCGAGGGCTACTTGATCCGGCACAACGCGCCAGGCGCGGATGCGGAGGTGGACTTCGGGGAGGTGTGGGTCGACCTGGCCGGGGAGCGGGTGAAGTGCTTCCTGTTCGCGTTCCGGCTGGCCTACTCGGGCCGGGCGGTGCACCGGCTCTCGCGCTCATGCGGGCAGCAGGCGTTCTTCGAGGGCCACGTGCACGCCCTGTCTGTGCTGGGAGGGGTGCCGGCCGGGCAGGTCCGCTACGACAATCTCACCCCGGCGGTCAGCAAGGTGATGTTCCGCAGCCGGCTGCGGGAGGAAAACCCGAAGTGGACCGCGCTGCGCGAGTTCTACGGGTTCACCGCGTTCTACTGCGAGCCGGGACTGCGCGGCGCCCATGAGAAGGGCGGAGTGGAGGGGCAGGTGGGCTACTTCCGCCGCAACTACCTCACCCCGGTCCCACGAGTGGACACGCTGGAGGACCTCAACGGGCAGATCGCCGGGTTCGAACAGCGAGAGCTGGAGCGCCGCATCGGCTCCCGGATCCGCACCATCGGACAGGACTTCACCCGTGAGGCGCCGCACCTGCTGCCTCTGCCGCCGGAGCCGTTCGAGACGGCGATGACCTTCCAGCCACGGGTCGACCGCTACAGCCGGATCACCGTCAAGATGTGCTCCTACTCCGTCCCGGTCCGGTTCATCGACCGCAAGGTCACCGTCCACCTGACCGGCGACATGCTGGTCGTCTTCGAGGGCCGCCGCGAAATCGCCCGCCATGTCCGGCTCGCCGGCCGGGGCCTGGAGCACCTGGTCCTGGACCACTACCTGGAGGTGCTGCTGCGCAAGCCCGGCGCGCTGGACCGTTCCGAGGCGCTGCATCAGGCCCGCGCCGAGGGCACCTTCACCGCCGAGCACGAGGCGTTCTGGGCTCTGGCCAAGCAGCGGCTCGGCGAGATTGACGGAACGAAAGCCCTGGTCAGGATCCTGCTCCTGCACCGCCATCAGCAGCACGCCAACGTGATTGCGGGCCTTCGCGCCGCGCTCAAGCTGGGCACCTGCAGCGAGGACGTGGTGGCTCTGGAGGCCCGCAAGTCCGCACAGGCCGATGGCCGGGCCCCCACCGTCACCGCCGCTCCGGCAACCCCCCATCGGCCGGAGCCTGCCGACCCGCAGCTGCCGCAGGTCAGCCACCTCACCGCGCACCGCCTGGCCAGGCCCCTGCCCGAAGACGCCCGCCCCCTGCCCCGCCTGGAGCAGTGGGACGAACTGCTCCACCTGCGCCGGAAGGACTCCTCATGACTGCCGCTCATCACGCCCTGACCGCCCAGGCGTCCGACGCCGCGATCGACACCGCCTGCCGCATGCTCCGGCTGCCCACCATGCGAGCCCAGGCCGCCGACACCTCGCCCGCGCCGAACGCGAGGGCCTGTCCTACGCAGGCTTTCTCGCCGAGCTGCTGATGGCCGAGTGCGAGGACCGCGACCGCCGTCGGGCCGAACGCCGCATCCGCGCCGCCCACTTCCCGCGCGAGAAGTCCCTGCGCGACTTCGACTACCGCGCCAACCCCAACGTCGACCCGGCCGTGATCCACAACCTCGCCACCTGCGACTGGATCACCAAGGGCTACCCGCTCTGTCTGATCGGGGACTCCGGAACCGGCAAGTCCCACCTGCTCATTGGCCTGGGCACCGCAGCCGCCATGGCCGGCTACCGCGTCCGCTACACCACCGCAGCCAGCCTGGTGAACGAACTCGTCGAAGCCGCCGACGACAAGCAGCTCGGCAAGACCATCGCCCGCTACGGACGCGTCGATCTGCTCGAAATCGACGAACTCGGCTACCTCGAACTCGACCGCCGCGGCGCCGAGATGCTTTTCCAGGTTCTGACCGAGCGGGAGGAGAAAAACAGCATCGCGATCGCCTCCAACGAGGCGTTCACTGGCTGGTCCAAGACCTTCACCGACCCCCGGCTCTGCGCGGCCATCGTCGACCGGCTCACCTTCAACGCCACCCTGATCGAGACCGGAACGGAGTCCTACCGCCTGGCCCGCACCAAAGCGAACAAGACCAACGGGATCAAGTAGCGTCCAGCGCACGAGTCCGCAGGGTCTGGCGAGCCGCCGTGGCGGTCGTGACGCGTTGGCGACCGGCTCATTGTTGACGTGTGTGGTCGGCGTCGGGTGATCATGGTGCATGACTCGCGCTCTGTCGACGCCGCCCGTCATTGCCTCCGGTTTGCTCGGTGGCTCCCCCCAACCCGTGCTCCCCGCCACCGGCGGCTTGCTGTTGCGCCCCTGGGAAGAAGCCGACGTGCCAGCGTTCCTGTCTGCTTACCAGGATGATGAGATCCGCCGCTGGCACACGCGGCGGCCCTGCTCCGAAGCCCAGGTCCGGGAATGGTTCGACGCATACCGCCAGGACTGGAAACACGAGAAGGGCGGCCACTGGGCGATCACCCGCGACGGCGACGAGGTACTCGGCCGGCTGGCGCTACGCGGCCTGGACTTCGACGACGGCATAGCCGGCATGGCCTACTGGGTACTCCCGGCAGCCCGCGGCGCCGGTGTCGCCTCGCACGGCCTCGATGCCCTCACAGCCTGGGCCCTGAACGAGATCGGCTTCCACCGTCTGGAGCTGGACCACTCCACCCGCAACCACGCCTCGTGCAGGGTCGCCACCAAGTCCGGCTACCTCCTGGAAGGCACCAAACGCAGCGCCGCCGTGCATGACGATGGCCGGCACGACATGCATCTGCATGCCCGCATCCGAGGAGACTGAGGCTTCCCGATCCATCCCGCAGTTCCCCTTGGCCTGCGATGAGATGAACACCGCCTACTCCCACCGCGTGATCGAAACGACCGGCGGCCAGTTCGTTGACAGGGCCGGAGAGAAGCATCGTTACTGGGTGCCGGCGTCCTGATCAGCCGCCCGGTGGTCCCAGATCAAACCGCCCTCCGGAGCCACTTCACGACGCCTGATCTTCACGAATCATGCGTGAGCTGGAGCCAGTTGGAGTCGCTTTGGTGGGGCCGCTGAACGTCGCCCTAGCCAGGCGCCATGAGGGCGGCGGCGTCTTCACCTCGCCCGATGGTCACTGCCACCTGCAGCACACCCCGGCACAACAGACCCCGTGGCGCTTCCGGCACCACGTGTACGACGGCTTCGACACCCACTGGGGCGCCTCCTTCACCCAGGAGACCCCCGAGGAGGTCATCGCCCAGTTCTTCACTCACCTAGCGACGACCACGCCCGTCGAGCGCACCTTCCGTGACCTCCCCTACCTCGTGCAGGACCTGGACGACGTGCTCATCACCGCCGTGCGCCCCTCCACCGTGAATCCACACGTCGACCACGCCGACGCCCAGATCAACCTCGCCGTCCGCCGCCGCTGACCCGCCGCCGAACGAGACCCCCCGATGAACCATCCGACCGCACCGGCCGAGCACCTCCTGCTCCTGGCCTGTGACTTCACCCGACACAACGACGCCCTGACCCGGATCCGGCTGACCGACTCCAGCCCCACCACGGCACTCACCCAACAGGTCGACTCCACCCAGCACCTCGCCGATTCGGCCCTGCATATCGTGGACATCCTCAACGCGCAGTCGATGCATCACAGCCCCGCGATCTACACCGTTTACGCGCGGGTGAAACAGCTCGCCCAGCTCACCACGGACGCATCTGGCCATCTCCTCGACGCAGTGGACATCCTCGACCTTGCCCGCGCCGGAATCCCGCTGCCGGACGGGGGCCCGCTGCTGACCTACCAGCAGGCCGTGGGAGAGGCCGGAAGCCGCCTCGCCCTGGTACGCAACCTGACGGCGCTCGGCGCCCCCGATGCCTTCACGACCGCCGAGGTGTTCGTCACCGAACGGCGCCGCCAGGGCGCTCGCCCCACGCACCAGCCGCCGACGCTTTCCTACGCTCAGGAGGCCGCGCTGCGCGCCGTCGCCCAGGGCAAGGTGACGATCGCGGGCGGCAAGCCGTACCTCCGCAGCGACGACCTGCGTGTCTCCATCAGCACCATCCGGTCACTGGAGGGCCGCGGTCTGGTGTCACGCGAACCCTGTCCGCTCCGGCTCCAGGCCGAACGCGTCCGCCTCACCGCTGACGGCTGTCAGGGCCTGGCGGCCGCCTTCGGCCGGCCACGGGCCCCTGCCCTCACCGCTGCCCGGCCCTCCACCAGCCTGAGCGCCAAGGCAACACGCGCCGCCACCCGTTGATCTTGTCTCGCTTCCCGCCCTGCTGCGGGCCCCCTTTCCGTCCGTCTCCGCGAGTCCACTGCCGTCCCTCCCCGCTCCGCTCGCCGAATCTCCCGGGCCACCGTGTCAATTCTGGACGTCCCCGACGTATTCATCGGGTCCACCGACGACGGGCACACCTTCGTCATCCTCAACCGCCACATCCGCGACGCCCACCGGCTGCTCACCACGGCCGGCTTGCTCCCCCGTGAACACCTGGACCGCACGCTCTACCTGCTGCCACCGGACACCACGCGGGACGTACGCGAGCGTGCCGGCATCGCGATGTACAGGCTCCTGGCCCACACCCACGACCTCGTCGACCTGGCCTGGGCGACCCGCCGGAGTCCCGGCCAGCCGGCAGGCGCACCAGACCTGCACTTTCGGCTCCTGCGGGCGCCCCTACGGGACCCCCTGCCAACACGAGCACGCCTGCATCCGCTGCCCGATGCTCCACGTCAACCCCAAGATGCTGCCCGCCTCGTGGAACTGGAGGCCGACCTCCTGGACCGTCGAGCACGCGCCGAAGCCGAGGGCTGGGTCGGCGAGACCGAAGGCATCGACCTCACCCTCACCTTCCTCCGCTCCAAGCGCGACGAAACACAACGCCGAACCCAGCGACCGTCCGTTGACCTTGGCATCCCGACTCCACGCCGACACAGGAGCTGACGAGGAGAGTCAGTACCGAAAGCTGGCTCGCCCCTCGCTGAGATAGATCATCCAGGGGCGAATCAGCTCACCACCCGCCACAGGCCGCAGTTCCACCCCGAGATCTCGCACGGCGGCAATCGCCCCAATCAGGTGCTCAGGAAAGTGCTGACGTCGCGCCTCCTCCTGAGCGGCGAAGAGCGGACCGAGCTCATCCCAGCCTGCTCCTGGCACGAAGCGGCAGAGAAACCACGGTTGATCGATGCTCACGTCCCACAGCGCGCCGATCAAGGTGTCGCCACGCCAGACCTCGTATGTGGCTGTCTCCCCCACGCATCCCTCCCCAGTCCCTTGCCAGACAGTAACCGCGAGTCCATCCTCACCGGCGCCGCCGCCGGCGGAGAACAGCCCTGGAAGTACTACGACCTGGGCGAGGGCTGCTGCAGCTACGACTTCTTCGCCAAGTGCCCCCACCGACTGGCCTGCGCACGCTGCCCGTTCTACGTCCCCAAAGAGTCCACCCGCGGCCAGCTCCTCAAGGTCAAGGGCGGTATCGAGCAGATGCTCGAACAGCTCGACCTGACCGACGACGAACGTGAAGCCCTCGAAGGCGACCGCGACGCCGTCACGGCCCTCGCACAACGACTCGCCGACATTCCAACCCCGGCTGGCCCTACGCCCACGGAACGGGGGGCCGACGCCGCTTTCATCCCGCTCACCGAGCTCATGGGCACGGCCAGCCGACGCATGAGCACCGGCACAGAAGACACAGAAATACCAAAAAAAGGGCGCGGGACGATGCAGGGAAAGCAGTCCAACAAATAACGCCGCCCAACCGGAAGCACAGCTAACGGTGCATAACTTCCTGCCCAGCCGAAGCGTGGCGGAGATCCCGGATCAGCACATGTCCGGAGCCGGCAGGCGCTGAGCAGTGCGGGCCATGCAGGTCGAGGTTCTCAAGATCCGTGGGGAGGACAAAGTCCGGACCGACATGCGTCGGGTCGAAAGCGAAGGCCACCTTCGTGCCGCTGCCTTCCGGCGAATCGAATTCCTGGGGACCAGAGAGTGGGCGAGTACCAACGAGGTCCTGGCCAAAGCCACGTCCTGCGGACCACATCTCGACCGTGACCCGCTCAGACAGCGCCGCCGCGGCTGCCAACAGCCACCACTCAGGACCCAAGAGAGAGTCGAAGTAACCCAGGGCGGGAGTATCCGAGCCGTCCCAAGCATGAGGCTGGTCCATAACCATGGTGAAGCTGAGATCACCAGTGATCTCAACGACAGCGCGCAGCGTGTGCTCCGCAGCAACCCTTGTTGCCGGATGAAGCGCGTGGCGCGCCACGGCACACAGCACGTGGGTCGGCAGCCTCGAATCTCCACGAGCCACCCCGAAGTACATGCCCACCCGCTTGCGCACTGCGTCGTCGAACTCCAGAACCTTGATGTCAGCCGCGTCGTATGGGTGCTCCCTCACGACCACACGCTACCGATCTGGCTGCCTGAACTGAAGGGGCAAGAGACGTCCCTTGCCTGCACCTGAGGCGTCTCCTACCTGCTGCTCTTCATCGCCCATCACCAAGGTCCATCGTCCTCCAATCGAAAGGTCACAGCCCTGTCTCAATTCTCAATAACTTGCCCCTTTCACGGAAACGCACAGTGGCGCCATATCCGGGATACCAGCCCGGAGGAATGGGCGGATGCCGTCGCTTTCGACGCGGCGATCCGCCAGGGCAACGCCCGCGCGAACGCTTCCGGGAACAGGCTGCTCGGGCAGGCGTTCCTGCACCGCTCCCGTGTCCCGCTCGACCACGCACCCATCGACCACGTCACCGCCGCCGAGTGGGCCGCCCGCCGGCAGGAACTCGACGACCAGGCAGCCGTCGTGGAGGAGCTGGAGCACAGAGTGGTCGACGGCTGCTCCCCCTGGGCCTGTCGCGGAGCCGAAACAGAGCCGGTGCAGGACGACTTCGGGCTCGCCACGTGAGACGGATCGTCCTCGACCTGTTCGCCGGCCCCGGCGGCTGGGGCCACGCCCTCACCGTCCTCGGCGCGCGCGACGTGGGCCTGGAATGGGATGAGTGGGCCTGCAAGACCCGGACCGCGGCTGGTCAGTTGACGATCCGCACCGATGTCGCCGCCTACCCGGTGGGGGTCTTCTCGGGACGGGTGATCGGGCTGATCGCCTCCCCTCCGTGCCAGGCATGGTCGATGGCCGGCAAGCGGCTCGGGCTCGTCGACCAGCCGCTCGTCCACCAGGCCGTCGCCGACCTCGCCGCCGGACGCGACACACGTGAACGACTCCTTACGGCCTGCGCGGACGCTCGCTCGCTGCTGGCCGCCGAGCCGATGCGCTACCTGTACGCCCTCAACGCCGTGGGTGAGCCCGAGTGGGTGGTGATGGAAGAGGTCCCCGACGTCCTGCCCCTGTGGAAGCAGTACGCGGCCGTCCTGCGCGGGTGGGGGTTCTCCGTCTGGTGCGGGATCCTCAACGCCGCCGACTTCGGCGTCCCCCAGACCAGGAGGCGGGCGATCCTGCTGGCCTCCCGGATTCGTACGGCGCAGCCTCCCACGCCCACGCATTCTCAAGTCGCCGAGCCGGAGTCGCTGTTCGGGCCGGGCCGCGCCCGTTGGGTCAGCATGGCCGAGGCCCTGGGGTGGGGCGCGACCGACCGGCCCGTTCCTACCGTCTGCGCCGGCGGCGGGCCCGGCGGCGGACCCGAGCCGTTCCCGTCGGGCTCCCGCAAGACGCTCTCCGAGGCCCGGGAGCGCGGCACCTGGATGCCCCGGCCGGTGATCCTGCAGTCCCGTCGAGAAGGCGCCGGATGGGCGGCCCGGCACGGCACCCGCCAGAACCGGGCTGCCGGCCTTCCGGCGACTGCGTTCACGGCCCAGGCCCACGGCTGGTCCTGGTCCCTGCGCAGCAACAACCAGGCCAACGCCACCGTCCGTCCGCTGTCCGAGCCGGCAGGCACGCTGTTCTTCGGGCACCGGGCCAACGAGTGCACCTGGGTTGCCGAAGCTACTTCGCCTCCGACCAAGGACACGGACGCACTGGCGGTGCCGGAGCCGATCCGGATCACCGCCCGCGAGGCCGGCCTCCTGCAGACCTTCCCCGCCGACTACCCCTGGGCGGGCAACAAGGGCCAGCAGTTCTCGCAGATCGGCAACGCCGTACCGCCGCTGCTCGCCAGCCACCTCCTCGCCCCGCACCTCGGCGCCCGCCTCAACCCCGACGACTTCACTCTCGCCGCCTGATGTCCCACACCCCCGAACCCGACGAAGACGACCTCTACACCAGCGCACGGCCGCAGCCGGTGTTCCACGTCGAGCAGGCCCTCCTCGGGGCCCTCCTCCTCGATCCGCACCGTCTCGGCGACGTGACCGGCATCGCCGCCGACTCCTTCTCCACCGCCGCGCACGCCGCCGTGTTCGCCGCGATCAGCACCCTGCAGCCGCCCGACCCGGCCGAGCACGCGACGAACACCACGTGGCTCGCGCGTGTGCTCGCCAGAACACGCGAGCAGGCACGCGGACTGACCGCCTCCGACCTGCACGCCTTCGTCCAGGTCTGCCCTTGGCCCCGCCACGCAGCGGCTTACGCACGGATGGTCGAGGCCGAACACGCCCGCCGCCGCCTGCAGGCCGCCGCCGAACGCCTCGTCCAGACCATCCACAATGCCTCCCTCCCGCACCCTGTCCAGACGGTGCTCGCCGAGGCCGGCGCGCTCGCCGCGGTCGTGGACGACATCGCAGCCCGCTTCCCGCCCCGCTCAGGCGTGCTGCCCCGGGCCGGGGCACCTTCGCCGCCCGTTCCGGCCGAGTGCACGGAGGCGGTGGAGGAAGAGCAGCTGCTGCTCGCGACCGCTACCGCCTACCCCGCCGACATCGAGTCCGTCCGGTGGCTGCTCCCGGACGACTTCACCCTGCCCTTGCACGTCGGCCTGTGGCAGTGCCTGACCGCCCTGGCCCGCCGCCGCGAGCCCATCGACCCGGTCACGGTCCTGTGGGAAGCCCAGCAGCGCGGCCTGCTCGACGACGCAAGCAACCCCGGCGAGGTGCTCCGCATGCTGGCCGAACCGGCTGGTTCCGTGGAGCACTGGGGCGAGCGCGCCCTGCAGCGCTCTCTCCTGGCTGTCGCCGAGCACACCGGCCGACGCATCGAGGCATACGCCGGCGACCCGGCGAACACCCCGTTCCAGCTCGTCGTCGGCGCCCGCCGCTCCCTCGCCGACATCTCCGCCGTCCGCACCCGCTGGCAGCACGCCACCGCAGCCACCCCGCCACAGCGGCAGCAACCCGCGCCCACCACCCGCGCCGGCCCGCCGACCACCACGGTCGCGCACGCCGCCCGGTCCACACGAGCAACCCGATAGCTCCCGAGTACGCCGGTGGCCGGACCCGAAGGCACGGCCACCGACAGAACAGACGAGACCCCCACGTGACTCCCGCCATCGACGCCCACGTCCGCCTCGACACCCACCCCACTCACCCGAGCGCCGTGCAGGCCCTCCTGACCGGCAGCCAAGCCCACGTCGCCGCCGTGGCTCTGCAGGCTGCCGACTGGAGCGTCGCCGCCACCAACGTCCTGGTCCTGGCCCGCATCGATCACGAGGAGCCCTACTGGGCCGACGACGCAGCCAAGCACCTGACCGCCGAAGGCATCACCGTCGAGATCACTCCGCGGCTCCAGGAAGCCATCGACGAGGAATGGACCTGGCCGGACTACCCGATGCCGTGGTGCACCCGCAGCGAAATCCGCGAGATCTCCAACCAGGCGCAGAAAATCCACGACGACATCCGCCACGGCTACCTCCTCGTACACGCACACGCCCACGACGGCCACACCACCGTCGCGGTCGGCACCTACCTCCACCCGGGCGGCAAGTCCGTCTACCTGCACGGCGAGGACCACCTGCGTCAGGTCGCCGACACCTTCGACTCACCCGCCCAGGCGCTGGCGGTCTTCGAGAAGGTCCACGCGGCCGAGATGCGCCCCGGACCGGCACCCCTGACCGACACCGAGCACGCCGCCATCGCAGCGCGCTCCGTCTTCGACGTCACCACGGCCAAATCCCAACCCTCGCTGACGGAGCCGGAGACCGTCCCCGTCTACCTGGCCGATGCCGGCGACCACGACGCGCTCCTCGACGCGTTCCTCGACTGCCACGGCGACTGGGAGAAGTGGCGCACCTGGTCCGACCACACCACCCACGCCATCCACGAGGACCAGACCCTTCGGATCGAGCGGGTGCACGAAGCCGGCCCCCGCGACACCGCCTGGACCGTGGCCGCCTACGAGACACCCGTGTCCGAGCGCATGTGGCATCTCACCGCGACCGGAACCACACCCGAACCCGTACTCCAGACCCTGCTCACCCATCTCGCCGACGGCGACGCCTCGGACACCGCCCTCGGCAGCCCCATCACCGACAAGACCGTCACCGCCGCCACCAAACCCCTCACGGACGCCGGCTGGACGCATACCGTCGACGGACGCTGGATCCGGTGGACGAATCCCTCCGAGGACGCCGGAGTATAGTTCGACGCCTTCGCCGCCCAGAACCCCAACAGCCCCCTCGACACCTGGACCATCTGGGCCGGCAGCGACGTCAACAACACCACTTGGGCCATCCGGGCCTCCGTCTACACCCCGGCCGCTCTCCTCGCTGACCTCGCCGAGGAACTCACCCACGGAACCGGCACACGCCAGGTCCGGCCAGGCCGCGAGCACATGACCCGTCTCGCCACCAGTGCGCCGGCGACTCCGGCGGTCACGACCGGCCATCCCGCCAGCCGATCACGCTGATCATCGGCTCGCACGAGCGGGGCAACATAGCCTGGGATCGCCGGTTGGCCAAACCGGCGATCCCGCGGACCATAGATAGTCCACCGCCATCACCTGCCCGGACGCCGAAAGGAACCGCCCACAACCGACACGACTCGAAGCGCAATCCGCCAGGTGCCGTGCAGCGGTAGCCGTTCACGCCGCCGCGTAGCTCGCCCGGAACAGATCCTGCGCACGCTCCACGTCCCTCAGCGTACGGAGCTGGACCTCCAGGTCGCCCGTCCCGTGGTGACCCAGACCGGACACGTCCCGGGTAAAACCCGGAACGAGGTCGACGTCCTTCGGGTCGACCTTCAGGTAGACCAGCAGCTTGCTGCGCTGCGGCGGGCACATGCAGGCGAAGTTCCGCAGCCGCTGATACGCCCGGTAGGTCTTGCGCTCCACGCGGTTCACGCCGTCCCCGAGCCCGAGCAGAACCTCGTCGACCGCGCCCGCCAACTCCGTCATCGCCGCGCCCTGGACGTCGGCCGCTGCCCGGGCAACTGGCTGGCGCCGTGCCCGGCGGGCCACCTTCATGCCGCCGCTCACGGAGGCCACGGTCTCAAGCCCGAGCAGGTCGCTGCCGAAAAGTCGGTAGCGGACCAGGTCGATTGAGCGCCGGTGCTCGCGCACGGCATGCACGTCGTAGCGGGTGAAATCGCCGGCAATGCAGATCAGGCGCGGACCGCTCCACAGGACCTGGGACGCGGCCGTCACCCCGAGCCGGTCGCGGACCAGGTGCTCGAACTCTGCCCGGTGGTCCATCAGCCAGGCCAGGTAGAACAGGCCCTGGTTGATGACGCCCGCGTCGACACCCCGCTTGTACTCGACGATGACCGGCGATCCGTTCTCATCCAGGCCGAGCGAGTCGATCCGGCCCCCGTGTACGGGTCCAGTGCTGTACTCGCTCGCCAGGAACCGCACGCCCAGCAGCGTCTCCATGTGCGCCTCGACGATGCCCTGCACATCGGCCTCGACCTCAGCAAGACGCGGCGTGACCTCGGTCACGCCGCGTCTCGTTGTGTGCGTACGAAACAACTTCAAGCTGACCACCCCCCGTTTCCGCGTAGGGGATCGACAACGTCGAGCGGGCCAAGATTTGTTTCCGCAACGGCCGCCAAGCCTGCGAAGAACGTGTGCCGAACGGTCGCGCGGTGGGTCAATGAACCGTCGCAGAGACACAGCACCCCCGCATGCCAGCGGGCCACACAGACATCCAGCACGAATCCAGCACGGTAAAAATCAAGGGGCCTGCCCCCGAAGAGCCAGACCCCATTTGAACTGCACGCGCGCCAGATCAGCGACGTGACGCTTAGTGACGGGCTAGATATTGAACCGGAACTCGCTCACATCCCCAGCCCCGCACCACGGGCTGGTCGGCCTCCATGCGAGCCTTCTCATAAGCGAGACGGCCCCTCTGGCGCGAACGCTCGCAGGGGCCGAGCCGATGGTTGGTCGCATGACCAACGCATGACCAACGCGTGACCAACAGCGGTCAGGAACAGCCAGAAACACCCAGATGAGGCCCGATCCAGGCGGTAGACGTAGCCCTGCACCGGAACAGCAAAGTGCCTGCTCAGAGGCATATTGGAGCTCGATGCGGCCAGGGGTGGCGGCCCCCGCCAGTTTGCCCCCGAGCGGGACGTCGCAACGTGCGGATGACTCCCGCGTCGACGGGAAACACAAGGCGGTCAAGATCGCTTCACGCATGGGCATCGGTCCACCCCCGCGCCCGCGGGGATGTTCCCGACCGGCTGCGGGATCCGTTCCTCGCCTACCGCTGCTCCCCGCACCCGCGGGGATGATCCCAACCTTGCTCAGCAAATCGCCGTGCTCATCCAGCTTCTCTCCGTAGCCCGGCGGGGAGGGAATGGCCGCTACCGGGGCCTCTGAACGGACGAGTTCTTGTGGCGTCTAGCTGAGGCGAAGGATCTCTCCCTCGGCCCCGACCGGCGACCCGCGCGGTGCTGTTCGCGTCCACCTCGTGGCGGGCTGAGCATCCACGCTCCGCCGCTCTCGTGACTGCTGGAGGCACGACAGCCTCCTGGGTGATGACAAGAAGGTGTCATCGTGCGTGATGACTACGTCAGCGGGGTGCGGTGCGGCCGTAGCGGTCCCACTTACCGGCGTGAACATCAGCGCGGCGACCGGATCGGCCGACGTGCCCGGTTGTACCACCACAGGGCGACTGCGTGGCGTTCGATGAGTTCCATGAAGCCCTGGAGGACGGCGTCCTCCACACTGCCGCCCGCGGCGTTGCCGTTTGAATCGGCGCGCAGTCCGTCCCTGTCGGCGTCCCTCGGGTCGAAGTAGAGCAGGGAGGTGGGCAGCAGCCGCTGCCGGCCGGCGGTGAGCGACCAGACCGGGGTCTACTCGCCGGGCCGGTTCTCGTCGAAGGGCGCGGACGCACGGTCTCCGTCCGAGCCCGCATCTAAATGTGACGCTGCCTTCCAGGTGGCTGGCCCGACGAAGACCGGCCCGGCGGGGGTTCGGACGCCGTATGCCGGAGGCGGTTATTCCGCCTCTCGCGCCCCTCGCGCTATCGCCGCGACGTCCGGCAACACCCACCCGGGGAGGAACCCACCGGGAGGTAAAGGGTAATCCCCCTAGATCAAACACCCCCCGAGATGTCGCACTTGTCACCACCTGTTGACATTGGGGGTTGATCGCCAATTGTCGCCTTGCTGCCATGCAGTTAGGTGAGGCCTCCCTCCCGTCGCCACGATGCCCTCTGACGGCACACGCTGTTCTGCGTTCCTACATGGCGGTCGCCCCCCAGCAGACCGCCCGAGATACAGGAGAACGTGGCATGAAGCGTCTGTTTCGCACACAGCGTGTCCGGGTCTGTGCGACAGTCACCGCCCTGATCGCCGTTGCCCTGCTGGTTTCCACCCAGTCCAACGAGTCCGAGCGGTCGCAGCGGACCACCAGTGAGGCAGTCTGCGTCAGCACTCCGGAGTTTCCCGCTTGCGACGACACCTCCTGGGGCGGCTGACCCGCATCCGCAATCGCCCGGGTGACCAACTGAACTCACGCACATGAGGAGTCGAGACATGACAGGACCGCAGGCAGCGCCACCCCCACTCACTTCCCGCGAACGGCAAGTCCTGGCCCTTCTCTCGGAAGGTGCTACGGACTGGGCCATCGCCCATAAGCTCGGTATCAGTCGCCATACCGTCGACACCTATCTGCGCCGCATACGGGGCAAGACAGGAACGGCGAACCGGACGCAGCTCGTTGTCCTGGCGCTGCAGGAGGGCTACCTCGACTGACGGCCCTGCGCACGGTCGGCGCTCCCTCGCTGGTCAAGAGGGAGTGTCGGCCGGCGCACGGCCATGGATCGGGCCGCCGGGAGGGGCAGTGCCGGCGCTTCCGTTTCAGGCGTCGAGAGTCAGTTCGAGCAGCAGAGCGGAGCTGTGCTGCCCGGTCACCGAACAGCTGAATTGCGCAGGCGCGTAGAGGACCTGACCCGCCAGCAGCCGGTGATGGAACTCCGTGACTTCGGCGGGCCAGTCGGCGCCGAGAGGCTGGAGCCGTACCTCCACAACGCCCTTCACCATGACGACGAAGGTATCGGCCGTAATGTGCTGATCTTCCTCGACGTGCCCGGCCTCCACGGTGCGGAGGCCGACCTGGACCTGCCGGTCAAGCAGCTCGCCGAGCCGACGTCCGACGGCGGAGGCGGAGCCGTCCCGGGACGGCTCCGCCCGACCGTGCGAGGCCGTGACGGCCTGGAGCACCAGGCTTTCGCCCCTCGGCCAGACGACGGCGGCACTTCGGCTGCGGTGCGTGGCGAAGGACATCGCAATGTCGGTCAGGAATCTGTCCAGTTCGTCCTGGAAGGACGAAGCCGCGGCCATGCGTGTCTCCTTGACTCTTCAGCTCACGCAGACATGTTTTCGAAAGCCGGAGAAAGGCGCTGCTCCGTCGAAGCGTTGTCGCGGGAGGGGGCGTCCTCGATGTGTTGCGGTCCCACCGGCACCCGAGGAGAGACACTACGACAGCAGATCCACCGGAAGGGCTGCGGCTCCGACCGCCGTGGCGGAGGTCGGAGCGAGGACAGCCCCGAGCGGACGAAACGGTGGCGCCGACGTGAAGAGTTCTCCTTGCGGGATACCTCCGGGGAAAGCCGTGCGGGCCCTTGATGCCGTGCGACACGGAACGTGGTTCCGCCCGGTCGCGAGGGACCTTGGGCACGAACCGTCGTGCCCGTGGTGACTTTCCTGCACCCCGGGCACGATCCGCAAGTCACGTTTCCGTGGTCCCGGGGGCCGCTAGGGGGCGCGTCAGCTGCGCCTTGGCAGCGAGTACTCCCGCCTGGAAGCGGCTGTCCGCACCGAGACTCTCCATGATGTCGGCGATGTGACGACGTGCCGTGCGGAGCGACATCCCCAGCCGGCGGGCGATGGACTCGTCCTTCAGGCCCGCTGCCAGCAGGTCCACGATCGTGTGGTGGATCTCCTTGGCCACCCGTTCGAGGCCGTCCTGAGCCGCGTCAGAGAAGGGAGTGGCGCGGACCCAGGTCTGCTCGAATATGTCGTAGAGGTAGCCGACAATGGTTGGTTCTCGGATGACGACCGCGCCCCAACTCCCGCTCTTCTCGGGGAGGAAGGCGAGCTTTCGATCAAAGATGATCAAGCGGCCGAACAGCTCGTGCGCGGTGCGGTACTCCGCGCCCAGGCCTGTCGCCGCAGCCACATAAGCCTGGCTCGGCCCGTTGAACCGCGCGGTGTGGTGATACAACGTCCGCATCCGCAGCCCGCGGGACAGGAGGTCCTGATCACGCTTCAGGGCTTCCTGCATCGCTTCCGGGAGGCGACTGTTGCCTCCGGGCTGACTGCTGATCACCTCGTTCTCGCATTCGGCGGAAGCCCGGTTCAGCGCCGCCCTCACCTCCTCCAGCGTCGGTATCACCTCGACCGCGGAATCACGGACGCCGGGGCGGTGCGCGAGGAAACGCTCGCGCAGTCGACCGATGTCGTCCTGGACGCGGTCCAGTTGTTCCTTCTGCTGGCGGATGGAGTCGCGCAGACCAGCGGTTAGCCTGGTGGCCACGGCGTCGGGATCCACTGCTCTCCATGTGCCGGGTTCCGACGGATCGGCCCGCACAAGCCCGAGACTGTCGAGCCGGCTCAGTGCCGCGGCGGCCCGGGGGGCGGAAAGGCCGAGTTCGGAGGCCGCGTGACGCTGGCCTCCACTCCCGCCGTCGAGAACCCATCCGTAGAGCAGGATGTCGTCCTCGTCGAGGGAAGGATGCTGCGGCGCCGTTGTTGGCGAGTCGTCCATTCGATCAGTATCCGCATATGTGAGCGAGATCCGGAGGTGTCCCCGTTGGCCGGGGCGACTCACGGTGAATGTTTTTCCCAGGCGTAACACGGTGTGTCGGAAGCGCACACTCTCGCATGTGATCCAGCGCCATACGCCGGCTGCCGCCACCGCGTCCCGCGAGGTGGCGTAGACGATCACGCGCTTCGCCTTTCGGTACTCGGCTTGCGACGATCTCTCCGCCGACGCGGCACGCGAAGTGGCCCGGTGAGCCACCGGGGGTGCCTCAGCCGGTCGAAGTACCGGGCGTGACCCGCGGGTTCCGGTCAGTCGACCGGCTACGCCACCCGGCGGGACGCCATCGCTGCGCCGCCCGTCTGCTCCCTTTGTCGGTGTGACGCCTTGCTGCGTGGCAGCTTGGTGACGGACGCGGTGGATGGGATTTCCGCTCGGTGACAGGCAGTCTGTCCCCGGCTTCTTCTTCCGGCCCGGCCCGACACTGCTCGGACGGGTTCGGACCGACACACGTTCAGCGAGGACATCCATGCCGCATGACCCGGGCAGCAGCCCCGTCGAACCCTTCCGACGTCCAACTCGGTCTGGGACGCCCCGGCGCGGCGCGCCTGGGCAACCGGAGCCGCCCGCGTCCGGCGTACCGGACACGGGACGCCTCGGGCTGAGTGGTCCTGCACAGGCCCGGCGCACCGCCCTGCTGCTCCCCACGGACCTGCCCTTTCCCGCATGGCTGAGGATCGGCGAGCAACTGCACGCCGTCGCGGACTCTTCCGCCTGGTGGGCCGGGGACTGGCTGGTCTACGGCAGCAAGGTGTTCCCCGACCGCTATCGCAGGGCGATCGAACGGACCGCGTTGGACTATCAGACGCTCCGTAACTACGCCTGGGTGGCCCGGAAGGTCGACGTCGCCCGCAGACGGCACGACCTCAGCTTCCAGCATCATCAGGAGGTGGCCGCGCTGACGCCCGAGGAACAGGATCACTGGCTCGGGGAAGCGGCTGGGCACGGCTGGTCGAAGGCCGAACTGCGCAGGCGGATGCGCGCGGAGAGGGCCGTCGACACCATGTCGGGCGGCGGGCCCAAGACTCGGCTGCACCTTGAGGTCGAGGGACACCGCTGGGTGAGGTGGCAGCGCGCGGCCGACTGTGAGGGCGGTGACGTCGCCGCCTGGCTCTGCGGCCTCGCCGACCGGGCCGCATTGGGCGAGGCGGTCTGAACCAGTCCCACCGGGACATGCCTCGGGGGCTGTCGGGGCGCCGGCCCGGCGCGACGTCTCGTGGCATGTCACCGGAGGGAGATGGTCCGGCGCATTCCCGCGTCACCTCACACGGAGCACCGGCACGAAGCCCCGAGTGCCGTACGCGGCACAGGTCCGGTCACCGTGTCGGGGCCCGACGAACCAGTCGGAGAACGCGGTCCACGCGGTCCCGAAAACCCGGGACTGGAATCCGCCGCAGGTGCGGGAGAGCCTTCACGAAAGGCTCTTACCCGTCCAGGAGGCTTCGCGTGAACAGCCCCACACTCGCCCGGTGGGTTGGTGACCCCGACGTATTCATGGCGTCCTACTGGCGCAGGGAGCCGGCGGTATTCCGGTGGGAGGGCGGCGCCTTCACCCCCTTCACGCTCGCCGATGCCGACGCGGCACTCGCCGACGGGCTGCTGCGCGCGCCCTACATCGAGATGGTCCGCGCCGAGACCTCGCTGGACATCGGCTCCTACACCTCCCCGCGCACCGTCCACCGCACCGTCCATCAGGGTTTCGCCGACGAGGCGAAGATCCGGGCCCTGCTGGAGGACGGCGCCACCCTGTTGCTGCGCTGCATCGACCAGTGGCATGCGCCGACCCGGAGCGTACTGGCCGCGCTGGCTCAGGAGACGGGGCTGGCCGTGGAAGCCTTCTACTTCGTCACCCCGGCCGGGCACCAGGGACTTCCCCTGCACCGCGACGACGCGGACGTGCTGGTCGTACAGGTCGCCGGGAGCAAGGAGTGGAGCGTCCACGAGGGGCCGGCCGACGGGAACTGGAGGCCCGGCCCGACCTCAGCACCCCACCCCGCCGAGGTCCTGCACACCGTCGTGCGCGCCGGCGAAGTCCTCTACATCCCGCGCGGCTGGGCCCATCGGGCTGTCGGCGATGGCGGGCTGTCGGTGCACCTGTCGCTGACCATCAGGGAGGTCGGTGTGGTCGAACTCCTGCGCGCCCTGCAACGGTTGGCCTTCGACGGGTTGACGATGGACCCACTGCCCGTGGACGACGAGACGATCACTGCCGCCGGAAAGCGGTTGCTGGATCACGCCCGCGGCAGGCTGGCCGAACTGACCCCGCGGGATCTGATGGAAGTGGCCCGGCGTGGCCAGCGCGCCAAGATGCCCGGACCGCGGCCGGAGCTGTCCCTGACCGGCCTCGCGGCAGCCCGGAGCGTGTGACCCCAGACTCTGGCAGCAATAAGCCGTGCGAAAACCGTCCAAGGTTTTCGCACGGCTTATTGCTGCCTTTTTTCGCCCCGCGCGGACACCGTCCCGCCGGCGAGACAATGCGCCCCAGAAAAGGGTTCGGAATCCATTCGAGCAGAAGCTATATGTCTGAATTGTGTGCAATATTTGTCCCATTTATTCAAACTTGCCCCCTCTCTGGATTTTCTGATCCCTGGAAAGCATTGAGATGCCGTAAGCGGCGGGATAGTTTTCTTCCAACGGTGATCCCCGGAAAGGGGATGCCGACTCTTGTAGGCCTGCCACCGGGCAGGGGAAAGAAAGGGAAATAAAATGGAGAACACTCAGATCGACATCGCGGCGCTCACCGACGAGGAGCTCGACGACATCGTGGGTGGCACGAACGTGGTCGTCGACTCCTCGTGCATCTGACGCTCAGCCCCTGACGCGTCACCGGCGGCCCCCGCCCTGGCGGATCCCGGGGGGGGGGCGCCG
>NZ_JBHXSK010000067.1:0-57724 GCF_042716195.1 Streptomyces sp. NPDC058683
GTTGACTTTTGGCACGCTGTTGAGTTCTCAAGGAACGGTCGCTTCCTTTGTACTCACCCTCTCGGGCTTTCCTCCGGGCTTCCCTTCGGTGTTTCCAACCTTACCAGATCCGTTTTCCGTTCCGTTCCCGGTCGGAATTCATTTCCAGTGGCCGTTGGAGGGCCTTTGCCTATTCGATTGCCTTCCGGCTCTCTTTCGGCGTTTCCAACTTTATCAGAAGTTCTTGGCCGGTCTGACCGGCCACTCATTTCTGAGTAAATCGGAGGTGGCTTCGATGTTCGGAGAGAAGTCTCCGTTATGAAGCAGATCGATTCTAACGATCAGCCCTGAACCTGTCCAGTTCTAGGCAACTGTTTGAATCTACCTCCCCGCCGGACCTGTGTCAACGGGTCTTCCGGGGCGAAGAGGAGACTAGCAGCTCACGAGGGGTCTCCGCACATCAGGCGGCCGTCGGGACGAAGGCGCTGCGCTCGGTCTCCTCAAGATCGCCCGTCTCGCCGGCGCGGGCGGCACGGCCGCCGAGGACGAAGACGTACGCGAGAAAGGCCAGCTCAGCGACGACTCCGATACCGATGCGGGCCCAGGTGGGCAGGCCGGACGGGGTGACGAAGCCTTCGATGGCGCCGGAGACGAAGAGGACCAGAGCCAACCCGATCGCCATACCCACGGCGGCGCGTCCCTCTTCTGCCAGGGCGATATGGCGACTGCGCGGGCCCGGGTCTATGAGGGTCCACCCGAGGCGGAGCCCGGTACCCGCGGCGACGAAGACCGCGGTGAGTTCGAGCAGCCCGTGCGGGAGGACCAGGCCCAGGAAGGCGTCTAGGCGGCCGGCCGAGGACATCAGTCCGAAGCCGACGCCCAGGTTGAGCATGTTCTCGAAGAGGATGTAGAGGACCGGGAGGCCGAGAAAGACCCCCAGGACCAGACACATCGCGGCGGCCTCCGCGTTGTTCGTCCACACCTGGGCGGCGAACGAGGCCGCGGGATGGCTGGAGTAGTAGGTCTCGTACTCGCCACCGGGACGGGTCAGCTCGCGGAGCTGGCTGGGGGCGGCGATGGTCGACTGCACGTCCGGGTGAGTGCCGATCCACCAGCCCAGAAGGATCGCGATGGCGGTGGATATGAGCGCGGTGGGGACCCACCAGTGACGGGACCGGTAGACGGCGGCCGGAAATCCCTGCCCCAGGAAACGGGCGGCATCGCGCCAGGAGGCACGGCGGGCCCCTGTCACAGCACTGCGCGCGCGTGCCACGAGTTGGCTGAGGCGTCCGACGAGCTGTGGGTCGGGTGCGCTGGACTGGATCAGGGAGAGGTGTGTGGCGGTGCGCTGGTAGAGGGCGACGAGTTCGTCGGCTTCGGCTCCGTTGAGGCGCCGCTGGCGGCGGAGGAGCGCGTCCAGGCGGTCCCACTCGGCTCGGTGTGCGGAGACGAAGACGTCGAGGTCCATCGGGTCTGCCTGCTCCTCGGCTGGTCGTCGACTGCCTGTCGTAGCTGTCAGCTTGTCGTACTGCGGCGCGATGCGCTCTCAGCTTGGCAGACTTGCGCTGTACGGGGCAGACCAGGGGAAGGTGGCAGGCGTGAGTGAGCTGGTGACAGGTGAGGCGGTGGCGCTCGAACTGCGTCCCGCGAGGCTGCCCAGCAGGGCGCTGGCCATACTGCTGGACCTGGTCGTGGCCATGACCGTGTACATCGGCGTGTCCATAGGCCTGGTCGCGGCCACGGCCTCGCTGGACGAGGCCGCACAGGTCGCACTGTCGATCGCGGCCTTCCTGTTGCTGCT
This sequence comes from Streptomyces sp. NPDC058683, assembly GCF_042716195.1. Classification (NCBI taxonomy): domain Bacteria; kingdom Bacillati; phylum Actinomycetota; class Actinomycetes; order Kitasatosporales; family Streptomycetaceae; genus Streptomyces; species Streptomyces sp. NPDC058683. The sequence continues at coordinate 1,781 of NZ_JBHXSK010000067.1, forward strand.
GGTGGGCGGGCCGATCGCGGTGGAGACGCTGAGCCATGGGCGCTCTCTGGGGAAGATGGCGTGCGGACTGCGTGTGGTGCGCGATGACGGTGGGCCCATCCGGTTCCGGCATGCGTTGGTGCGGGGTGCTCTCGGCGTGATCGAGATTCTGATGACGTTCGGGGTCGTCGCCTGTATCGCTTCGTTGGTCTCGGCGCGCGGCCGGCGGCTGGGGGATGTGTTCGCGGGGACTCTGGTCGTACGTGAACGGGTGCCCGTCGGGCAGACCCGGTTCATTCCGCCGCCTCCGCCCTGGCTGGCGGGACGTTTCGCCGAGCTGGATCTGTCGGCGGTTCCGGACGGGCTGTGGCTTGCCGTCCGGCAGTACCTGACGCGGATGCAGCAGCTCGATCCGCAGGTCTCCTGGGCGATGGCCGAGCAGCTCGCGGCCGACCTCGCGGCCCGGACGGGCACTCCGGCGCCGCAGGGCATTCCGCCGGCGGCGTATCTGGCGGCGGTGGCACAGGAGCGGCAGGCGCGGGAGGCCCGGCGGGCCTTCGCCGGCCGGGCCCCCTCGGAGTCCGGTGCGCCGAACGCGTACGGCCCGCAGACACCGGGTGCTCCCTACGGGCCTGGCGCTCCCTATGGGTACGGCATCCCCCCGGCGCCGAGTGCGCCCCACGGATACGCCCCCTTGGCGCCCGGTGCGCCCGGCTACGCCCCTCCGGTGCCGAGTGCGCCGAACAGCTATGCCCCGCCGGTGCCTCAGGGACCCGCGCCTCTGTCGGCTCCGTACCGGCCCGGGCCGGCGGCGCCGGACGGTGCGTATCCGCCGCCCCCGCCGGTGGAACAGCCCCCGGCTGCCGCACCCGCCGCTTCCCCGGCGGCCGAACGGCCCTCCACCGGGTTCGTACCGCCGGCCTAGGCCCGGACCCGAAGCCCGGTCAGTCGGCGAAGACGGACGGCGGCGACCGCAGATCCTCCAGCTCGATTCCGGGTGCCGCCAGGACCACGTCGCCGGCGAGGTGCACGGCGTGCTGCTCTCCCGTGTCCAGGGCTGTGACCTGGTATTCGTCCACGGTCAGAGGGCCGTTGTCAGTGGCGTGTGCTTCGCTTTTCACCAAGGCCCAGGACTGGTCCACGGTGCGCGGGGCGAGGACCGGGTCCGTGAAGGCCACGAGGCGTACACGGGTCGCGGCGGCGGAAGGGGTGAGGCGCAGGAGACGGGCGGTGGCGACCAGAAACGCGGGGGACGTGCCGGTGAAGGCGTGGGCGCGCACATGGCCTTCGATGGCGTGAGCGCCGGTGGGATCCGTGCGGACCCAGGTGACGCCGTCGAGGGCGGCGCCGCGCACCCGCCAGCTCCCGGCGTGGAGTTCGAGGCGGATGGGACGTCCGAGGTCGTCGAGAGCGAGATCGACCGAGCCGACGTGGTCACCGGAGGGGGTGGTCACCTGGGAGACATAACGCCAGCCGGAGGGGCCGGGGGCGCACTGGAAGTGTTCTTCGCCGAGGGGGGTGTGATCGTGCGGATCGTGGAGCGAATAACGGCCGCGGGGCATGGGGGTCCTGGGTCTTAGCGGGCTGCCGGTCCGGTGCTCGGTACTGCGGTACGGCCGCCGGGTGGGCCGACGTGCCAAAGGGGCAGGCCCCCGACACGGGGGTGCGGGGGCCTGCCTCGATGGACCGGAGCGTCTGCCTCCGGGGGAGCGCGTCAGTGCACTGGCGTGCTCTCCCGGAGGGCGGGCCGCGGACTCAGCCGAGGTACCTCAAGCAGCACCTCGGCAGCGGTACCTCAGTAGCGGTAGTGGTCCGACTTGTACGGGCCCTCGACCTCGACACCGATGTACGAGGCCTGCTCGGGGCGCAGCGTCGTGAGCTTCACGCCGAGCGCGTCCAGGTGCAGGCGGGCGACCTTCTCGTCGAGGTGCTTGGGCAGCGTGTAGACGCCGACCGGGTACTCGTCGGGCTTGGTGAACAGCTCGATCTGGGCCAGGGTCTGGTCCGCGAAGGAGTTGGACATCACGAAGGACGGGTGGCCGGTGGCGTTGCCCAGGTTCAGCAGGCGGCCCTCGGAGAGGACGATGATCACCTTGCCGTCGGCGAACTTCCAGGTGTGGACCTGCGGCTTGACCTCGTCCTTGACGATGCCGGGGATCTTGGCGAGGCCGGCCATGTCGATCTCGTTGTCGAAGTGGCCGATGTTGCCGACGATGGCCTGGTGCTTCATCTTGGCCATGTCCGAGGCCATGATGATGTCCTTGTTGCCGGTCGTGGTGACGAAGATGTCGGCCTTGTCGACGACCTCGTCGAGGGTCGTGACCTGGAAGCCGTCCATCGCCGCCTGCAGCGCGCAGATCGGGTCGATCTCGGTGACGATCACGCGGGCGCCCTGCCCGCGCAGGGACTCCGCGCAGCCCTTGCCCACGTCGCCGTAGCCGAAGACGACCGCGGTCTTGCCGCCGATGAGGACGTCGGTGGCGCGGTTGATGCCGTCGATCAGGGAGTGGCGGCAGCCGTACTTGTTGTCGAACTTCGACTTGGTGACGGCGTCGTTGACGTTGATCGCCGGGAACAGGAGCTCGCCGTCACGCTGCATCTCGTACAGGCGGTGGACGCCGGTCGTGGTCTCCTCGGTGACGCCGCGGATCTCGGACGCCAGCTGGGTCCACTTCTGCGAGCCGTCCGTGATGGTGCGGTGCAGGAGATCGAGGATGACGCGGTGTTCGTCGGACTCGGCGGTGTCGACGGACGGCACCTTGCCGTCCTTCTCGTACTCGACACCCTTGTGGACGAGGAGGGTGGCGTCACCACCGTCGTCCAGGATCATGTTCGGGCCGCCGGTGGGGGTGTTCGGCCAGGTCAGCGCCTGCTCCGTGCACCACCAGTACTCCTCCAGCGTCTCGCCCTTCCAGGCGAAGACGGGAACGCCCTGCGGGTTGTCGGGCGTGCCGTTCGGGCCGACGGCGATAGCGGCGGCCGCGTGGTCCTGGGTGGAGAAGATGTTGCAGGACGCCCAGCGGACCTCGGCGCCGAGGGCGGCCAGGGTCTCGATGAGGACGGCGGTCTGCACGGTCATGTGCAGGGAGCCGGTGACGCGGGCGCCTGCCAGCGGCTGCGCGTCGGCGTACTCCTTGCGGATCGACATCAGGCCGGGCATCTCGTGCTCGGCGAGGGTGATCTCCTTGCGGCCGAACTCGGCCAGGGAGAGGTCGGCGACCTTGAAGTCCTGTCGGTTGTCGACAGTCGTCATTGCGGGCTGCTCCTCGGTATCGGGTCGAGGGTGGGTACGGCTGGTCTGCGCGGCGGCGGACACAGGGGTGCCCGACAAGAGGACACAGGCATGCCCGCGTACGCGCAGCGCAGTCCGTCGGAGGCCCTCTCTCCCTCGGCCGGCCCGCAGGGACCGCCCGACCGCCATCAGCAGCGACGTCTGGCTTCGTCCCAAGCTACACCGGTGGGGCGGGGCGTCCCCAGTCCGCCTCCGAACAGTTCACGCCGTTCGAGGGGGCGAGCGCGGTCGGCGGGGTGGGATGTGAAGAGGTGATGAGGGTCTCCGCGAGGGGGTGCACAGGAGCGAGCAGAAGCGGATCAACCAGGACTTTCGCGCCTTTGAGCCGGGGTGGGGGTGTTGCAGGATGCAGGGAGATCGGGAGTTCCGATCGAGCGCGCGGAGCGTCCGGGACGGCGTTTCGTGTGACGAAGGCGTTAGGAGATCGACGTGACCAGTCCGGCCGGCCCTCCCCCCACGGGCAGCCACGGTGACGAGCCGAAGACGTGGAAGCTGCTGGCGGTGACCGCGTGCCCGACGGGTATCGCGCACACCTACATGGCGGCCGAGAAGCTCGCACAGGCCGCTCAGAGCCGCGGTGTCGACATGAAGGTGGAGACGCAGGGTTCCATCGGGGCCGAGAATGTCATTGATGACAACGATGTCAGAACCGCGGACGGTGTCATCGTGGCCGCCGACAAGGACGTGGATCTGAGCCGCTTCGTCGGCAAGCGGGTGCTCAAGGTCGGGGTGGCCGAGGGCATCCGCCATCCCGAGCAGTTGATCGAACGGGTTCGGTCGGCCCCCGTGCACCAGCCCGGGGGCGCGGCCGCGGACTCAGCCGCGGACTCGGCAGCGAGCAGTGGCAAGGAGCGGAGCGTCGCGTACAAGGCGCTGATGAACGGCGTCAGTTACATGATCCCGTTCGTCGTGGTCGGCGGGTTGCTGATCGCGATCTCGCTCTCGCTGGGCGGGAATCCGGACCCCTCGGGCGGACTCGTCATCCCGAAGGACTCCTTCTGGATGGACGTGAACAACATCGGTGTCATCGGCTTCACGCTGATGGTGCCGATCCTCTCCGGGTACATCGCGTACGCCATCGGTGACCGGCCCGCGCTGGTGCCGGGCATGATCGGCGGCTGGATCGCCAACACCGGGTCGCTGTACGACTCGAAGGCGGGCGCGGGGTTCATCGGAGCGATCGTGACCGGGTTCCTGGCCGGATATCTGGTGCTGTGGATCAAGAAGGTGAAGGTCCCCAAGCTCGTCCAGCCGATCATGCCGATCATCGTGATCCCGATCGTGGCGACGACGGCGCTCGGGCTGTTCTTCATCTACGTGATCGGGAAGCCGATCGCCTGGGTCTTCGAGCATCTGACCAGCTGGCTGAGCGGGATGACGGGCACGAGCGCGATCCTGCTGGGCGCGATCCTGGGCCTGATGATCGCGTTCGACATGGGCGGACCGGTCAACAAGACGGCGTTCCTCTTCGGTGCCGGGCTGATCGCGACCGGCAACCAGACGGTGATGGGCATGTGCGCCGCCGCGATCCCGGTCATGCCGCTGGGCCAGGGGCTGGCCACGCTGATCCGGAAGCGGTGGTACGACGAGCAGGAGCGGGAGACCGGGCTGGCCTCCCTGTTCATGGGCTGCTTCGGTATCTCGGAGGGCGCGATCCCGTTCGCCGCGGCGCGGCCCGCGCAGGTCATCCCGGCCAACATGCTGGGCGGCGCGGTCGCCGGTGCGATCGCCGGGCTGGCCGGGGTGAAGGACGCGGTGCCGCACGGCGGACCGATCGTGGCGGTGCTGGGCGCGGTGAGCGGCGTACCGATGTTCTTCGTGGCCGTGGTGATCGGGGCGGTGGTGACGGCGGTGACGACCGTGGCGCTGATCGACCTGAGCATGCGGAAGAGGGGCGGCGAGCCGGCGGAGGGTGCAGGCGCGGGCGTACCGGTTGAGATGCCCGGGTCCGTGCTGGTCGGGGCGGTGGCCGGTGGGGGCGCGGTTCCGGTGGCAGTCGGTACCGGCGGTGCGATGGAAACGGGCGGTGCGCCCGATCGGACGGCGAGGACAGCTGGCACGGTGACGGAGACGGCAGAGACGGCGGAGACGGCGGCAGCAGGTGCGGCGGATGCACATGAACGCGGCGCGGCCGAGGTCCTCTCCGGGTATCTGACCGAGCAGACCGTCAAGGTCCGGCTGGACTCGGACGGCAAGGAGGAGGCGATCCGGGAGATGGCCGGGTTGCTGGCGGGCAGTGGCCGGGTCGCGGATGCCGAGGAACTGGTGGCCACCGCGCTGCGGCGCGAGGAGCAGGGGACGACCGGGCTCGGTGAGGAGATCGCGATCCCGCATGCCAAGACGGATGCGGTGACCGCGCCGGTCGTCGGGTTCGCGCGGTCGGCGGAGGGCGTCGAGTGGGGCTCGCTGGACGGTACGAAGGCACGGCTGGTCTTCATGATCGCCGTACCGGAGGCGGCCGCCGGTGACGAGCATCTGCGGATCCTCGCGCTGCTGTCCCGGAAGTTGATGGACGCCGGGTTCCGGGAGCGGCTGCTGGCGGCACCGGACGAGCGGGCGGTGCTGGGCGTGCTGAGCGAGGTCGGGTGACCGGATGACAGCGGGCCCGCTTCCCCGTCAGGCGGGGGAGGCGGGCCCGTCGCTGTGTCGGTCCGGGGAGGTCAGTGGCCGGCGGGGTGGGGTGTCGGGCCGCCCGGGGTGGCTTCGGGGTCGGGGCCCTTGGCGGCCTCGGCCTCGCTGTAGATGTCGGGTTCGAGGTAGATCACGCGGGCGATGGGGACCGCGGTGCGGATGCGGGCCTCGGCGGCGTTGATGGCCTTGGCGACCTCGGCGGCCGTGTCGTCGTGCTTGACGGCGATCTTGGCGGCGACGAGCAGTTCCTCGGGGCCGAGGTGGAGCGTGCGCATGTGGATGATGCCGGTGACCGTGTCGCCGTCGACGGTCGCGGCCTCGATCTTCTTGACCTCTTCGACGCCCGCGGCCTCGCCGAGGAGGAGGGACTTGGTCTCGGCGGCGAGGACGAGGGCGATGAGGACGAGCAGGACGCCGATGCAGACCGTGCCGATGCCGTCCCAGACGCCGTCGCCGGTGAGCAGGGCGATGCCGACGCCGCAGAGGGCGAGGACCAGGCCGATGAGGGCGCCGAAGTCCTCGAGGAGGACGACCGGCAGCTCGGGCGCCTTGGCACGGCGGATGAATGATCGCGGTGATCGGGGCCTCCGGTTCCGGCAAGTCCACCCTGCTGGGCATCCTCTCCGGCCAGGACGTGCCCACCGCGGGTGCCGCCGAGGTCGCCGGACACGACCTGCTGGCGATGAAGCGCCGCGAGCGGCTGGAGTACCGGCGTACCACCGTGGGCTTCGTCTGGCAGCAGACCTCCCGCAACCTGCTGCCCTACCTCTCGGCGGCCGAGAACGTGATGCTTCCGATGACGTACACCGGGGTCAAGCGCGCCCGGCGCCGGGCCCGGGCCGAGGAACTGCTCGACCTGCTGTCCGTCGGCCACTGCCGGGACCGCATGCCCGACACGCTCTCCGGCGGTGAGCAGCAGCGGGTCGCCGTCGCCGTGGCCAACGCCAACGAGCCCCGGGTGCTGTTCGCCGACGAACCCACCGGCGAACTCGACACCGCCACCAGCGACGAGGTCTTCGCCGCGCTGCGCCGGGCCAACGAGGAGCTGGGCGTCACCGTGATCGTGGTCACCCACGACGCGTTGGTGTCCGAGCAGGTCCAGCGCACCGTACGGATCCGCAACGGCCGCACCTCGACCGAGGTGCTGCGCCGGGTCGCCACCGGCGAGGACGGCATCGATGTGCTCACCGCCGAGGAGTACGCGGTACTGGACGCCAGCGGTCGGCTGCAGTTGCCGGGTGAGTTCACCGAGCGCCTGCACATGCGCAAGCGGGTGCGGCTGGCCCTGGAGAGCGACCACATCGGCGTATGGCCCGACGAGGCCGCGCGGCGGGCGAAGTCCGACGCGGAGAACGCCGACAACGGCGACAACGGCGAGAAGGCGGAGAACGCGGCGGGCGGCGGCCCGAACCCCGCAAGCGCCGAGAGCACCGAGAGCACGCGGTAGGCGGTTCGCCCGGTGGCCGCCAAGGGCAGCCGCCTTGGGCGCGGCGGCCGTTCACGTGAGGCGCAGGACGGCCCCCAGGCGGCGCCGGCGGGCGAGGACGGTCTCGGTGGCCGCGGCGGCCAGGATCAGCGCGGTCACGCCGACGACGAGGGCGATGGTCAGCGAGTAGTCGGTCCGCAGTGCCGGTTGGGCCGGGCCGCCGGTGAACTGCCGCAGGTCCAGTGTCGGCGCCATGAGACGCGGTTCGAGCAGCCCGAGCAGTGTGCCGCCCACCGCCGAGGCCACCGCCAGCGGCAGCAGTTGCAGGAAGTGCAGCGCTCCGGCTTCCTTGCCGCCGAGTCCGAGTGTGCGCAGGAACGAGGCGGTACGGCTGCGCTCGTGGGAGGTGAGGGTCAGCTCCAGGGCGAGCGCGAGCAGGCCGGACAGCGCGGCCAGGATCGAGGTGGTGGTGTAGATCGTGCCGAGTCCCCGCGTCAGGCCGTCCGCGCGCAGGGTGCCGAGCGTCTCGGAGCGGACGCGGATCCGGGCCAGCGGCCCGAGCGCCTTGGCCGCCGCCGCCCGCAGGGCCGCGGGCTCGGCGGTGGCGGGCCCCTGGGAAGCACCGCCCTTGAGGAGCAGGACGGTGCTTCCCGAGGACTGCTGGGGCATCAGATGTTCGGCGCCGGCGGTGGTGATCAGCATGGGCGTCCCGGTGGCGATCTGCGCTGTGACCGGCCCGAGGAGGGGGTCGCGCAGTTCCGCGGCGGTGAGGGTGCCGACCGGCTTGAGGTTCAGGTCCACCGGGGGCTGCCCCTGGGTCACCACCGTGGCGGTGAAGCCGCCGGTGCGCTCGCTCGCCCGCAGGTCGGGCGAGAGGAAGGACGGCAGCGGGGCACTCGCGCCGGCCCGGGTTCCGGGCGGGGTGGCCAGCCCGGACAGCAGGGCGCCGGCCAGCGGCGACTTCGGGGCGACGGCGGCCAGTTGCCGGGGGTCCACGGTGATCACGGCGACCCGGGGGATCACCGCGCCGTCGGCCTGTCCCACCAGGTCGAGGGTGTGCAGCCGCTGGAGGGCGGTCCGTATCCCGGTGTCTGCCGTGGGCGCGGAGGCTACGGTCCCGGCCACGGTCGCGCTCGCGTCGGCGCCGGCGGTCCAGGCCGCCCCCGTGGCCAGGCCGTCGCCGATCGTCCGTTGCACGAGCCCGCCGAACACGGCCGTGCCCAAGGTCAGGACCAGGACGAACAGGGCCAGTCCGGTCGCCGGGGCGTCGTGGGCGGCCCGGGCCGCCCCGATGAAGCCCACCGCTCCCCGGCCGCGCCGGGCCCGCCGCAGCACCACGCGCAGCACGAGCGGATAGATCCGCAGCAGGATCAGTACGACGGCCAGCGCCACCAGCACCGGCACCGCGCCGAGAATCCCGTCGGGGCCCTGCGAGCGCAGCGCGACCACGCCCGCGGCCGCCGCGAGCAGCACCGTCAGCTCCAGGACCACGCGCCGGCCGACGGCGGTCTTCCGGCGCGAGCGCCGCAGCCGGCCGGGCCTGCGCGGCTCGCGGACCGCGAGCCAGGTCATCAACGGCACCGTCAGCACCACCACCGCGGCGGCGAGGGCGGCGGGCACCGGTTGCGGTGATCCGGACGTGCCGGAGGGAGCGAGGGCCCGTCCGGCCGCCCAGCCGAGCGGGGCGGCGATCAACACCACCGGCCAGGCCACGGCGCAGCGCAGCAGCACCAGCCGCGCGGTGGACGCGCCCCGCGCGCGCTGCAACCGCAGGTGCGCCTGCCTTCGGCGCAGCAGCAGCCGGACCGCGACGGTGACGGTGGCCAGCGCGACCGCGGCCAGCGCGTCGACGGCGAACGTCGCGAGCGCCCTGGCCTGCTGGTCCTGAGCGGTGAACGCGGCGAGCAACGGTGTCAGGAAGTCGGTCACCAGCAGGGGCCCGGTGGCCTGGCTGCCGACCTGGCAGCTGATGTCGCCGGTGATCGGGTCGAGCCCCTGGCACAGGGTGGCGCTCAGGTCCGCGCTGTAGTGGGACAGCGGTCCGGTCAGTGCGCGGGCCCGGTCGAGTGCCGCCCCGGACAGGTCGGCGCGCAGCTGCCAGGTCACCCGCGGGCCGCCCACCCCGGCGCCGGCCAGCAGGTCGGCGGCGTCGAGACCGACGAGGCCGCGGACGGCGAGCACCGTGCCGGCGGAGCGCTCCGCCGGGTAGCGCGACGGCTGGTCCAGTGTCTCCCGGCCGGTCCAGAAGTCGTCGGCCGCGGCCGTGGTGCGGTAGACCCCGCTCACCAGCAGCCCCGCGCGGGGCGGTGCGTTCTGCACTCCGAGCGTCTTGGTGAAGTCAAGGGTGAGCCGGCTGCCGGCCCGGACGCCCAGCGCCTGCGCGGTGGCCTGCGACAACCCGATCTGGGGTGTGGTGCCGAGCGGCGTGTGGTCGGCCGGCGCACGGCCGCTGACGTAGTGCAGATGGGCCCGCGCGGACGGCAGATAACTGACCGTCAGCCGGGTGCTGGTGTTCGCCGGCCCCGGCGGCCGTGGGGAGATCAGGGTCGCCTGGTTGTAGTCGTAGCTGCCGCCGCCGGCGAAGGTCAGATGCCGTGCGGCGGAGCCGTCGAGGTGGTCGGTGAGGGTGCGGGCGGCGCCGAGCAGGGTGGCCATGTTCACGGCGGGCGGCGAGGTGTTGAAGACCTCCGGTGTGGTGCTCAGGCTGATCAGGGGCGCCTGAACCTGCGCGGCGTCGACGCGCTGCCGCAGTGCCCGGTCCTCCTGGCGGCCCGCGAAGGCGGGCGCCCAGGCGCACAGTGCCGTCAGCACCAGGAGCAGCACCGCCAGGCAGGCCAGCAGCGGCAGATCGCCGCGGGTCTCCTTGCGTATCAGGCGCCAGGTCACCGCCGCGCCCGTGCCCATGGGTCGGGGCACCGCCGCGCCCGTGCCCACGGGCCGCGTGCCCGTCCGCCCTTTCCGGTCGTGCCCGGCCGCCCGGCTCAACGGTCTTCCCCCGCTCGCAGTACACGTACCAGGTCCACCCGGGCCAGCAGCCGGGCCAGCGCCAGCACGACCGCGCTGATGGCCAGGGCGGTCGCCACCGCGGTCAGCGCCACGGTGCCCCAGGGTATGACCTGCGGCAGCGGCGGATAGGGGGCCTGTCCGCTGTCGTCCACGGTGACCAGCGGCAGTACCGCCGCTGCCAGGGCCATGCCCATCAGTGCCCCCGGGACCACCGCGAACAGCGCGAGACTCAGTTGCTCGGTACCCAGCAGCGCGGACAGGCTCTGGGAACGGACGCCGATCGCCCGCAGCAGGGCGAACTCCTTGCGGCGCTGCCGGGTGGAGACCACCGCGTGCACGGTGAAGGCGATGACGGCGAAACCGGGGGCCAGATACCGGACCAGTTCCAGCACCCGGCGCAGCCCGCTGCGGAACGGGTCGGCCTGCAGGGACGCGGTGGTGCGCGCCGTGGTGGTGACGCGGCCCAGGGCGGGCTGTGCCTCGGCGGCGGCGGCCGTACGCGCGCTGTCGGTGCTGCCGATCCACCAGAACGCGGGATCCTCCTGGTCGGCACCGGCCAGCGTCAGCGCGGTGGCGAGCCGGCGCTGGTCGGCGATCAGATGTCCCTGTCCGCGGCCCAGTCCGGGCAGCGCGTCGGCCCGGCCCACGATCGTGGCGGTGACCCGGCCGCCGCCCAGGTCCAGTGTGGTGGTGCTGCCCACGCTCAGGCGCGCGTCGCGCAGCGCCGTGGCGTCGGCGCGCACCGGCAGCGGCGCCGGATCGCCGGCCGGGCCGGCCAGGAGCCGCACCTGGGTGCCGGGCCGGGTGTCGTAGTCGCTGTCGGCCAGGCCGCCGAAGGCGTCGCTGATGGCCCGGGAGGGCCGGCTGCCGGTGCTGATGGTGGTGCGGAGCACCTCGGAGCCGCCGGGAAGGATCGAGCACACCCCGGGGGTGCCGGGGTCGTAGCGGCCGGCCAGTTTTCCTTCACAGGCCCCCGCGGTGGAGTCGGCGGCGTGGTCCGTGCCGTCGGCCCAGACCTGCCCGCCGGGCAGCCGGGGGACCCAGGTGTCCGCGGTGCCGCGCGCGCCCACCCGGAGCAGTTCCAGGTCCAGCCGCGCGGGCCGCATGTTCGGCTGCGGCAGGACGTCGACGGCGGTCACCGTCAGCGGATAGGTCCGCGGGTGGCCGCCGCTCAGCGCCACGTCGAGCGGGACCACGACGGTGTGCCTGGCCCCGTCGGCGGCGGGCAGGTGGGTCGCCACGGTGCTGACGAGGCCGGACGCGTCCTGCACGGTCAGTTCCAGGCTCGGTGCCGCGCGGCTGCCGTCGCTGCGCAGCCGCTCGTCCAGCAGCAGCGCGGTCGGACGCCCGGGGAGCGGTATCCCGAAGACGGCCGGTGACGGGGTGCGGGGAGCGGGTCCGCCGATCGTGCCGACCAGGCTTTCGGTGGCGCCGCCGGGCAGGTTCACCGTCGACTGGGTCACCGGGGTCACGGCGGTCACCGCCGGCAGCGCGCGATAGGCGGCGCCCAGTACGGAGGAGGGGTAGCCGTCGTCCGCGGACGGCGAGATCCGCACGTCCGCGCCGACGGTGAACGCGGCCTGCTCGGACGCCAGGCCGCCCAGGCAGGCCAGCGCGGTGGTGGCGAAGGCGCTCACCGACATGGCCAGGCACATCAGCACCACCGGGCCGGCGTTGCGCGCGGCCCGCCGGCTCAACTGCCAGCCGGCCAGGGCGAGGACCAGGCCCCGGCTACGACGGCCGAACGCGTCCAGCAGCAGGGAGGTCAGCGGCAGCAGCCGCAGCAGCAGGAGCGCGGCGGCGCCGGCCACCAGGGTCGGCACCAGGACCAGCACGGGGTCGGCGGACGCGCCGCCGGTGCCCACGTCGGCGATCAGCGAGTGGTGCCGCCGCAGCTCCAGATACCCCAGGGCCGCGACGGCGAGCAACGCCATGTCGGCGCCGAGCCGCTGCGCGGCGGCGGCCCGTGCACCGCGGGCCGGCCGCGACCGCGCCGTCGGCAGCACGGGCAGCAGCACCGCCGCGGCGTGCACCAGCAGGGTCAGACCCACCGCCGCCCACGCGCCGGTGCCCCGGCTGCCGGGGTGCAGCAGCCCGGCCAGGAAGGGCGCGACGACGGCGGCCGGGACGCCGGTGAGCGCCCACTCGGCCGCCGCGCCGCGCAGCAACCGCAGGGTGCCGGCGCCTCTGGCCTGCTGGAGGGCCAGCTCACCGCGCCGGCGCACGGTCAACTGGCGGGCGGCCAGCAGCAGGGTGGCCAGGGCGAGGACCGCCAGCAGCACGCTCGGCAGGTACAGCGAGGACCGGGCCGCCACCATCGGCACCGTCAGGTCGTCGATCGCGCCCGGCAGACCGGATACCACCGTCAGGTCCTCCAGCGACGGCTGCCGCCCGCCGAACACCGACACCCGGCTCTGGCTGCCGGAGAAGGCACGCAGCCGGTCGTGCAGCCCGGCGAGGCTGCCCGCGTCGAGACGGGAGAAGTCGGGCTGCACACTCCAGTGGACCGTCAGATGCCCGTTCAGGACGGCGCTGCCGTTGAGCGCCGACGCCGAGACCACCAGCAGGTCCTGGTCGGCGGTCTCTCCCTGGGTCAGCACGCCGGCCATCGCGGGCCAGAACCCGACGGCACCGGTCGCCCGGAAGACACCGGTGATCCGCAGGGTCATGGTGCGGTCGAAGGCGTCCTGCACCTGGAGGCCGGAACCGGGCTTGACGCCCAGGCGTCTGGCCAGCGCGTCGGGCACCGCCGCGTCGACCGGGGCGGCGGACCCGGTGGCGGCCCGGACCTCGGGCAGCGAGGTGAACGCGCCGGCCGGGGCGGCGGCCGTGCCGGCCGGCCATCGCCCGGCGACCAACTGCCCGAACCTGCCGCCGTCCTGCACCGCGACCGGGTGCAGCCCGCTGCCCCCGGGACCGCGCGGCGGGCCCGCGACCCCGTCGATCCCCGTCACCGAGACCGGCGACGTGCCCAGCAGCCCCACATAGGTCCGGTGCGGCACCCCGGCGAACACCCGGTCGCCGGCGGCCCGCACCTCTCGATCGGCGGCGGCCATTCCCCCGGCCCGGAAGGAGGCGTTGACGCTCACCTGCGCGTCGAGGTCGGCGGCCAGCCGCCGCACGGCCCCGGCCTGCACCGAACTCCCCGCCAGCGCCGCGAGCGCGGCCAGCGCCGTCGCGCACAGCAGCACGGTCACCGCGACAGCGGTCAGCACCAGTCCGTGCTGCGTGGCCCGCCTGGCGACGGCGGGAAGCCGCCGGGCCGGGCGCGGAGCACCCGGGCGTCGCCGCGGCGAAGTCGTGAAGGCCGTGGCGACCACATGAACCCCCGCGAAATCGAACATGTGACGGTGACGGCGCGCCACAGTCCTACCAGGGCATCCCCCAACGACGCAACAATCACTGATGTGTTGCGGCCCGGGGCACCGGAGCGGCCGAAGCGACCACCGCACTCCGCGTGGTCCACCAGCCCCTGCGCGCGGGGCGACGACGCCGGCGGGGTCCGGCGTGATCCGGTGCCCCGGGGTCCGCCGTACACCCGGTCATCTGCTATTGAGGGGTACCTGGCCACGTGCGCCCCGGACGCGGACCAGGCCCTTTTCACACAGGAGGACTCTTTTATGAACGACCGGCCCTTGACGCTCATGGCGGTACACGCCCACCCCGACGACGAGGCCACAGGAACGGGCGGCGTCCTCGCCCGGTACGCGGCGGAGGGCATTCGCACGGTGCTCGTGACGTGCACCGACGGCGGTTGCGGTGACGGACCGGGAGGTGTCAAACCGGGTGATCCCGGACACGATCCGGCGGCCGTCGCCTTGATCCGGCGCCAGGAACTCGAGGCGAGCTGCGAGATCCTGAAGATCAGCCACCTGGAGATGCTGGACTACGCCGACTCCGGAATGATGGGCTGGCCGACCAACGACGCCCCCGGATCCTTCTGGCACACACCCGTGGCGGAGGGCGCCGCCAAACTCGCGGAACTCCTGCGGCGCTACCGACCCGATGTGGTCGTCACCTATGACGAGAACGGCTTCTACGGCCACCCCGACCACATCCAGGCCAACCGCATCACGATGGCGGCGCTGGCGATGACCACGCCGGTACCGAAGGTGTACTGGACGACGGCGCCCCGCTCGATGATGCAGCGGTTCGGGGAGACCATGCGCGAGTTCGGTGCGGACGTACCGGAGCCGGATCCCGCCGAGGCCGCCGCGCTGGCGGAGATCGGACTGCCCGACGAGGAGATCACCACCTGGGTGGACACCACCGCGTTCGGCGGCCAGAAGTTCGACGCGCTGGCCGCGCACGCCAGCCAGGGCGAGAACATCTTCTTCCTCAGGATGGGCCGGGAGAGGTTCACCGAGTTGATGGGCGTCGAGACCTTCGTACGGGTCCAGGACACCACCGGCGCGGCCGTACCCGAGACGGACCTCTTCGCCGGCCTGCGCTGATCCAGCGGAGCAGTCGGAGAGACACCGGAGCGAGAGATGCCTTCGAACCCGCGCCGCAGGATCGACCAGAACCATGCCTTGTCGCCTGGTCAGGCCCCGGCGTGTACGAAGGCTGCCCACAGGAAGGGGACCCGCGGTGTCCGGTCGCGCAGCTTGCGCACCGCCCGGTGCAGGGCGAACGCGGCCCGGTCGCTGTCGAAGACCCCTTCTTCGTTCCGCATCTCCGTGTAGAAGCGGTCCGCGATCTGCACGGCTCTGGCGTCGCTGATCTCCCACTGGGTGCCGACGACATGCGGAAATCCAGCCAGCTGGAACGCGGACACCAGGTGGATCGCCTCGTCGGCGAGATCCAAGGAGCCGCCGAAAGCGGTCCGGCACGCCGACAGATAGGCCAGCTGAGCCCGATCGAGGCGTACGGGCGCGAGTCCGGCGACAGTGAACGGCGCCGTCTCGTGATCCAGGAGGAACAGCCGGCTGCTGGACGGGTCGTCGGCGCGGGCCTCGCCGTGGCAGGAGAAGTGCGCCACTGTGCAGCCGGGCAGGTGCGCCATCACGTTGTCCCTGGTCGGGAGACGGTCTCCGGCTCCGTTTCCGTTCCCCTTCGCGTCCGGGGAGAGCACGACCGGTCGCGGCAGATGGCTGCTGACCTTCTCGACCTCCTGGCGGACCTTGTGCAGCGGTGGTGCGCCCGGCGTGACCGGCATGGCGACGATCAGCGACCGATCGTCCTCCGCGGCCGTTCCCGCCCCGGCCGCCCTGACGGCCGTCGCCGATGCCTGTGCCCGCTGCGTCTCCCGCCGGCGCCGCGCGTGGCTCAGGGCCCGGATGGTAGGCGTGTGGGAGGAGACCACGCGGTCCATGACCGTGCGCCGTCCCCTGCCCGAGGCCCCGCCCGGCGAGTCGCCGTGATGACCGGCCGCGTGCACCGGCAGCATGCCCAGCACTCCGCCGGTCGCCCACCACACCCGGGGCCACGGCGTGCCGGGCGCTGGTTCGGCGGTGTGGCCCAGCGCTTCCAGGACCGGCCCGGTCGCACGGTCCCAGAGCCATTCAAGGACAGCCCGGAGTGTCTGCTGTGCCTCCTGGAGTTGCTGCCGGGACGCCTCCGCGTCTCCGGCGACCGCCAGGGCACGGTGGAAGACGCGGACCTGTTCCAGCAGGTCGGTCCAGGTGAGCCGGGGCAGCGGGAGGGCGGTGACGTCCGTGCCGTGGAGCAGCAGGGCGTCGCTGCGATAGCGGCTGACGGCGAAGGCGACGACCGCACCCTCCCGGGCCTCGTCGAGGAGGTCGGAGAGGGCGGGAGGACGGGCGAACGAGGCGAAGCCCTCCAGCTCACGGATACCGGCGAGGAGATCGGTGAGACCGGCCGTCCAGCGGCGGCGGTCGGCCGGGGCACCGGACTGCCCGTCCAGCAGGGCTCGCAGCCGGGTGAACCGGTCCGCCAGGTCCGCATGCCGCTCATGCAGTTCGGTGAGGTCTCCCCGCACGTCGAGGGCCTGGCTGAGGAGGACCGCCCGACCGGCCTCCAGCAACCGCAGCGCCTGCACGGCCCGTTCTCTCTCTTCCCCTGTACCGCCCCCGGCCCTGCCGTCCTCTCCGGCCCCTGTCCTGGTTTCCCCGTTCCTGGTTTCGCCGTCCGCGTCGGTGGGAGCCGACGCCCCGGGCGGGCTGGTGAGAGCGAGTGAGGCTGCCTCGCCCGCCAGCCCGGCGGTTCGGCCGAGTTCGTACTGCTGATCACCTCGCTCCTGCTGCCCGGGGGCCACTTGGGGAAGGAGCCGGACGGCGAGTTCCAGCAGACCGGCGGCGCGCCCGGGATCAGAGGGCACGGTCAGGTCGGCCGCGCTGCGAGCGGCGTAGATGCGCAGCGAGGGTGCGGCCGTCTCCGTCCGGGCGGCATCGGTGAAGACCGAGACGGCTTCACGGAGGTCCTCGTCCGCCGTTGTGCCGGCCGTGTCCGAAGGCCCCGTCCCCCTTTCCGTGCCGTCCGCCGGGCTGTCCCCGAAACCGCTGTCCTGCCTCGTCCTCAGATGGCGGAGACGGAGCGCGAGGCCGAGGTTGGAGGAGACGCCGGCCAGGTCGGGATGGTCCGGGGGCAGCAGGCCGGCGGCGTCCCGGCCCTTCTCGATGGCCTCGTCCAGGTCGCTGACATCGCCGCGCCCCTCGAACCGCTTGCGCAGCGCCAGACCGAGATTGGACGACCGGGCGGCCCGCTCGGCGTGATCGGAGGGCGTGCGGGACAGGGCTTCCCGGCTCGCCTCGATCGACTCGTCGATGTACTCCGCGCCGCGTTCCCGGCGATCTCCGTCCCCGTCCTCGGCCTCCTCGCGTCCTCCTTCCCGGTCCGCTTCCTGGAAGAGTTCGTACCGTGTCCGCAGCACGAGACCGAGGTTGGACAGGAACCCGGCACGTTCCGGGTCGTCCGCCGGGGTGATGCGAACCGCCTCTTTCGCGGCGTCGACAGCATCGTGCACATCCCTTTCCCTGGCGTCCGGCACCCCACGCCCGGCTCGTCGGCGAAGCGCGACGGCGAGGCCGTTGAGCATGGTGGCCCGGTCGGGGTGGTCGACGGGGGCACGGTCCACGGCCGCTCTGGCCGTGCGGACCGCATCGTCGAGATCCCCGGACATACCGTCCCTGCCGAACCGGACGGCCTGGGCAATGCCGAGGTTGGTGAGTACGGCGGGGCGGTCGGGGTGCCCCTCGGGGGTGCGGGCCACGGCCTCTTCAGCAGCCTGGATCGCGTCTTCCAGGTCGGCCGGCCGACCGCCGTGCTCATACCGTTTGCGGAGCGCCTGTCCGAGGTTGGAATGACGGCGGGCCAGAGCGGGATGGCCGGCCGGGGTGAGACGGACCGCCTCCCACGCCGCGTCGACGGCGTCGTCCAGATCGTCGGGGTCTGCCTGGGTGCCGAAGCGCTGCAGGAGGGCGGTCGCCAGGTTGGTCAGCATGACGTCCCGGTCGGGATGGTCGCCCGGGACCACGCCGAGGATGCGGCGCCACCGGCGGACGGCCTGATCGGGAAGGCCCGGGTCTGCGGAGCGCAGGACCTGCTCCAGCAGGGTCGTGGCGTCCACGACCGCCCGGTGGATCAGCAGCGGGCGGAGCGGGTCGGGAAGAGGGGTCACGCCGGCGAGCAGGCAGGGGGTGAACATGACCGCCGCGGCGTCGAGTTCCCGCTCCTCCGCGGGCCGGTCGTCGGGCAGGGCACGGTAGCGGTACCAGTGGAGCCAACCGAGGCGGTACCGGGCGGTGAGCGCGGCCTTCCTGTCCTCCTCGCCGCCGGCGCTGCCGCGCTCGTCCTCGTAGCCGTGCGCGTCCAGCAGGGCGGCCAGCCGGAGGGCCTCGTCCTGCGCGCCGGGCTCCAGGACGGGGGCGAGATCCCGATCCTGGGCCACTCTGCGCAGCCGTTCCGCCACCATCGCGCTCAGCTCGTCCCGTGTCACCGCGCCCCGCCCCTCGTCGCGAAGTCCCGTACGCAGTCCTCGCACGTGGCGCGCCGCGGACCCCCCTGTTCGCCCGGTACGAATACCCGGCCCGCGCCCCTCCCCAACCCCATGGCGGCCCGGACGTACCGGCCCTGCGGCCGGTGGCACCGGTGCTGAGGGACACGACCGTCACGGACCGTTCCGAAGGCCATGGGCCCTTCGGCCGGCTGCGTCGGGCTTGCCGCTGCTGTGCCGACGCGGGGCCGTGGGACAGGGGGCGGCGGTCAGCCCTCGCCGACCAGGACGAAGGCCGCCCAGTGCGAAGGCCGTTCGGTGTACGTGGCGCGGGCCCGGCGCAGGCCCACGGACGTGGCGAACCTGTTGAGTTCGGCTGTGTCGGCGTCACGCAGCCAGGCCTGAGCCCGGGCCAGTGCCACCGCGGGCGGCATCGGCGGCTCGTCCTGTTCCGGCGCGCCGAGCAGGTGGTAGGCGTAGAACCTGGCGATCAGCAACGCCGTGGAGCGGTCGTTGACCTCCCACAGGCTTCCGACGACGCCGGCTGCTCCGGACTGCACCAGACCGGCCGGCAGACCGATGCCCTCGTCGGGCAGTCGCGCCATGTCGGTCACCGCCGTCCGGCAGGCGGAGGCCACGACTAGCCGGATGCCGGCGAGGGCTTGGCCGTCCAGTAGTTCACGAAGAGTGAGCCGATCGCCGTCGGCGAGCTCCAGACAGGATGCGACCGGGTCGGCCGCATCGTAGGAGCCGTGCCCGGCGAAGTGCAGATGGGTCGCAGCCGGCAGTGCCCGAAGCAGGTTCTCCTTTGTGGCGTCGGCCCCGGTCAGGGCCTCACCGGGGTCGGTGAACAGCCCGCGCACCGCACCGAGTTCGGAGCCGGCCCAGGGAAGGGGTGGGTCGCACGGATGGGGCTCGGCGACTCCCAACAGCCGGGCGCTGCCGTGCGGAGGCTCCGTGCTCGTGGCCCGCGCGGCGACGAGCACGCGCGCGGAGGGCGTGTACGACACGGCGACGTCGTCGAACAGGCAGCGCGTCGTTCCTTCCACCGGTACGCGGGCGGCGTGGACGGGCAGGACACCGAGGATGCCGGTGGTCACCAGGACGGCACGGCTGACGTCCAGGGAGCGCAGCCGCCTCGCGAGGGGAGCCATCAGCCGGGCACCCAGCAGGTCGAGCAGCGGCAGGAGATCCTCGTCCTCCTCCAGCGACGGGTGTGCCCCGAGCGCGACCAGCAACTCCGGTTCGGACAGCGGTGCCTGTACGACGTCGATACGGATTCCGGGTTCCTCCGGCGAACCCTGGACGAGCAGGGCCACGCTGCCGTGTCGTGCCGTGATGAGGTAGACCAGCGGTGGTCCGTCCGTCACGGCCCGGCGCACGGCCGACATCGGTACCGATCGCAGGAAGTCGTGGAAGCCGGGCAGGGCCCGGACCGCTTCGGTGGCGGCGGTGAGTTGCGCCTGCGCGTCCGTCATCGCGGCGCGCAGGCGGCGCGGGGTGTCCGACTCCACCGCGTCCCGGCCGGCACGCTGACGGGCCTCCACGGTCCGGACGCGCTGCACGGCCGAACGGAAATCGGCCACGGCGTCGGGGTGTTCGCGGCCCAGGACGTCCAGTCCGACGCGGTCGCGCTGCAGCCTGTCGCCCAGGTCCCGGGCCCGGCTCTGCTCCAGGACGGCCACCGCGCGCTCCGGGCGGCCGGCGCGAACCAGGGCATGGGCGGCCTCCCTGGGAAGGTCGGCGGTCTGGACGAGTTCGGCCTCCTTGCCGCCGGGCAGCACGGTGATCCGGTAGAGGTTCTCAGCCGCCTCGAGAGCCTGCTCGTAGGCGTCGGCCGCCGCGGACCAGGCCCCGGACTCGGCGTGCGCGTCGCCCAGCAGTCCCCAGGCGCGCCGGGCGTGATCGGGGGCGGTCGCCGAGGGTACGACCGACACGACCTCGGTGAGGAGCCGCACCGCCTCGGCGACCCGGTCGGCCCTGTCCTCGGGGCTGAGTGACGTCAGCCAGGCCCTGGCCAACTCGGTGGCGGACTCGGCCCACTCCAGGGGCACCGTGTCCGGCGTGCGTGTCTCGAGGCTGCTTTCCAGCAGCCGGACGGCACGTTCGGAGTCGGGCCGGTCCCCGCGGCGCAGGGTGGCTGCCAGGTTGTACCGGGCGCGTGCCGCTTCGTGGCGGTCGCCGTGCGCTTCGTACGTCTCCAGCGCCGTCGTGTGCAGCTCGATCGCGGTGCCGAGGTCCTCGGCCGTGACCTCGCGGCGCTGGACGAGGGTGTTGGCCAGGTTGTCCGCGATGGCGGCGTGCAGGAGGGGGTCCTGGTCCGCGGGGGCCAGTTCGAGGCCGCGCCGATACCACGTCACCGCCTCGTCGAGGGCATCTGTGCCGCTCCGGACGGCGGTGTTGGCGAAGGCGTCGGCGATGGCGGTGGCGGCGTTCGCCATGTCGAGCGGGAGGCGCAACTCCTCGTAGAGCGCGAAAGCCTGCTGCGCGTGGTGCAGGGCCGTGCTCTGATTGGCATCGTGGTCGCCCTGGAGCCGCATCCGGTAGCAGCGGCTTAGGTTGACCAGCGCGTGGGCGCGGGCGCGACCTCGAAGTTCGGGCGCCTGCACCGCCTGTTCGAGGTGGCGTCGGCCGAGTTCCAGGGCGTCGGGGTCCGCGGCGAGCGCCGGTTCGGACAGGACTAGGCCGATGTTGCTCTGCGCGATGGCCCAACGGTCCGGGAAGTCCTCGCGGTTGAACACGGTCAGGGCTGCCAGATGGCGGTGCAGCGCCCGGCGCAGGTTACGGGTCCGGTCCTCCGGGCATTCCCAGTAGACGTTGGCCAGGTTGGCGATGGTTGCCGCCCACTCCACGGGGCTGGTGGATCGGCGGAAGTACATGAGGGCGGCGCGGAGGGCACGCTGTGCCTGGGCGACGTTCTCGGCCTTGTTCCCCCGCGGGCGGGAGCGCCAGGCCGATCCCAGGAAGGTCTGGACCGTCGCCCACTTGTCCCGGCTCTCCGGCCGGTTCAGCAGACGGGTCGCCTCCCCGGCGAGCCGGATCGAGTGATCGTGGCTCTCGGGATCGCCGCCGGTGCCGGTGGCGTACAGCTGGGCGAGTTCGGCGAGGAGGAGACCGTGCACTCCCGGATGGCGGTCGGCAGGGACGACTTCGAGCGCCTCGGCGAGCAGGGCGCCGCGCCGGTCGGGCCGGTCCGTGAGGAGCCTGAGCCGCAGCAGTGCGGACAGGTCGGGCGGCAGTCGGTCGGCGTTGTCCCCTGCGACTCTGCATACCTCCGCCCAGTCGATCCGGTGCCACTCGGCCAGCGCGCCGTCAGGAAGTGCCGCGAGGTGATCCAGGGCCGCGTCCAGTCCGCCTGCTCCTGTCCGCCCGCCCGGCGCGTCCGGAGCCGAACCGGCCGCGTCCCGCCGGTTGACGAGCATCTGCAACGCCAGTCCGCCGAGCAGCGAGGGATGACCGGCGACGGCCGCGTCCCGCTCCTCCTTCGTCGCGGCGGTGAGCAGAACGGCCAGCGCCTCCTCCGCCTCCAGGACGGCGTTGAACTCCTCCAGCTCGGGGGCGGGCGCACCGGTGGCGCGTGTCCTGTCCAGGGCTTGGTGTGCGGCGGCCCGGGCGGCGGGCGTGTCTCCGCGCCGCCGGTGCAGGCGTGCGGCGGTGTGCAGTGCCTCTGCCGCGTCGGGGGCGGCACCGTCGGCGTCGAACATCTCGACAGCGGCTTGGAGGGTGCGCAGTGCCTCCTCGTCCGACCCCGCCTCGGCCTGGGCCGCCGCGATCAGCCGCAGGGAGCGTGCCTCGTTCAGCCGGTCGCCCAGGTCGTGGAAGAGGCGCCGGGCCCGGGCCGAGTAGTCGGCCGCCTGGTCGGGATCGCCGAGCGCGTGCAGCAGCGGAGCCAGATCGCCCGACGTCCGCGCCTCGCCACGCGGATGGCGGGCGGTGCGGTAGGCCAGCGCCGCCTGCTGCAGCAGGGCCGCGGCCTGGGCCAGGTCACCACGCCGATGGTGAAGTTGCCCGAGGTGGGCCAGGGCCGAGGCCCGGACCGGCTGGTCGTCCAGGTCGGCGGCGAGGTCGGCGACCTCCTGGAACAGCCGCTCGGCGTCGGCGTCCCGTCCCTGATGCTGGAGCGCGACCCCCAGGCTCTGGAGCAGGTCCATGCGCACCTGGTCGGCTCCGAGCCGCGCTGCGCCCTCCAGGCCGAGACGAGCGGTGGTCTCCAGGGCAGCCCAGTCCTGTACGGCGATCAGGAAGTGCACCAGGTGCTGGGCCAGTGCGACGGTCCGTTCGTCGTCTCCCGCGCCGGCCGACGACTCCAGCCGCTCCGAGAGCGCCGCTCTGGCGGACGAGAACCAGGCGAGGGCGGCACCGCGCGCCTGTCCGTCCTGCGCGGCTGGGCCGTTCAGTCTGCCCGCCATCTCGGCGAGCAGGTCCGGCTCCCCCGTGTTCATGCCCATGCCCCTCCCCCGGGTCGGCGATCACCGTCGTTCCGTTGTTCGGATCCACGCGCGGGAACCGGAAGGGCTGCCCCGACGTATAGATCTGTGTCGTGACGGATACGCTAAGTGAAGCCTACGGGGTGGGGGGGATCGGTGACCGGTCGGCAGACGATCGACGACGAGACGCGGACCGACGTGGTGGAGGTCCTCGGCGATCTGCTCGAATGGAAGCTCTCACCCCAGCGTTGGGACCGCGTGCAGGCTCTTGTCGACGCGCTCGCCGACGCCGTGGCGGCCGGTGACGGCGACGGCGTACGCGACGTCACCGCCGAACTCGAGCTGTCCGGGCCGGTGCGGATCAGCAGGGTCGGTTCCGACCCGGTGATCCCGGCCCCCTCGCACACCCGGGACGTGGCGAATCATCTGGTCCACTCGCTCGGTGGCCCGCCGCCGCAGGATGCCGGGCCCGGTGTCGGCACAGTCACCGGGGGAGGCGGCGATGACGACGGACCCGACCAGATCTCCCCTTGATCAGGAGCTCGTCGTCCACCTCTACACGGCACTTGACGGACCACAGGCCACGCAGGGGTACGAACAGATCCGCCGCATCTGGGAGCGCTGCCGGGACGAGCTCGGCATGGATCAGCCGATCGCCGGCACGGGTCTGCCGACCACGCTACCGCCCGACCCCAAGACCCTCGTTCCGGGAAAGCCCTCGGCAGCCCAGGAGCACCCGACGGCGGACTTCCAGGCGGTCGTGCGGCGCGAGCACGACGTGCTCAACCTGTCCGTCGCGCTGGCCGCACCGCTCGGGGCCACCTCCAGGCGCCTGCGGATCGGCTCGGCGTCGCCTCCCGGCTGGGTGGAGTTCGACCGGTGGTGGGCCGGGCTGACCGCCGACGGCACCGAAGCGGTGCTGGGCGAGACGCGTGTGTACCAGGCGAAGTTCGCCGGTACGGACGTCCCGCCGCTCGACCTCGCGGCAGCCGAGGTCCGCCGGGCTCTTCCCGACGGCGACAACGCTCCGTACTGGTGGCAGCGGGGCTGGACCACCGAGCAGGGCTTCGCCCTGTGGGAGCTGTCACCGGACGACACCGGGCCCCGACGGCGCATCGTCGTACTGGCCTCACAGGACCAGGACGCACAGCTCAGCGCCTGGACGTGGAGCCAGGGGCAGCCCGACATGCCACCCCTGTGCCGCTACTCCATGCACGCGGCGAAGCTGCGCTACCAGGCCCGGGTGCGGGACGACGGAGACGTGATCGGCACCCTGATCCGGCAGGTCGTCGAACGCACCGATCAGCTGTCCGAGTCGTCCCGCCGGCGCCCGGCCGACACCCCGGCCGAACTCGGTGCACTGCGCGACGACGAGGCTCGTCTCGCTCTGGTCCACGCCAATGTGCGGGACATGCTGCAGACCGTGCGCATAGCTGTCGGCAACATGACCAAGGTCCAGTCCGCCTTCTTCCCCACCGACCGGGAACTCGCCGACTGGCTCCCCCACCAACTCGGCAACGACGCCGACTACCTGACGAGCGCCCGGCTGCGCGCCGAGGATCTGCGCCGCCTGCTCGGCCCCACAGCCGACGCGGCCGGCCCTCCGCCCGACGGCGGCACCCGACGGAAACCGTCTCAGCCGGGCGGCGGTTCCGCCCGCTCGTCCGCGACGCCGGACGAACCCCGCTCTGCCCGCCCCTCTGCCGGCGGCGGCTCGGAGCCCGTCAGGCTCCGCATGGGGTTCGCCGTGGACATCGAGGGATACAGCCGCCGCACCTCCCCGGAACAGAGCGACCTGCAGGTCCGGCTCGCCCTGCTCGTCCGGCAGGTCCTCGGAGGTCTGGACATCGCCCTGGAGGAGACCGACCACCAGGGGACGGGAGACGGGATGAACGTCTTCCTCCCGGCCGGGGCGGAACTGCACCGGGCGCTTCCCCACGTACTCCGTTCCTGGCAGGACCAGCTCGGTGCCGACAACCGCCGCTTCCGCGACCGGATGCGCCTGCGCCTCGCCACCGTCGTGGGACCGGTCGGGATCGCCGCCCTCGGCTACTCGGGCAGCACCATCGTCAAGGTCAGCCGCATGCTCGACAGCGCGGTGCTGCGCACCGCTCTCCGGGACAACTCGCAGGTCGACTACGCCGCCCTGGTCTCCGACCCGCTCCACGAGTACGTCGTCGGGGAGGGCTATCCGGGGCTGGACCCGGAGGAGTTCCGGCGGGTGCTGGTCGAGTTCAAGGAGTTCCAGGCACACGCGTGGCTGTGGCTTCCCGCCTGACGCCGGAAGCACCACCGAGGAACGAGAAGTATCGCCGAGGAACGAAGGGACCAGTATGGCGCCCGGACCACGACGTCGGCAGACGTCCCCGTCGCAGATACCGCCGCCGCAGGCGTCCGGCGTGGAGAACGCCTGGCGAACGCTCCAGACCGTCACCGACTGGATCAAGCACGCCGAAGCCAAGGCGGCGGTGACGCTCACCGCGGCAGGAGTCATCGGCGGCATCCTGTACAGCCTGGTCAGCACCGCGCCCCCGCACAACCTCCCTCTCGACCTCGCCGCATCCCTGTGCGCTCTGTTGACCGCAGGCTCGACGATGGCCACCGGCATGGTCCTGCGCCCGCGGAGGAAGAACCTCGGGCAACAACCCAACCTGCTGTTCTTCGAACACGTGGCCCGCGCCTACCGTTCCCCCGAGGACGGCTACCCCGAGGCGCTGGCACGCCTCTTGGCCGACGACAGGACACTGACCGCCGCCGTCGCCGAACAGATCTGGGCCAATGCGCACGTCGCCCGCCGAAAGTACTTCTGGAGCGGTGTCGGTACCGTCCTCCTGCTGCTCGCCTTCGCGGCCGTGGTTCTGACCGCAGCCCTCAGCCTGCTCGGCGACACAACGTGAGCTGCCGGAGGCGGGGGCCAGTCTGCCCTGCCCGCGTCTCATGCGGTGAGGCTGCGGTAGCGGCTGCGACGACGCCCGAAGCCGAGGTCAGCGGCGTAGGAGTGGTGGTAGCCCCCGGGGGGTCGGGAGGCAGTCCCCCTACAGATCCGGTGGCTGTCCCCGTGTCGGCGCGGTACGGCCCTGCCCAGACTCAGCGGTATGACGTTCTCCCTCGATGCTCCGGTCGCGACCGCAACGCCCGCCGCCCCTGCGCGGCCCTCCGGTCCCGGCAGCGATTTCGCCAGACTCTCCCAACGCATCGGCGAGGCGGGCCTGCTGGACCGGCGCCCGGGCTACTACACCGTGCGGCTCGGCCTGGTGATCGCGGCTCTGCTGGGTGGCGGGGCGGCCTTCCTCGCGCTCGGCGACACCTGGTGGCAGCTGGCTGTCGCCGCCGCCATGGCCCTCGTCTTCGGCCAAGTGGCGCTCGTGGCACACGATCTGGCGCACCGGCAGGTCTTCCGCCGGCGCCGCCCGAGCGAGGCGTGGGGCCGCCTCTTCGGCAACCTCGCCATCGGCATGAGCTACGGGTGGTGGATGAACAAGCACACCCGTCACCACGCCAACCCCAACCACGAGGAGCTCGACCCCGACGTCGCTCCGGACCTCGTGGTGTGGTCCACCGACCAGGCACGCAACAGCAGCGGCCTGGCCCGGGTCATCGGCGGCCACCTGGCGTTCCTGTTCTTCCCGCTGCTGACGCTGGAGGGTTTCAACCTGCATGTGTCGAGCCTGCGGGCGCTGCGCTCGCCGTCCATGAAGAACCGGGGGCTGGAGGGCACGCTGCTCCTCCTGCACCTGGCGGCCTACCTGTCCGCGCTGTTCCTGGTGCTCTCTCCCGGCAAGGCGGTGGCGTTCCTCGCCGTGCACCAGTGTCTCTTCGGTGTCTATCTCGGCTGTGTGTTCGCCCCGAACCACAAGGGCATGCCGACCTTCACCGGCGACGAGCGGCCCGACTTCCTGCGGCGTCAGGTGCTCACCTCCCGCAATGTGAGGGGCGGTCGGTTCACGGACATGATGCTCGGCGGGCTCAACTACCAGATCGAACACCACCTGTTCCCGAGCATGCCCACACCTCATCTGCGACGCGCCCAGGTGATCGTGCGGGAGTACTGCGCGGAGATCGGTGTGCCGTATCACGAGACCGGGCTGCTGCGGTCCTACCGCGAGGCCCTCGCGCACCTGCACCGGGTGGGAGAACCCATCAGGCGGCAGCGCAGGACGTCTTGACAGCACGTCCCGCGCCGCCCTCCAGTCGTGGGCAGGACCCACGCACGTCAGTCGATGGCGGAGGGATGCCGGGCCAGCGACGTCACGGTGATGTCCATGTAGGGGAAGAGCGGAAGACCCCACAGGATGTCGTTGAGCCGGTCGTTGCTGATGACATCGAAGATGCTGAGATTCGCGTACTGGCCGACGCTGCGCCACAAGTGCAGCCACTCGCCGGAGTGTTGGAGTTTCTGCGCGTACTCCTTCTCTGCGGTGAGGGTTGCGTCCCTGAGGTCGGCATCCAGGTCGGGCGGCAGGTTGACGGTCATCTGGACGGCGAAGAGCACGGTGGCCTCCTGACGGCGGTCGAGAAGAGGATGGCGTACTGCGGTCAGGAGCTGGGGTCGAGGACGAAGTCGTACGTGACCTCGTACGCGCCGCTACCGTTCGGCCGCGGATCGAGGACGAGTTCGGGCTTCACGGCGGAGGCCACGTCGTCCTGGAGGTGGGCGCCGCCCGTGAAGTAGAGCTGCGTGGTGAGCGGTTCGTGTCCGTGCGCCGAGACCTTCAGATGCAGGTGGGCGGGGCGCCAGGGGTGCCAGCCAGCCGCCGCGATGAGCCGGCCGCAGGAGCCGTCGGTGGGGATCTGGTAGGGGGCCGGCTGGATGGTGGTCACCGCGAACCGGCCGTCGTCGTCCGTGACGATGCTGCCTCGCAGGTTCCACTCCGGTATGCCGGGTGCGAACTGTGCGTACAGTCCGTCGTCGTCGGCCTGCCACATCTCCAGCAGGGCGCCGGCCAGCGGCTCGCCGTGGACGCCGGTGACCTGCCCCTGGAAGAGGAGCGGGGTGCCGGCCTCGGTGTCCCGCACGGGAAGGGAGCTGACGCTGGGCAGGGCGGGGGCGCCGGGCACGTAGTACGGACCCTCGATGGTGCCCTTGCTGCCCTGCCGGGCCGCGGTGGCGACCTCCTCGACGACGTGCTCGATCCACACGTCGAGGAAGAGGGGCCACTCACCGTCCTGGCCGACGGAGATCAGCCAGGACTTGAGGGCGTTGTACTCCTCGTACGTCGCCCGGTGGCTGCGGATGACGTCGTGGACGGCGGTGATCACCGCTGTGGCCAGGGTGTTGACGCGTGCGGTGTCGGCTTGCGGCCCGGACACTCCGGTCTTGTCGGTGAGGAAGCGTTCCGTGGCCGAGGCCCCGGATCCGGCGGCCGTGGCCTTGAGGGTGGTGTCGGACATGGTGTGCGGCTCCTTCGAAAGCGGGGTGGTCAGTGGTCCTGGCGGTAGCGGGCGAGCTTGGCGTCGTCGATCGCGACGCCCAGTCCGGGTCGGTCGCGGACGGCGAGCGTCCCGTCGGTGATCGTCAGTGGTTCGGTGAGCAGGTCGTCGCTCATGTCGAGGAAGTTGGAGAGTTCACCGGCCCGGCGGGACGATGCGGCATGGGCGGCGCCGAAGGCGACGGTGCACACCGTGCCCAGCTGGCTGTCGATCTGATTGCCCATCACGACCTCGGCCCCCAGCCCCTCGCACTGGAACAGCACGCGCTGGGAGTCGGTGAATCCGGTGCGGGCCGTCTTGATGCTGATCGCCGTGGCGGCGCCGTCGAGCAGGGAGCGGGTCACCTCGGCCGGCGTGGTGGCGGACTCGTCCGCGACGAAGGGGATGCGGCTCTGGCCGACGAGCCAACGGCGGCCGAGGACGTCGTCGGCCGGGCACAGCTCCTCGGCGAGCGTCATGCCGAGCTCGTCCAGTTCGCGCAGCGCGGCCGCGGCCTCCGAGGCGGTCCACCCTCGGTTGCCGTCGACGTACAACTCGGTCTCCTCACCGAGGGTTTCCCGCAGGGCCCGGCAGACGTCGAGGTCGAGGCGGGCGGGGCGGCGGCCGACCTTCACCTTGAAGACCGTGATGCCGTACGTGTCCCGGATCCGTACGGCCTCGTCGGCCATCCGCCGCGGCGCGTCGAAGCCGAGCATGTGACTGACCCGCAGCCGGTCGGTCCAGCCGCCCAGCAGTTGGGTGACGGGCCGGTCCAGGGCCTGGCCGGTGATGTCCCACAGCGCCATGTCGAGGGCCGACTTGGCGGCCGGATTGCCGACGGTGCGATGCAGCCGGGCGCGGATCTGCTCGCGGGCGAACACGTCCGCGCCGACCAGCTGCGGCGCGAAGATCTTCTCGATCACCCCGATCACGGACGCCTGTGTCTCGCCGTAGGTGAAGGGGCGGGGCGGCGCGTCGGCCACACCGGTCAGTCCCTCGTCGGTGTGCACGCGAACCAGGACATGTTCGGCGGTGTGCACCTCGCCGCTCGCGAACTTGAGCGGCGAGGTGTAGGGGATCGCGTACGGGACGGTCTCGATCCCGGTGATCTTCACCGTATGGTCCCCTCGACGTGCCGGGCGATGCCGAGCAGGCGGCCCACGCGCGCGGGGTGGCCGATGAGTTGCAGGCCCAGCGGCATGCCGTCCGGGTCCCGGTGACCGGGGACGGTCACGACGGGCAGGCCGAGCAGTTGCCAGGGGCGGCTGAGGACCGGTGTACCGGTGGCGCCCAGTCCGTGCGGGGCGGGGCCGGGGGCAGCCGGGCCGAGGATCACGTCGGCGTGGTCGAGGAGTTCGAGGATCCGGGTGCGGGCTTCGTGCCTGACGGCGAGCGCTGCCCGGTACTCGTCCGCCGGGGTGTCGCGCCCGCGTGCCAGGAGGTCGTTCAGGTGGCGGCTCAGGGATCCGGGATCCTCCGCTTCGGCCGCGAGCGAGCGGGCGGCCTCGTACGCCATGACGGTGGCGTGCGTCTCGGCGAGTTCCGGCGTACGGACCCGTCCCGCGAGTTCGTCCGTCGCCGCGCCGGCGGCGGCCAGGCCGCGCACCGTGCCCTGCAACGCGTCGAGCATCGCCGGGTGGACGTCGGCCAGCTCCGTGCCGGGCCACACCAGCACCCGTACCGCGGTGTCCGGGCCCTCGCACCGCGTGCCGTCGACGGCCTCCACGGCGGCGGCCAGATCGTCCACGTGCTCGGTGAGCAGTCCTGGTGCGTCCAGGGTCGGGCTGAGGCCGGTGATCCCGGTCGTCGGCCAGGCGCCGACCGGGGCGACATATCCGGCGACGCCGCAGAAGGAGGCGGGCCGGGTCAGTGAGCCCGCCGTCTGTGAGCCCAGGGCCAGGGGCACGACGCCGGCCGCGACGGCGGCGGCCGAGCCGCTGGACGAGCCGCCCGGCGTGTGGGCCACGTCGTGCGGGTTGCGGGTGGGGCCGGGCTGGAAGTACGCGAACTCGGTCGTCACCGTCTTGCCGAGGGGAACGGCGCCTGCCTTGCGCAGCCGGTCCACGAGCCAGGCGTCGTGCTCGGCGATCCTTCCGCGGCGCAGCGAGGAGCCGCACTCGGTGGGCAGCCCGGCGACATCGATGATGTCCTTGACCCCGAACGGGAGGCCCCTGAGCGGTCCGTCCGGTGCCCGCTCGGCAGCCGCGCGGGCACCCTCGGCGTCCACGCGGACCCAGGCGCGGATGTCCGGCTCGGTCCGCTCCAGACGTCGTAGCGCGTCCTCCACGGTGGTCATGAGCGGGCGCCTTCCGGTACGAGGGGGTCGGCGTCGAGCCGGTGGAAGGCGCGGTTGAAGTAGACGAGGCTCTGGCCTCCGGGGCGGGTGCGGATCTGCTCGATGTCGACGAACAGCACGCTGTGGGAACCCATGGGGACGGTGTGCTTGATCGTGCCGACCGCCGTGACCAGGGCTTCCTTGAGGACCGGTACGTCATGGGTGCGGTCCCAGACGTCCCAGGTGAAGCGCTCGGCCATGTCCACCTTGGTGGCTCCGGAGAAGTGCAGGGCGAGTTCCTGCTGCTCTCCGCCGAGGACGTTGAGACCCACGCGTCCGTTCGCCCGGAAGACGTCGTGCATGGCGCTGCCGCGGTTCACGCACACCAGGACGGTCGGCGGGTCGTCGGTCACCGAGCAGACGGCGCTGAGGGTGATGCCGCAGCGGCCGTTCGGCCCGTCCGTGGTCAGGATGTTGACGGCTGCCGGGAGGTGGGCCATCGCCTCGCGGAAGTCGGTCCGGCTGGGGGGCACGGCTTCGCCCTTCCTCTCGTTGTCGTCGTACCTCGGATTGGTCGAAGTGGTCGAAGTGGTCGGAGTGCTCGGAGTGCTCGGAGTGCTCACCACAGCTCGACCACCAGTCGCGCCGACTTGGCGCGGGACACGCAGGCGGCGATCTGGTCCCCGGCCGCCTTCTCCTTCGCGGTCAGGCAGTGGTCGCGGTGGTCGGGTTCGCCCTCGACCACCCGCAGGACGCAGGTCCCGCAGATGCCCTCGCGACAGGAGGTCTCCAGCGGGACGCCGTTGTCCTCCAGCACCTCGGCGATGCTCCTGCCGGACGGCACGGTGTAGATCTCACCGGTGTCGAGCTCGACCTCGAAGGCCCCGCCCGCGTCCGTGGGCTCACCCGCCTGGAACAGCTCCGAGTGGATCCGCTCCTCGGGCACGCTGCGCGCGGCGACCTCACGGACGTACGCCATGAAGTCCTGGGGCCCGCAGGTGTAGACGTGGGCGTCCGCCGGAAGACCGGTCAGGTGCGCGGTGAGCGCGGCACCGGCCGCCTGTCGGCCGAGCCCGAAGTGGCGGACCACACGCCCGGTGAAGGCGGACTCCTCCAGCAGTCCGGCGAAGGCCGCCTCCGCCCGGCTCCTCGCCACATAGTGCAGGGTGAACTCCGCTCCCCCGCCGTGCAGTTCGTACGCCATCGCCAGCAGCGGCGTGATACCGATGCCGGCCGCGACGAGATGGTGCTCGGCCGCGTCGGGGGCAAGACCGAACAGCTGCCGGGGCGCGCCGACGGTCAGCTCGGTGCCCGGCTCGGTCTTGTCGTACAGGGCGTGGGAACCGCCGCGGGAGTTCTCCTCGCGCTTGACGGAGATGGTGTACGCACCGGGGTCGTCCGGCGGCCCGCACAGCGAGTAGGGGCGGGTGATCCCGGTGGGGCCGGTGACGTCGATGTGCGCGCCGGGCTGGTACGGGGTGAGGGGTACGCCGTCGGGACGGACGAGTCGGAGGACCTTGACCGTGTCGGTCTCGTGGTGGGTGTCGGTGACGGTGACTGTGAACATCCGTCTGCCTTCGGGGGTCGGATCGGGAGCTGACGGCGCTGTCAGCGCATGTACAGGCCGCCGTTGGCGTCCCAGCAGGCTCCGGTGACCGCGTCCGCGTGCTCGGCCGCGAGCAGGACGGCCATGTCGGCGACGAAGCGCGGACGGCCGAGCCGGCCGACGGGAATGGACGCCTCGATCTGCGCGAGCCGCTCCGGCGCGACGGTCTCGCGGACCACCGGAAGGTCCTGCGGTCCCGGCGAGATGGCGTTCACCGTCACCCCGTGCGGGCCGAGTTCGCGGGCGAACACCTTCGTCAGGGTGGCCACTCCCCCCTTCGCCGCCGCGTAGTGCGCACCGGTCGCCGTCCCGCCGTTCTGGCCGGCCAGGGAGGCGATGTTGACGATGCGTCCGTAGCCGCGTTCGGCGAAGTAGGCGCCGAAGACCTGACAGCCGAAGAAGGTGCCGTTGAGGTTGGTGTCCACCACGGCGTCGAAGCTCTCCGGCGTGATCTCCATCAGGGATTCGACCTTGGAGTGTCCGGCGTTGTTGACCAGGACGTGGACGGCACCCCAGCGCTCGGTCAACCGGTCCCGGACCGTGACGAAGGCGTCCTTGTCGCGGACGTCGAGTGCGAGTCCGACGGCGTGGTCCCCGTCGGGGTCGAGCTCCGCCGCCGCCTTGGCCGCGGCCTCCTCGTCCAGGTCGGTGAGCGCGACGCAGTAGCCGTGGTCGTACAGCCGTCCCGCGATGCAGGCGCCCAGGCCCCCGGCCGCGCCCGTCACCACCGCGACGCGCCGCTCGCTCTCCTCGTGCGGGCTCACAGCAGGAACCCCGAAGCGGTCACGGCGTCCTCCGAGTTGACCAGCTGGACGATCTTCCGCGCGATGCGGGGACCGTCCGCGCCGAACACGATCCGGTGGGTGACGTCGGCGGCGAGGACGAAGGTCTCCTCGCGTTTGTAGCCGACGAGGATCTGCGCGGAGCAGATCTCGATCGCGTCGCTCGCGCGGCCGGTGACGACGAAGCGGGAGACCGAGCGGACCGTGCGGGCGGCCGCCGCGGCGGAGATGGACATCCCGCCGGTGAGCCGCTCGATCCGCATCCGGCGCATGCGGTCGTCGTCGTAGACGAGGTTGAGGCGGGAGGCGAAGTCCGTGACATCACGGTCGATCGGAATGACGTACTCGCCGCCCTCGCACCACAGCTCGTCCCACTCCGCGTAGCGGCGGGCGTCGAGCAGATGGGCCTCGTG
Source organism: Streptomyces sp. NPDC058683 (assembly GCF_042716195.1). Lineage (NCBI taxonomy): Bacteria > Bacillati > Actinomycetota > Actinomycetes > Kitasatosporales > Streptomycetaceae > Streptomyces > Streptomyces sp. NPDC058683. The sequence continues at coordinate 34,921 of NZ_JBHXSK010000067.1, forward strand.
CCAGATCAGGGAGACGGCGGCGAGCGCGCGGGGATCGTCCAGTGGCAGCTCAACAGCCGTGCTCGGGGCCTCAGTTGCCATCGGTCATCATCCTCTTCCACATGTCGTACGCCTCGCGCATCCCGGTCTCGTCGGTCGCGTGGGAGGTGGGCTGACCGAGGTCGTCGGGCTTCTCCCGGCCGAGGCCACGGTTGACCAGGATCGGCATGTCCACGCCGCCGGCCACACCGCGCTGGACGCGGTTCCAGGCCTCGGCGTCGTCCGGGCTGCCGAAGCCGAAGGGGCCCTGGAAGTGCTCGTGGATGCGCAGGCGTTCACGGTTGACGATCTCGGGGCCGCCGTCCAGGCCGAGGGCGACGTGCCGGATCTCCGTCTCCGTGACCGAGAGGGGGCGCAGGACGCGGAAGAACGCCATCGACATCGCCACGTTCGGGAACAGGTTGAGATTGAACCCGGCGCCGTGGAGGGAGCGGACGATGCGCCGCACCTTCTCCGGCGGGTGGTCCTTCGACAGTTCCTCGACGATGTGGCTGAAGCGGTCCTGGAGCTTCTCGGTGCCGTCGTCCACGTCCAGGTCGGCGTGTTCGGCGACGGAGACGGAGACGCTGTGGCCGTTGCCGAGGGCGTGGGTGACCGCGGTCTCGTCGGTCATGATCGACAGCATGCTCGCGGTCTCGGCGTCCACCGAGGACATCCAGGAGCGGTGCACGATCGGGAAGTGGTACCAGTCGGTGGTGTTCTCCAGCTGGATCTTCCAGTTGCCGTTGAAGCGGAACCTGTGCTCGCCCTGCACCTTGATCGGGTAGCCCGCGCCCTGCTTCATGAAGCGGTCGATCCACAGCCTGGCCCCGCCGAGGAAGTCCTCCAGCGGCTCGATGTCCTCGCTGAAGGTGGCGAAGACCATGCCCGCGTAGGTGGCCACCTTGAGCCGTTGGAGCGGAAGGTCCTTCTTCTCCAGCACGTCCTCGTAGCCCTCGGGGTACGGGATGCCGCGCAGAGTGCCGTCCAGCGCGTACGACCAGGCGTGGTAGGGGCAGGTGAAGCCGTTGCCGTTGCCCTTGGGGGTCTCGCAGACGCTGGCGCCGCGATGGCGGCAGCGGTTGAGCAGGACGTTGATGCCGCCGCGCCGGTCCCGGGTGACGATGACGGGACGGCGGCCCACCCAGGCCGTCTTGAAGTCGCCGGCCTTGGCGATCTCGCTCTCGTGGGCGACCCACACCCAGGTGCGGTGGAAGATGCGGTCCATCTCCCGTTCGAAGAGGGCCGGGTCGGTGTAGAGGGTGCCGGCGACGCGGTCGGCTTCGACGAGCGGCGAGTGCGTCATCGGGCCACCTCCGGCTCGGGGAGCGGGCGGCCGAGGCGGGCCTCGATCTTCATGTAGCGCCACAGGCCGTGCTCGCCGACCTGGACGGTGCGGAAGAGGTTGCAGGCGGCGGCGACAGCGGCCTGGTCGACGACGTCGGCGAGGACGTAACAGGTCCAGGGCCAGGAGTCGGACGGGCCGACCATGTGCAGGTCGTCGTCGATGGTGCCCAGGACGGTGACTCCGGGCAGTTCGTACAACTGGCCGAGCATGGTAGTAAAGCCGTCCCAGACGGTCTTGCCCTGTCCTGTGGGCAGGTCGAAGAAGTTCTGGTTGACGCCTATGCAGAACAGCACGCGCAGGGGTGCGTCGGACACGGGGTTCCTGCCTTTCTAGAGGTAGCCGGGGAAGGGCTGGACGCCCATGAGGACCGCGCCCGCGCCGTCGTACATGCCCTCCTGGAGGAAGGCGTGCTGCGGCACGACCGACGCGTCGCGCAGGTAGCGCTGGAGGGGGCTGCCGTCGGTGATGGCGCCGATGCCGCCGAGCTGGTAGGCGGCCCGGACGACCTCGAAGGAGGTCTTGGCGAGGTGCGCGGAGGCCAGCCTCAGCAGGCTCGCCTGCTCGGCCGTCGCGGGGTCCCCCGCCTCGACCGTGGCCCACACGTCCTCGGTGGTCTCGTAGAAGAAGGCGCGTGTGGAGCGGAGTTGGGCCTCGGCCTGCCCGACCGCGATGCGGTAGGTGGCGCGTTCGGCGGGCTTGGGAGCGCCCGTGAAGCCGGAGCGGCCGCCCTGGGCGATGACGTGGTCGAGGGCCGCGCGGGCGACGCCGAGGCCGACGACGGCCAGGACCTGGGCCGCGTAGGGGACGGTGGGATAGCGGTAGAGCGGTTCGTCGACGGTGGGTTCGCCACCGCGCACGAACGTCCACTCCTCCGGTACCTCCACGCCGTCGACCACCAGGTCATGGCTGCCGGTGCCTCGCATGCCGATGACGTCCCAGTTGTCGACGATCTCCACCTGCCCGGGCCGCAGGACGGCGGTCCGCGGCCGTCCGGCCCGGTCCTCACCCGCCTTGATTCCGACGCCGAGTACGTCGGCGCCCTTGCAGCCGCTGGCGAACTTCCAGCGCCCGGAGACGCGATAACCACCCGGGACGCGCTCGGCGGGCTGCACCGGGAACAGGCCGCCGGCGAAGGCCACGTCGGGCCCGTCCGCGTACAGCTCCGCCTGGGTCTCGGGCGGCAGTGCGGCCAGGTAGATCCCGGAGGAGCCGAAGCTCGCGACCCATCCGGCCGACCCGTCGACCACCGAGATCCGTTCGATGAGACGGAGAAACTCGGCGGGCGGCAGCGCATCGCCACCGAATCGCTTCGGAACGCCTGCCCGGTAGATTCCCGCGCGCTTGAAATCGGCGATCACATCCCGCGGCACATGCCGCTTCTCCTCGAATTCCGCCCGCCGGTCCGCCACGACCGTCAGCAGCTGATCGAAATGCGTCATGAGGGAATCTCCTTGCAGTGCCGGGCGGTACTCCCGCCCGCCGTGTCTTCACGCTATGCGCGGCAACCAGGCGCCCACCATGGGGACTTGGCCTCACCGCGTAGGGGATTTCCCTTATCCGGGCAGCCGTACGAGGTCCTTGTGGACCTCTCCCGACAGCGCGACCAGAACCACGTTCTCCGGCCGGCCCAGTACGGAGATGTCGCGTACCGGATCCCCGTCCACGACCACGAAGTCGGCCGTTTTCCCCGCTTCGAGGGAGCCCAGCCGGTCGTCGACGCCGAGGAGCCGGGCCGCGTTCAGGGTGCCGGCCGTGATCGCGTCGAGCGGTGCCATGCCCAGGTCGACGAGGTGGGACAGTTCGAGCAGGTTGCGGGCGTGCGGGACGACGCCCGAGTCCGTGCCCAGGGCGATCGGGACACCGCGGGCGATGGCGTGGGCGATGTTCTCCTTGCTGATGCCTGACCAGCGGCTCTTCTTGCGGTAGTGGTGGTCGGCCATGACGGCCGGGTCGAGCGGGGCGAAGACGGTGGACAGGGTGGGCACCAGGAACGTGCCCTGCTCCAGGGCCAGGTCGCACAGTTCGTCGGTCATGCCGTAGCCGTGCTCGATGCTGCTGACGCCGGCCCGCAGGGCGTTGCGGATGCCGGCGGTGCCCTGGGCGTGCACCGCCACGGGCCAGCCCCGGTGCCGGGCCGCCTCGTCGACCACGGCCGCCATCTCCTCCTGGGTCAGGCCCTCGTCGTCGGGATCGTCGTGCGGGCTGCCCATGCCTCCGGTCGCACACACCTTGACCACGTCCGCTCCGGCGCGCAGCACCCTGCGGGTGGCGAGCCGCACCTCATCCACCGTGTCGGCGAGCACGCCGAGGTGCGGGGCGGCGTCGATCCCGCCGGGCAGCGAGCAGTCGCCGTGTCCGCCGGTGTGGCTGATCACCTTCACGGCGACCTGGAGCCGGGGGCCCTCGATCAGCCCGCGCTCGACGGCCGTCCGATAGCCGGCGGGTGTCCCGCCGAGGTCGCGCAGGGTCGTCACCCCCGCGTGCAGGGTGTCCCGCAGTCGGCGCGCGATCTCGAACGTCTCCACCGTGGGGTCGGCGGCCAGGCCCGCGACCAGTCCGCGTTCGGGGGTCATGGACAGGTGCACGTGGCAGTCGATGAAGCCGGGCAGCAGGGTGCGCCCGCCGAGGTCGACGTCCGTCGCGTCGGGCGTCCGGGGTGCCGCGGAGGCGGGGCCCGCGTAGGCGATCTGCCCGTCGTCGTCCACGACGAGGACCGCGTCGGGGACGGGGGCCGCTCCGGTTCCGTCGACGAGGACGGCGTGCCGGTATCGGGTATTCATGACAGCTCCGTTCGGAACAGGTGGGTGCCGGAGGCGGCCTCGACGGGCGCCGCGCTACCCGGCAGGTCGATCAGTGCGGTGGTGCCGGGCGGGACCGTGACCGTGACGCGCAACGCGCTCCCGGTGCGGGACCAGGACACCTCCGCACAGCCGTAGGGCGTGTCGTGGACGGCGCGGGCGTGGGTCAGACCGCCGCCGGGGCGGGGGCGGACGAGCAGGCGCCGGTAGCCGGGGGCGGCGGGGGCCAGGCCGGCGACGGTGCGGTGCAGCCAGTCGGCGACGGCGCCGAGGGCGTAGTGGTTGAAGGACGTCATCTCGCCGGGATTGACCGTGCCGTCGGGCAGCATGCTGTCCCAGCGTTCCCAGACGGTGGTCGCGCCCATGGTGACGGGGTAGAGCCAGGACGGGCAGGTGCGTTGCAGCAGCAGCCGGTAGGCCGTGTCGTACTCGCCCGCCATGCACAGCGCGTCGCAGATCAGTGGTGTGCCGACGAAACCGGTGCCGATGTGGAAGTCGTCGGCGCGGACGAGTTCGGCCAACCGCCGTCCGGCGCGGGCGCGTTGCGCGTCCGTGGCGAGGAGCCCGAACCGCAGGGCGAGCGCGTACGCGGTCTGCGTGTCACTGGTGAGCAGGCCGTCGGGTGTGAGGTACTCCCGGCGGAACGCGTCCCGTACGGCTTCGGCCAGCTTCGTGTAGTGGGCGTGTTCGTCGTGGCGGCCGAGCAACTCGGCGGTCTGCGCGAGGAGTTGGGCCGAATGTGCGTAGTGGGCCGTGGCCACGAGGTGCGGGTCGGTGCGGGCGTCGCCCGGGCGGTCCGGCGGGGCGGACGGGTCGAGCCAGTCGCCGAGCTGCCGATCGCCGTCCCACACGTGCCGGTCGCCGGTGACCCGCGTGATGCCGTCCACCCAGGCCTTCATGCTGGCGTACTGGTCGGCGAGGATCCCCGGGTCTGCGTAGCGTTCGTACAGCACCCAGGGCACGATCACGGCGGCGTCGCCCCAGGCGGCGGCGCGCAGTTCGGGGAACGCGGTGGGGATGTGCGGTACGTACATCGGGACTCTGCCGTCCGGGTGCTGCTCGGCGGCGAGGTCCCTCAGCCAGGAGCGCAGCAGTCCCGCGCAGTCGTGCAGGAAGGTCGCGGTGGGCGCGAACACCTGGACGTCGCCGGTCCAGCCGAGGCGTTCGTCCCGCTGGGGACAGTCGGTGGGGATGTCGAGGAAGTTCCCGCGCATGCCCCACACCACGTTCTCGTGCAGGCGGTTCAGCAGCGGCTCGGAGCACTCGAACCATCCGGTGCGGCGCATGTCGGTGTGCAGGACGACGGCCTGGACGTCACCTGGTGCCAACTGTCGTGGCCAGTCAGTGACTTCGGCGTAGCGGAAACCGTGGAAGGTGAAGCGCGGCTCCCACTCCTCGCCGCCGGGCGTCCCCCGCAGCGTGTAGATGTCGGTGGCCCGTGCCTCGCGGAGCGGCCGGACGCACAGTTCGCCGTCCTCCAGTACCTCGGCATGGCGCAGCGTGACGGTGTGTCCGGTCTCCCCCTCGACGCGGATGCGTAGCCGGCCGACGAGGTTCTGGCCGAAGTCGAGGATCGTCCGGCCGGACGGTGAGGTGAGGACGGCGACGGGGTCCAGGGCGGCGGTACGGCGCACCGGCGGCCCGTCGGGCGCGACCAGCCGGGCCGGGTCGTACGGCACGAGCCGCACGGGGCCCCAGTCGGCGGGCTCCCGGCGGGCGTCGTACTCCTCGCCCTCGTAGATCCCGGAGGACAGGATCGGGCCGGGTGCGGCCTGCCAGTCGAGGCCGCTGCCGAAGGTCTCGGCGGTGCCGTCGGCGTACCGGACCTCGATCTGCACGAGGGCGGCGAGCCGGTCGCCGTAGATGTCGCGCGTTCCGCCGCCGAAGCCGAGCCGCCCGCGGAACCAGCCGTCGGCCAGCAGGACGCGGATCTCGTTGTCGCCGTCGCGCAGCAGGCCGGTGATGTCGTGCGTCTGGTAGCGCAGGCGTTCGGGGTAGTGGGTCCAGCCGGGGGCCAGCACCTGGTCATCGGTCCGTATGCCGTTGAGCTCCGCCTCGTACACGCCGTGGGCGGTGGCGTAGAGGCGGCCCGAGGTGACCGGGCCGCGCGGGCGGAAGGTGCCCCGCAGGACGGGCGGCGGGAGGTGGCGTCCGACGGGCTCCGGCCGGGCGGGCGAGACCATGTCGGCCGACCAGTCCGAGGGCTCCAGCAGTCCGGCCTCGACGGTGAGCGGATCCGACCACGGGGTCGGCCCGTCGCCGTCCGGCCCCCATACGCGCACCGCCACCTCGACCCGGCGGCGCGAGGTCAGCGGACCACCCGGCCAGGGGACGAACACCGACTCGGCGGACCGGCGGTGGGTCCGGCCCACCTCGCGGTGCTCCTCGGTGAGTCGTATCTCGTACGCCGTCTGGCACCAGCCGGGCCGGTCGGTGATCGTCCGCCAGGACAGCCGGGGGCGCCGCTCGCCGATGCCGAGCGGCTGCCGGTGGTGCTCGGCCCGTACGTCGGTGACACGCGGTCGGTGGTCGGTCATGTGCTCCCTGCTTCCGCTCGTGTCGGGGCCGTGGGCAGCGCGAACCAGAAGACCGCTCCGCGCGGCTCGTTCGCGTGGACGCCGATGGTGCCGCCGTGCCGGGTGACGATGCGGTGGCTCAGGGCGAGGCCGATGCCACTGCCGTTCTCCTTGGAGGTGAAGACCCCCTCGAAGATCCGCTCGTCCGTCGGCGGCCCGTGTCCCCGGTCGCGGACGGCGAGTTCGGGGCGGCCGTCGTCGCCGCGCCGGGTGACGATCCGCACGCCGCGTTCCGCCCGGGGCCAACGGGCCATCTCGTCGACCGCGTTGAAGGCGAGGTTCATCACGACCTGCCCGATGAGCACGTTCTCGCACAGGACCGGGAGCGGATCGGCGGCGAGGTCGAATTCGACGGCCACCGCGTGCTCCTGGGCCCGCAGCTCGACGAAGTACGCGCAGTCGCGCACGATCGCGTTGAGGTCGGTCAGCTGCTCGGACTGCTCAAGCCGGCCGACGTAACCGCGCAGGCTGCTCAGGATCCGGCGGGCCCGCTCGATCTGCCGTACGGCGTTGTCCAGCCCCCAGGCCACCGCCTCGTCGGCGGAGCCGGTGCCGGTGCCGAGCCGGCCGCGCGCTCCCTCGACGAAGTTGTACGCGGCCGCCAGCGGCTGGCTGACCTCGTGGGCGATCGCCATCGCCATGTCGCCCATGGCGTTGTAGCGGGCGAGGTGGTCGAGGTGCTGGGTGTCGCGCCGGTGCCGTTCCTCGGCGCGGACGCGGTCGGTGATGTCGTAGAAGAGGACCATCCGCCCGCGCAGGTCGCTCTCGATGTCGATGCGCTGGCAGGTCGCGGCGTACCAGCGGGGTGTGCCGCCCGGCGCGGCGAAGCGGTAGCGGCCCTCGTGCTCGGGGACGGGGCCGTCGCAGCAGTAGGCGGTGAAGTCCGCCCCGTCGAGGTCGCCGCCGAGCTCGCGGGACGCGGCCTCGCTGGCGTAGACGACCCGGTTCGCGTCGTCGAGGACGACGATCCCCTCGGCCAGGCCGCCGAGGAAGGCGTGCAGCCGGTTCTCGGTGCGGGACAGGTCGCGCCGGACCGCCTTCTCCTCGGCGATGTCGCGGAACTGGACCATCACCGCCGTCCGCGCCGCCAGTTCGACGCGGATCGCGATCGCCTCGGTGAGGATCTCCTCGCCGTTCTTGGAGCGGTAGCACCACTCGGTGGCGCTGATGCCGTGCTCGACGGCGTACCCGAGCCAGCGGTGGCCGAGTTCACGGCTGTACTGGCGGGCGTTCTTGCTCATGTCCGGCGCCTTGAGCGGCTTCAGCTCGTCGACGGTCCAGCCGAGCAGGTCGCAGGCGGCGTGGTTGGCCCAGAGGATGTCGAAGGTGCGGGCGTCGTGGAGGAGGACGCAGTACTTCAGCGCCTCGGTCAGCTCGTGGAAGTCGGTCGGGTCGAGGTCGTCCACGGGCATGCCCCTCCTCACCACGCGTCCAGCCGGAGCACGTCCAGGACCAGGGCCGGGACGCTCTCGGCGCCGGTCTTCTCCCGGATGCGGGCCCGGTGCACGTCCACGGTCTTGGCGCTGATGCCGAGCCGCCCCGCGATCTGTTTGTTGGACGCACCCTCGGCCGACAGCGCGAGCACTTCCCGCTCCCGCCCGGTCAGGGTGTCCAACTTGGCCCGGAGTCCGCTCTGTTGAGCCTCGCGGTCGAAGCGTTCGTGTGCGGTGCGCTGGGCGTTCTGCACGACGTCGAGGAGGTGCTGGGGGTCGTAGGGCTTCTCCAGGAAGTCGACGGCGCCGTTCTGCATGGCGCGCACGGACATCCGGATGTCGCCGTGCGCGGAGACGAAGACGACCGGCAGCGGGGAACCGGTCTCGTTCAGCAGTTCCTGGACACCGAAGCCGCTGAGTTCGGGCATGCGGACGTCCAGGACCAGACAGGCCGGCCGGGTGCGGTCGTAGGAGCGCAGAAAGGTCCGGGCGTCCCGGAAACGCTCCGAGCGGATACCGACCGACTCCAGGAGCCAGGCGAGCGACTCGCTGAGCTCCTCGTCGTCGTCGAGGATGTACACGAGGCACATCTCAGCCGTCCCAGGCGGCCTGGGCGGTCCAGTACTCGCTGCCGTCGGCGCTGATCCCGCGCCGCCACTCGGTCGTGCGGCGCAGGCCGGGCTCGACCCGGGCGGTCGCCGCGTCGGCCCCGGCGGGGCCGTCCTCGTCGACCGTCCAGTGGACCCAGTTGACCTCACGGCCGGTGTGGTCGTGGGTGAACAGGTCGACGTGGTGCCAGCCGTAGCGGTGGGTGTCGGCGTAGCAGGTCAGAAGCATGGTGCGGTCCTTCATCACTCCTCCGGCAGCGGTGCGCTGAAGAGTCGTTCGGTACGGAAGCCACAGATGCGAGGCCGGTCGCCGTCGAGCCGGAAGGTCACGTCGAGAAGCGCGACCATCACCTCGGCGCGGCCGGACTCGTACCGCGAAAGCTGCTGCATGGACCAACTGCCGTGCGCGGTGGCGTCCTTGAGGTCCACCGTCCCGGGAAACAGGAGGTGGACGTTGGTGCGGAAGTGCGGACTGGGCGGCAGGTACTCCGACAGCATCGCGACGATCGCCTCGCGGCCCTCGGTGCGGCCGAACTTCTCGGCGTACGCGCCGCCACCGCCCTCCCACACGGCGTCCTCGGTGAAGAGCTCCCCCAACTCGCCCTCCGCTCTTGCGGGTACGTCGCACAGGGCGAGGTAGCGGGTGAGGGTGGCCGTCACCTCGTCGGTCATGACGCGGCCGCCTTCTGCCGCTCCGCGCGGCGCTGCGCCTGCCGCTTCGGGTCCGGCACCGGGGCGGCGAGCAACAGCCGCTTGGTGTAAGGGTGTTCGGGGCGCTCGGTGATCTGGGCGGCGTCGCCGGTCTCGACGATCTCGCCGCGGTAGAGCACGGCCACGCGGTGGCTGATGTGCCGCACCACGGACAGGTCGTGGGTGACGAAGAGGTACGCCACTCCGGTCGCCTCCTGGATCTCGATGAACAGGTCGAGCACCCGGGCCTGGGTCGTCAGGTCGAGGGCGCTGACCGGTTCGTCGCAGACGATCAGCCGGGGGTCACGGCACAGGGCGCGGGCGATGGCGATGCGCTGCCGCTGGCCGCCGGAGAACTCCCGGGGCAGCCGGTCTGCCGCGTCGTGCGGGAGGTGGACACGGTCGAGCAGCTTCTGCACCCGCCCCTGCGCCTCGGCGCGGGCGACGCCGGCCACCAGCAGCGGTTCGGTGAGGATGTCCATGACCGTCATGGCCGGATTCAGCGAGGTGTAGGGGTCCTGGAAGACGACCTGGATGTCCTTGCTGAGGGACCGCCGTTCCCGCTTGCCCAGCCGGGAGACGGGCGTGCCCGCGTAGCGGATCTCGCCGCCGGTGACGGGCGCGAGGCCGAGGACGGCCCGGCCCAGCGTCGTCTTCCCGGAGCCGGACTCGCCGACCAGGCCGAGCGTCTCGCCGGGTGCGATGGACAGGGAGACGTCCTGCAGGACACGGAACGGCTTCCTGCCGCGGCCCTTCGCCGGGTATTCCACGACGACGTCGTCGAGTTCGAGCAGGGGGTCGGTCATGACGTCACCTCCTTGAGCGGCACGGTGGGGGTACGCAGGGCACCGCGCGCGGGTCCGCCTTCGAGCGTCGAGTCGAGCAGCATCCGGGTGTACGCGTGCTCGGGCGCCGCGAAGATCCGCCCGGCCGGCGCGGTCTCCACGATGCGCCCCTGCTGCATCACCGCGACCCGGTCGCAGATGTCGGCCACGACCCCGAAGTCGTGCGTGACGATGAGCATCCCCATCTCGCGCTCCTGCTGGAGCGAGCGCATCAGGTCGAGCACCTCGGCCTGGACGGTGACGTCGAGCGCGGTGGTCGGCTCGTCGGCGATCAGCAGGTGCGGGTCGCAGGAGACGGCGCCGGCGATGAGGACGCGCTGGGCCATGCCGCCGGAGATCTGGTGCGGGTAGGACCTGAACACCCGCTCGGGGTCCGGGATGCCGACCCGGGTGAGGAGGTCGAGCGCCTTGGTGCGGGCCTCGGCCCGGGACAGCTTCAAGTGCTTGCGCATGGGCTCCACGAGCTGGGAGCCGATCCGGAAGCAGGGGTCCAGGTTGGACATGGGTTCCTGGGGGATGTAGCCGATCCCGCGGCCGCGCAGGGCGTTGAGCGCCGCGAGATCCAGGCTGAGCAACTCCGTGCCGTCGAAGACGAGTTGATCGGCCACTACCTCCGCCTCGTACGGCAGCAGTCCGAGGACGGAGAACGCCGTCTGGCTCTTGCCGGAGCCGGACTCCCCCACCAGGCCGAGGACTTCGCCGCGGCTCACGGTGATGCTCACCCCGTCGACGACGGTCTTCTCGCCGTAGCCGACCCGCAGGTTCTCCACGGTGAGCAGCCGGTCGGCGGGCACCTCGGCGGCCGGGGCCGCGGCCGTGCGGGGAGCGGGCCTGCGGCGCTTGGTCACCCGGGGTTCGGCCGGGCCCAGGGCGTCCCGCACGGCGTTGCCGAGGAGGCTGGACGCCACGATGGTCACGCCCATGGCGAGGCCCGGCCACACCAGGAGCGCGGGGGCGTTGTAGACGTTGGTGAAGGCGTCGTTCAGCATCGCGCCCCAGCTGGCCTGGGACGCTTTGCCCAGGCCGAGGAAGGCGAGGCCCGCCTGGATGCCGATCGCCACGGCGAACACCTGGGTCGCCTGGATGACGGACGGGGCGATCACCACGGGCAGGATGTGCCGGCGCATGATCCGCGCGTCGCCGAGCCCGGAGACGCGGGCCGCGTCCACGTAGAGCTCCTCGCGGACCGCGAGCACCGAGGCGCGGATGAGGCGGAAGACCATCGGGACCATGATCACGCCGAGGACGATCATGGCGACGTTGAGGTCCTGCGAGATGGCCGCCATGACCACGAGCATCACGATGATCGCGGGTACGGCCATGATGACATTGGTGATCCACCCGGCCACGGCGTCGAACCAGCCCCGGTAGAAGCCGCTGATCAGGCCGAGCGGTGCGCCGACGGCGAAGGCGACAAGGACGGCGAGGGTGCCGCCCACCAGGCTGGTGCGGCCGCCGTACAGCAGCCGGGACAGGACGTCCCGGCCGACGCCGTCGCCGCCGAGGGGGTGGGCGCCCGACATGGGCGCGAGCGTGTCGCCGAGGACACTGCGGTCGGGGGCCTGGTCGGTGAGGAGCGGTGCCGCGAGACTCGCCGCGATCACCAGGCCGAGGACGACCAGGCAGACGACGGTCAGGGGGTCGCGCAGGGTCCGGCGCAGGAGGCGGTCGCGCCCGGGGGACGGAGCCGGGGCCACGTCGGTCATGAGACACGCACCTTGGGGTTGAGCCAGCCGTACGCGATGTCCAGCAGCAGGTTGACGGCGACGACGATCACGACGGTGACGACGACCGTGCCAAGGAGCACGGGCGCGTCACCGCGTACGGCGGCCGAGTTGGCGAGGGTGCCGATGCCCGGCAGGCCGAACACCTTCTCCACGACGACGGCGCCGCCGATCAGACCGATGAACTGCAGGGCGAGCACGGTCAGGGCGGGTGGCGCCGCGTTGCGCAGCGCGTGCCGGAACACGACGCTGCGGGTGTTCAGTCCCCGGCTGCGCAGAGTGCGGACGAAGTCGGCGCGCAGCACGTCGATCAGCGCGCCGCGCACCTGCATCGCGGTGGCCGCGGTAGCGGCGACGGCCAGGGACAGGGCGGGCAGGGTGATGGACTCGAGCCAGCCGGTGCCGGACTCGCCGAGGGTGACGTAGCCGGTGGCGGGCAGCCATCCGAGCTGTACCGCCAGGGTGACGGCGAGGATCAGGGCGATCAGGAAGCTCGGCACCGCGGTGCCGAGCACGGCGGCGAACTGGACGAGACGGTCCACCCAGCCGCCGCGCAGTGCCGCCGCGGCGCCCAGTGCCACACTGAGCACCGCCGCGACCAGCATTCCGGCGAGGACCACGGAGAGGGTGACCGGCAGCGTGTCCATCAGGGACTGGTTCACCGAGTCGCCGGTGAACCACGAAGAGCCCAGGTTGCCCTGCACCGCCTGTTCGATCCAGTGCCAGTACCGCTCCACCAGGGGCTGGTCCAGGCCGAGTTCATGGCTCTTCTGGGCCACCGCCGACCGCGAGGCCGTCTCGCCCAGGACATTGCGGGCGACATCGGTGCCCGTGAGGCTGAGCAGTAGGAACGTCGCGGTGGCCACGACGACCACCAGGACGGCGCCGGCGGCGATGCGCCGGAACAAGAAGACGAGCACGGTCAGTTCCTCCTTCCGCGTGCCGGAGAGGACCGGCGACTACTTCGCCGGCGCGTAGTTGTAGATCGGCGGGTACTGGGAGCCGGGCTGAGGTGTCACCTTGACGTCCTTCGCGGTCGCGTACGCGTTGGCGATGACGCTCCAGGGCGCGTTCCAGGCCTGGTCGACGACGTAGGTGTTGAGCTGCACGAAGAGCTTCTCCCGCGCGGCCCCGGTCGCCTTGCCGATGCGGGCGATGAGGTCGTCGGCCTTCGGGTCGTCGTACTTGAAGGGATTCCAGGTGGACTTGTTCGTCAGCTCCAGCTGAACCTTGTCCCAGGCGGTGGGCGCGCCCAGCTTGAAGTACGACATCGCGTACTTGCCGGACAGCATGGCGCTGAAGATCTGGTCGCTGGGCAGGCTGTCCAGCGTGACCTTGATGCCGATGTCCTTGAGGGACTGGGTGAGCGCGGCCTGCTCCTGCGGGAAGATCGCGGAGAAGTCGGGGATGGTGACGGCGAAGCCGTTCGGGTAGCCGGCCTCGGCCAGCAGCTCCTTGGCCTTCTTCGGATCGTAGGAGTACTTGTCGTCCAGCGCGGCCTGGTAGCCGTCCTCGCCCTTGGCGAAGACCTGCGTGGTCGGGGTACCCAGGCCGGTCTTCGTCGACTTGATGAGGGCCTGCTTGTCGAAGGCGTAGTTCAGCGCCTGCCGGACCTTCAGCTTGCCGAGGGCGGGCACCTTCTTGCCGGCGCGGTCCCAGATGTAGAGGCCCTCGACGTCGCCGGGCTGGTAGGTGACGACGTTCAGGCCCCGGCCCTTGACGGTCTTCACCCGGTTGAGGTTGAGGGTGGCGCCGTCGAGCTGGCCGGACAGCAGGGCGTTGGTGCGCGCCGTCGGGTCGGCCAGGTACTTGATGACGATCTTGCCGTAGGGGAAGGCCTTCGCGTTCCAGTAGTCCGGGTTACGGGTGTAGGTGTACGTCTGCCCGGCGGTGGTGGCGCTGGTGTCCAGCTTGTACGGGCCCGAGCCGACCGGGGTCTTGGTCCCATCGAGCGCCTTGGGGCTGGCGATCATGCCGGAGACCTGGCCCAGTGCGGGCAGGAACGCTGCCGTGGGGTGGCTCAGCCGGACGGCCACGGTGTGGGCGTCGACGACGTCCACACCGGAGATGTCCTGGATCTCGCCGGCCGCGGTTCCCGTTCCGCTCTTGGTGTGCAGCAGGTTCTCGCGCACCGCGTCCGCGTCGAGCGCGGTGCCGTCGGTGAACTTCACCCCGTCGCGCAGTTTCAGGGTCAGGGTCGTCTGGGCCTTGTCGTACGTCCACGAGGTGGCCAGGTTGGGGGTGGGCTCCCCCTTGGTGTTCAGCCGGATCAGGGTGTCGTACACCGGCTGGTAGTACTGGGCCTCGGGGCCCATGCTCGCCTTCGCCAGGTCCCACGGCGTCGCCGTGACCGACTCCGCGAGGGTCAGGGTCTTGTCCGAGCCGGCGGCCTGGGTGCCGCCGCCACAGGCCGTGACCGTCGCTGTCAGGATCCCGGCGCCGATGAACGCCACTGTCTTGCGCATGTTCTCTCCACCTGTCTCAATCCTCAGTCTCCTGGATGTCCCCCGGGTCGCCCCGCTGCCGGGGGTTCACTGCCGGTACCGCTGCCGCGCCGCGTAAGCAGGTCACGCCTACGCCTGCCGCGCGGCCCACTCGCCGCAGAGCCGCACGCTCTCGTCCGGCGTCGGCCGGGCGCCCCGGTCGACCTCGATGATCAGCCACCCGTCGAAGTCGTCGGGCAGGGCGCCGATGAAGCTTTCTATGTCGGCGTTTCCGTGGCCGGGTTCCGACCACAGCCCCGCCAGGACGGTCTTGCGGTAGTCCCAGCCGGCCTCTCGGGCCTGCGCGGCGAGGCCGAGGTCCAGGTCCTTGATGTGGACACTCGCCACGCGGTCCGCGTAGTCGCGCACGAGCTGCGCCGGGTCGGCGCCGGCCCATGCCAGGTGGCCCATGTCGGGGCCGAAGGCGAGGAGGGAGGAGTCGACGGTGTCGAGGATGAACCTGGTCTCCAGCTCGGTCTCGGCCCAGGTGCCCACATGCGGGTGGAAGGCCGGGGTGATCCCTTCCGCGCGGATGATCCCGGCGATCTCGGCGAGCAGGTCCCGTACCCGCTCCAGTCGTCCCTGCTCCGCCAGATACCCGACGGCGGGACGGGACACGCGCTCGGCGTCCTTCGCCATGCCCATGGCCAGGAAGACGGTGGGTACGCCGAGTTCCGCGTGCTGTGCGGCGACCCGCGCGGCCGTGTCACGGAAGGTCTGCCGCTCGGTCGCGTCGTCGGTCAGGCGGACCGGGATGTAGCCGGGCGCGAGGCTGATGCCGTAGTCGGCGAGCTTCTCGGCGTACGCCCGCGCGGTCAGGTCGCCGGGGACGGCGCTGTGCAGGGCGGTGATGCCGGCGTCGCGGATGACCGCGAGCTGCTGGTCGAGCGGCGGGGCGAGCGTGGGGTCGATCCAGCCGTCGGCGCTCGCGACCCATTGCAGGGGGTTGATGGCCAGACGGTCCTGCCTGATCTTCATGCGGTGCGGTCCTCTCGGTGGGCGGGGCGCGGCTCAGGGCGTTCACAGCTGCTGGCCGGAGTGACGAAACGGTTCTCCCGCTGGGAGATCTCGAAGCTCGTGAGAACCTCCAGGACGTGGAAGGCGAACTGGGCGTTCGCGCGGTGCGGCCCGCCGTCGATCGCGCCGGCGAGGTCGCGGACGCCGAGGCCTCGACGGTGCTGTTCGGCGGTGCCGACGGCGCCGAAGAGCTCGGTGACCGGGGTGAGCACCTGCCAGTCCGCGTCCCCGTGGCGCTTGAGGCGTACATCACCGTCGAAGAAGTTGGGGTTGGGCAGCGCGAGGGTGCCCTCGGTGCCGTAGATCTCGATGCGCGGCAGCTCGGTGTCCCAGACGTCGAAGCTCATGAGCGTGGTGCCGATGGCTCCGGAGGCGAAGGCCAGGGTGGCCGAGGCGTGGGTGGGGACGTCGACCGTGATCTCGTCGACCACCCGGTCGGGGCTGGTGACCTTGCGGGTCGGTGCTCCGATACGGGTCGCCGCCGACAGCTGCCTGACCGGGCCGAGGCAGTTGACGAGCGCGGCCAGGTAGTAGGGGCCCATGTCCAGGACCGGACCGCCGCCGGGGCCGTAGAAGGCGCGCGGGTCCGGGTGCCAGGTCTCCGAGCGGCTGGAGCGGACGAAGGCGGTGGCGCCCACCACCTCACCGATCCTGCCCGCGTCGACGGCGTGCCGGGCGGTCTGCACGGCGCTGCCGAGGAAGGTGTCAGGGGCCGACCCCAGCAGCGCCGTGCCCCGCCCGGCGGCGTCGAGGACCTCACGGGCCTCCTCGACCGTGGCCGCGAGCGGCTTCTCCACATAGACGTGCTTGCCGGCCTCCAGCGCGGCGATGACGGTCTTGGCGTGGAACTGCGGCGGGGTGATGTTGACGACGATCTCGACGGAGTCGTCGGCGAGGAGTTCGTCGCCGTCGCCCCAGGCCGCTATGCCGTACTCGTCCGCGGCCTGTCGGGCGCGGGCCGTGTCGACGTCGGCCACACGGACCACCTCGAGCTCCGGGAAGGTGCGCAGGCCCTCGACATAGCGGCCGAAGATGTTGCCGGCGCCCAGGATCCCGATGCGGTGCCGTGCGTGCTGCTGAGCCATGGATCTCCCGCAATTCATAAGGGGTTGAGGTGGTGGTGTTCAGGTGATGACGAGGGGGCGCAGGGTCTGGTGTGCGATCTCCAGGCCGGTCTTGACTCGTTCCTCGGTGCCGCTCCACACCGGGTCCTCGTGCTCGACGGAGAGGGTTCCGCTGAAGCCGTTCTCGTACAGCGCGTCCACGACGGCTTTCCAGTCGACCTGGCCGCGGCCCGGCACGCGGTAGCGCCACCAGCCGGTGTCCCAGGGGTCGTTGCGTTGTACCGCCTTGCCGAAGAAGCCGTAGCGGTCGACCTTGCCGGGCAGGATCTGGAGGTCCTTGGCCTGGGCGTGGACGATGCGGTCGGCGTACGGCGCGATGGTGGTGACGGGGTCGATGCCGATCCAGGTCAGGTGCGAGGGGTCCCAGTTGAGGTAGAGACCGAGGGAGAACATCCACTCCCACAGCTCGGGCGAGTAGGCGAGGTTGCCCGGGTAGCCGTCGGGGTGCCAGCCCTCCATCACACAGTTCTCGATGATGAGCTTCACCCCCTTCTCACCCGCGTACTCGACGAGTTCGGGGAAGACCGTCTCGGCCTCGGCCAGGTTGTGCGCCACCGGGCGGGTCCAGTCCCGCCCGACGAAAGTGCCGACGTACGGGACTTCGAGGGCCGCCGCCGTGTCCACGACCGCCTTCAGGTGGGCGTGGATCGCGGTCCGGCGCTCCGGGTCGGGATGGAGGTTGTTCTCGTAGTAGGCGAGGGCGGAGATGCCGAGGCTGTGTTTCTCCAGCAGGGCGCGTGTCGCGTCGGCCGCCCGGTCGTCGAAGCCGGCCACCGGGAGGTGGGCCGCCTCGAAGTCGCGGCCCCCGGTGTCCGGCCAGGCGGCGACTTCCAGGGCCTCGTAGCCGGCCTCGCTCGCCCAGGCGGCGATCTCGGCGAGGGAGAGCCGGGGCAGACAGGCGGTGAGCATGCCGAGTTTCATGCGGAGGCCTCCAGGGCTGCGGGTGCGGAAGCGATATCTGTCCAGGTGAGCGACGCTGCGGAGGCGAGCACGGCTTCGACGAGTCGGGCCGAGCGGACACCGTCCGCGCCGGTGGGCAGGCCCTCGGGCGTCGCTCCGCGGATCGCCGCGTAGGCATCGGCGACGAAGGCGGCGAAGCAGTCGCCGTAGCCCTGCGCGTGACCGGCGGGCAGGTGGGAGAGGCGACGCTGCTCGGCCGAACCGTGGCCGGGGTCGCGCATGAGGATGCGCGCTCCGTCGGGGGCGCCGAGCCACGCTGTCTCGGGGTTCTCCTGGTCGAAGACCGCGCTGCCCATGGAACCGTCGAGCTCGAACCACAGCCGGTTCTTGCGGCCGGCCGACACCTGGGACACCGTCAGCGAGCCGAGGACACCGTCGCCGGTGCGCAGCAGCACAGTCGCCACGTCCTCCGTGCGCACCTGGACCCGCGGTCCCCCGGCGGCGGTCGAGAAGCTCGCACTGGTGCCGGCGGGGCGGGTGGCGACCGTGGTGCCGAGCCTCGCGGTCACCTCGGTGAAGCGCACTCCGGCGACCCATTCGACCAGGTCGCACCAGTGCGAGCCGATGTCCGCGAACGCCCTCGACGGTCCGCCGTCCAGCGGGTCGACCCGCCAGGAGACGGCGTCGGCGGAGAGCATCCAGTCCTGCAGATAGCTGCCGTGCATCAGCTGCCACGCCCCGAACTCGCCGCGCAGCCGACGGTCGCGGATCTCCCGGACGAGCGGGTGGTAGCGGTAGACGAAGGGGACGGCGAGCAGCAGTCCCGCCTCCCGTGCCAGCCGCGTCAGCCGTTCGGCGTCGGCGGCGGACGTGGCGAGCGGCTTCTCGCAGATCACGTGCTTTCCGGCGCGCAGGGCCGCCTCCGCCTGCCGCACGTGCAGCGCGTTCGGGGTGCACACGTGGACGACCGTGACGCTGTCGTCGGCGAGCGCCGCCGGGAGGTCGGGATAGCGGGCGGGCACCGCCCACTCGTCGGCGACCCTCGCGCTGCGCTCGGGGGTCGAAGCGACCACTCCGACCACGGAGCCGCCCGCGGCACGGATGGCCCGGGTGTGGACGGCGCCGATCATTCCGGCGCCCACCACCACTGCCCGCATCGAGTCACTCACGGGTGCACCTCCGCCGTCGTCCAGCGACCGACCGCGGTCTGAACGCCGCGTTGCGCAACACCATCGTTTAGTTCGCCAACGCAGCACAAGAGAACCAATTTAATTTTCTTCAAGGCCTAAAAGACGTCGAAATTCGGGAAACATGTCCGCTTGATCCGGTCTCAACTCGCGCCGCTCGGACTCCGTTGACGGATACAAGGGAACGGCATTACGTTCACGTGAATGCATAAAGATGACGGCAACGCCGAAGACGAAGTCGGGTCCGCGTCCGTGCCGCTCGCACTGCGCCGCGTGCTGGGGCTCGTGGTCTCCGGCCAGGCGACCAACCGCGCCGAGATCGCCCGGCGCAGTGGCCTGGCCCGGTCGACCGTGGGTCAGCAGGTCGACCATCTCGTCGGCACCGGGATTCTGGAGGAGGTCGAGTCCAGACGGTCGGTGCGGGGCCGGCCGCCCCGCGTGCTGACGATCAGCCCGCAGGCGGGGACCGTGATCGTCGTGGACGTCGACACCGCGGAGTCGCAGATCGCCATCGCCGATCTGACCCGACGGGTGATCGCGCGGGAGACGGTGAACGTCCGGATCGACGCGGGACCACGAGCGGTACTGGATGCGGTGACCGACCAGCTGCACGGGCTGCTGGAGAAGCACCGGCGCGCTCCCGACCGCGTGCGCGAGGTGGTCGTCGGTCTGCCCGGGCCGGTGGACTTCGAGCAGGGGTGTGCGGTGCAGCCGACGGGCATGCCCGGCTGGGACGGCTTTCCCGTCGCCGAGTACCTCCGGGAGCGCTTCCACGCGCCCACCGTGGTGGACAACGACGTCAACCTGATGGCGCTGGGCGAGGCCGCGCAGGCCCGGCTGGAGACTCCGCTGCTGTGCGTCAAGATCGCGAGCGGCATCGGGGCCGGACTCATCACCACGACCAGTGACGTGTACCGCGGCGCCGACGGTGCCGCCGGCGACATCGGCCACATCCGGGCCGTGAGCGGTAGCAACGTCCTGTGCGCCTGCGGCAACGTCGGCTGTGTGGGAGCGCTGGCCTCCCACAAGGCGGTACTGCGCGGCCTCGGCATCGCCGAGTCGACCGCCGAGGATCCGCTGCACGGGGCCCGCGAACTCGCCCGGCGTATCGCTGCCGGTGACCCGACCGCCCTGCACGCCGTGCGTCAGGCCGCCACGGAGATCGGCGAGGTCGTGGCCATGCTGGTCCACATGTTCAACCCGCGCACCGTGGTGCTGGCCGGACCGCTCAGCGAACTGCGCGACGACCTCGTCTCCGCCGTACGGGCCGCCGTGTACCAGCGGGCCCTCCCGCTGGCCACCCGCAAACTCACCATCACCGCGACCCAGCTCAAGGGAGCCTCCGGCCTGCACGGCGGCATCGCCCTGGCCACCCAGGACGCCTTCAGCCCGGCGGGCATCGCACGGCTGCTGCGTGAGGGGCCGTGAACCGACGGGTCGGTTGACGGCCACATCGCCGTCCCCCAGGGACCCGGCCTCGCCTGCGTCGCTGTACGTCGCGGCCGCCAGGGCTCAACGCATCGGCATGTACGACCAGCAGACCAGGAACCTTTCGCTGGCCTGGACGGTGACCCGGCCCTCGCAGGTCAACATCGAGCTGCTCGTCGTCCGCCCGCGCGCCCAGGCCGCCCAGCACAAGGTGTACCGCGGACTCTGAGCCGCGGCCGGTGCGCGGTTCCCGGGGCTGGGCGAGGGCCGGTCCGCACGCGTGGCTACCGTGGGCCCGGCATCCACCGGCCCTACTCCTGGAGACCCCCATGCCCGTATCCCTCGGCGAGAACGTGGTGGCGATGCTGCGACGCCCCAGCACCTGCTACATCGCCACGACGATGCCCGACGGCTCGCCCCAGCTCACCCAGACATGGGTCGACACCGACGGTGAGCACGTCCTGATCAACAGCGTGGAGTCGCATCAGAAGACCCGGAACATCGCGCGCGACCCGCGGGTGGCCATAGCGGTCTCCGACCCCTCGGAACCGTCCTCCTACGTCCAGATCCGCGGCCGTGTGGTGCGGGTGACCACCGAGGGAGCGGTCGAGCACATCGAGGCGCTCGCGCAGAAGTACCTCGGCGGGCCCTACCCGTGGTTCGGCGGCCGCGACCAGGTCCGGGTGATCTACGTGATCCAGCCCGAACGGATCACCAGCCCCCGCGGCTGAGCTCGTGTCACGAGGCCGGGGTCCGCGGCGCGCCGGAGGACGGACCCCGCCGCGTCGCGCGGCCTCACACCTGGACCGGCTCCGCGTGGACCTGGAAGGCCGGCGCCCGGTCGATGTACTGCCGGGCCGGGACGCCGAGCCGCTGACCGCCTGGCTGCGCGGTCACCCTGAGATCGAGGTGATCTGCCGTGACCAGGTCGGCGCCTACGCCGAAGGTGCCCGGAGTGGGGCTCCGCTCCTCAAGCGCATGCTTCGGCCGGACCAACCTCGGGTGAGCGAGCGGCGGTTGTCATTTATGTTGATTGCGGGCTGGGGCCCGCCCCGGTAAGTTAGCGATCTTCGGGCGGCGCTGACTCCCGGAGTCCTCGAAGGCGAACGTCCATGATGAACCTCGACCGATCCCACGCCCGACTCCGCCTCGACGCCGCCATGGACGGCCTGGCAGTCACCTTCCGGGGGATGACCGCTCACCCCGACGAGCACAACTGCGAATGCCACTGGGGCAGCGCGGAAGATCTTGCCCAGCTCAAGGTGGCGGACACGGAGCTGGACCCCGACCTTCTGCGGCGCACATGGGAGGCCATCGACTGGAGCGATCACGCATCCGTCCTCCGCAGGATTCTGCCCCAGTTCGCCACGGCCCTCGTCAGCGGCCTCATCGAGCCTCTCTTCGGCATGGAAACGGTCGGGCGCTCGTTCGCCCTCGGCCACTGGCAGCAGTGGCCTGCTGAGCAGGCCGCGGCGGTCGAGGAATTCCTGCGTGCCTGGTGGGCGCATACGCTCACCGATCCGGATCCCGCCGTACCCGCGTACGAGGTCCTCATACTGAGCGCCGAGGCATCGGGCGCACTGAGCCCGTGGCTGCACACCTGGGAAGCACTGACCGGACCTGCGGCCGACCAGCACCTGGCCGAAGCGGCGACACAGTGGGAGTGCGACCTGCTCGGTGACCAACTGCCCTGGGATGCTTGGGAGAACGAGGAAGAGATGCGCGCCGAGCTGACTGCCTGGCTGGTCCGCCATGCTCCAACCCGGCTACGTGCCATCGGCGCATCCGAAGAACTGCTTCACCGGATACGGCTGCTCGGGGTCACCGGTCTTGACCGCTGGGAGGACCCGCACTGGCCCGGCCACCGCTACTGATCCACGGAACGCGCGATGCCGTCGGTCTGCGTGGTCAGAGCTGGTTCCCAGGTTGGGAACCACCTGGTGTGTGACTGAGCACCATGGCCTCTCTGGCCAACTATGTGCTCAAGGCGTCCTGGCGCGAGGCCCGGACCTATCCGTCTCATTCCCTTGGGAATCGGGGCTCGATCGCCGAGGTGACCAGTCTCCTCGCGCCCGGTGACGCCCGCTGATCGGGCGTCGCACCTGGCCTGATCTGCGCGAACGGATTGCCGAAGCGGTGCTTGAGCGTCCGGTTGCGCTGGTCATTCTCCTAGGGTCGCGGCACACGGGCGGACCGTTGCGGTCCTGCCTGTTCCGAAGCCCGCTGGTGCGGCGGGCCCGTGTTGCGCCGATGAAGGAAAAGCGAGGAAGAGATGAGTGCTGCACCTAGCCAGCCTTACGGGACTGTCGTGAGCGACTCGGGAGTGGTGGTAAGGGAGTTCCCCAGTACCGACTCCCACGAGATTGGCCGTCTCGCGCACGGCGAAAAAGTCAGCTTGCGGTCGAAGGTGAGGGCCCAGGTCATCGACGGTAACGACATTTGGTACCTGCTGCGCGACCGCCCCGGGTGGGTCGCGGCCCGGTACGTGGAGAACACCGGTCCCGTGAAGTGGGCCAAGGACACGATGGGGTACTGAACTTGAAAGCGTGATGTCGGTAACGATCACCCAGCCGACGCGCGCGTGTTGGTGCCGTAGCTCAACGATCTACGAGTGGCGCCGGGCGG